>NZ_JBSFRH010000050.1:0-47103 GCF_053589135.1 Rhodococcus sp. NPDC003382
AGCGCGGCCGGCAGGAAGTTCTGCGAGTGAGCCCAGCTGGTCAGCGGTTGGAACTGTCCGGTGGCAACAGCGTCGAGTGGCTATTCACCCCGAGGCCACACGGCGTCGGCGCGACGACCGGACCGGGAACGGGGACTAACCTGATCTCGGGAGCAACAAGGCATGCTGCGCGTCTCCGTCCTGGGCGAACAGGCGATCACCGACGATGCGACCGGGGCCGTGGTGACCCGGTCGCCGCGCGCGCTCGCGCTCGTCGCGTTCCTGGTCGCCCACGCCCGTACGCCGCAGCCCCGGCAGCGGCTCGCGACCCTGTTCTGGCCGGATTCCACCGACGGGCAATCCCTGACCAACCTGCGACGCGAACTCCACCATCTGCGGCAGGCGCTGGGCGACGAGCCGTCACTCACGGTGACGGCGAAGGATCTGTGCTGGACCGACACCCCGTCGAGCAGCGCCGACCTGCGTGTCTTCGACACCGAACGCGCGGCGGCGCTGCGGGCGGCGCGGTCCGGTGACGACCGTGCTCTCGTCACCCACGCGTGGCAGGCGCTGGACGCATACGGCGGCGAGTTCCTGCCCGGCGTGTTCGACGACTGGGCACTCGAGATCCGATCCGATCGCGAACGACGATGCGTGGAGCTGTGCGATCTGCTGTCCGGCGCCCTCACCCGCACGGGCGATCCCGCCGGGGCGATCGAGGTCGCGCGTCGTCGCGTCCGGCTCGCTCCGCTCGAGGAGGTCGGCTATCGCAACCTGATGCGTCTGCAGGCCGAGACCGGGGATCGGGCCGGCGCCGCCGGTACCTATCACCGCTGCGCGTCGCTGTTCGAACGTGAACTCGGTGTCCTCCCCGATCCGCAGACGCGCGCCCTCGTCGAACAGGTTCTCGGTACCGCACCCGGCCGGAGGATCCCGGTCCGCACCGGGTCCACGACCGTCGAACTGGTCGGGCGGTCCCGCGAGATCGACCGTCTCGCCACCGCCTGGCAGCGCGCGGCGTCCGGTCGACCGGGCGCGATCCTCATCCGCGGCGGGGCGGGCGTCGGAAAGACCCGGCTGCTCACCGAGATCGCGCACATCGCGCAGGCCGGTGGCGCGACGGTGGCACACAGCCGCTGCTTCGCAACCTCCGCCGGGCTGGCGCTGGCACCCGTGGCCGACTGGTTGCGCGACCCCGCGGTCGCGGCGGGCCGATCGGGACTCGCCCGGGTATGGCGGGCCGAGGTCGAACGGCTCGTGCCGTCCCCCGAGGCCGACACGGATCGTGTGCGCGAGACTCGCCCCGAACGCGGGGTCGGGGCATCGGCCGACGCCTGGCAGCGGCATCGTTTCTTCGAGGGACTCGCCCGTGGCCTCGTCGGCGACGGTCGCCCGATTCTGTTGACCCTGGACAACATGCAGTGGTGCGACCGGGAGACACTGCTGTTTCTCGCGTTCTGCCTGGGCTTGACGCCCGACGCTCCCCTGCTGGTCGCGGCGGCCGCGCGGGACGACAGCTCGGAGAGCGCGGCCGCCGTCACCGAATGGGCGACCGGACTGGCCTCGTCGGGCACGGTGACGGAACTGCGGCTGAGCCCCCTGGACGAAGCGGACAGCACCCGCCTGGCCGAAGCGATCGGTGGACGATCGCGCACCATCGAGGAGCGGCGGCTACTCCACACGGCGACCGGGGGCTTCCCGTTGTACATCGTCGAAGCGATGCGGTCCGCGACCGACGGGGACGACGCGCTCTCGGTGGACGGTCTGTCGTCGGTGCTGCACCACCGCGTGGAGCAGTCGAGTCCGGCTGCGCGGGAGGTGGCGGGCCTGGCCGCCGCGGTCGGACGCGATTTCACGCTCGACTTGCTCACCACGGCAAGCGATCTCGGGGCGGTCGCGGTGGTACAGGCCGTCGACGAACTGTGGCGCCGGCGCATCGTCACCGAGTTCCGCGACGGTTACGACTTCGCCCACGACCTGCTGCGCGAGGCCGCGTACGCGACGGTCGGGCCGCCGCAACGCTGGCTGCTGCACCGGCGGCTCGCCCAGGCACTCGAATTGCTGCACCGCGACGACACCGATCCGGTGTCGGCTCAACTCGCCGAGCAGTACGCCCGCGGTGGGCGCCCGGATCGGGCGGTGCCGTACTACCGGCGGGCGGCCGAGATCGCGACCCGCAGGTTCGCATATGCCGACGCGGTCCGGCTGCATCGGCACGCTCTCACCCTGGTGCGCGAGCATCCGGGAAGCGGTGCCGCCGCACAGGAACTCGCAATCCTCGAGGCACTGGCGGCACCGCTCAACGCCCGCTACGGCTATTCGTCCCCCGAACTGCAGCACGCCCTCGAACGTTCGATCGAGCTCGCCGACACGCTGGGCCGCACGGAGTCGACGATCGTCGGTCTCGTCGGGCTCTGGTCGTCGCGGTTCGTCCAGGGCGACACCGCCGGAGCGCATCGGGCGGTCACGCGCGCATTGACACTGGTGGAACCCGGAACCGAACTGTGCGGGTCGGCGCACTTCGCGTACGCGGGATCCGCGGTGAGTCTCGGCCGGCCGGCCGAGGCGCTGGGGCATTTCGCGCTGGCCGCCGAACTCACCGCAGGCGCGCATTCGTGGACCGTCGGCACCCGCCCGGACGTGCACGGCTGCGCGTGGGCGGCACATGCGCACTGGCTGCTCGGCGACGACGACGCCGCGCGCACGCGCTGCCGGGAGGCGATCACGCTGGCCCGCCGCAGCGAGGACCCGTTCGTCCTGACCATCGCGCTCGCGTACGGCGCGGTCACCCGGCAGTTGTGCGGGGACCGGCCCGAGTTGCGCGAGACGGTCACCGAACTGCGGGAACTGTGCGACCGGTACGACTTCGCGTACTACCGGGAATGGGGACTGATCCTCGACGGCTGGTCCCGGACCGGCGGTGACGGCATCGGCACGGTCCGGCGCGGGATCGCCAACCTGCGGGCGGCAGGTTCCTTCGCCCGGATGCCGTACTGGCTGACGCTGCTGGCGGACCTGTACCGCGAGAGGCCCGGCGACGCGCGCGCGACCCTCGACGCGGCGACGGTCGCCGCCCGGGCACGCGACGACCGGTGGTGGCTGCCGGAGGTGATGCGGATGCGCGCCGCATACGACGCTCCCCCGGACGCCGTGGCGCGACTGCGTGCTGCGGCGAGGTTGGCGGGCGAGCACGGCAGCGTCGCCCTGGTGCGTCGCTGCGACCGCGACCTCGTCGGCCTCGGCGTTCCGCCCTCGCACTGACCGGCGCGTGCCGGGCGAACGCTGCGCGAACGCCGCCTTCCTACCGTCGGAAGCAGCATGAGAAACACGCGAGAGGAGTTCGCGATGACCACGACAGCCACCCCCACCGGCACCTCGTTCGACGACCTGGCCGCGGGGCTGCGCGGGGAACTGATCACCCCGACGGACCCGGGCTACGACCAGGCCCGTGCCGTCTACAACGCGATGATCGACAAACGGCCCGCTGCGATCGCACGGTGCCGCGACACCGTCGACGTCATCGCCTGCGTCCGGTTCGCCCGGGAACGGGGCCTCGAGCTCGCGGTTCGCGGCGGTGGGCACAACGCGGCCGGGCTCGGCGTGTGGGACGGCGCGCTGGTCGTGGACCTGTCGGCGTTGCGCAGCACCACCGTCGATCCGGAACAGCACACCGTCCGGACGGACGCGGGATGCGTGTGGGGCGACGTCGACCATGCGACGGTCGGGTTCGGGATGGCCACGCCGTCCGGGTTCCTGGCATCCACCGGGGTGGCCGGTCTGACGCTCGGCGGCGGCATCGGCTACCTGACCCGCCGGTTCGGCCTCACGGTGGACAACCTGCTCGAAGCCGATGTCGTGCTCGCCGACGGATCCTTCGTGAAGGCAAGCGAGAATTCGCACAGCGACCTGTTCTGGGCCCTGCGCGGCGGGGGCGGGAACTTCGGGATCGTCACCTCGTTCACGTTCCGCTGCCACGACATCGGCGAGCACGGCACGATCATCGGCGGGCCGGTGCTCTACGACGTCGCCGACACCGCCGACGTGATGCGCTGGTACCGCGAACTGCTGCCGTCGTTGCCGGAGGAGTTGAGCGGCTGGATCGGCCTGATCACGGTGCCGCCCGCAGCGCCGTTCCCCGAGGAACTGTGGGGACGCGGGGCCTGCGCGATCGTCTGGTGCTACACGGGCCCGCACGACCGCGCCGACGAGGTGCTCGAACCGATCAAGGCGTTCGGATCGCCGATGCTGATCGGCCTGCACGACATGCCGTTCACCGTACTGCAGAGCGCATTCGACGGTCTGTATCCCTCTGGGCTGCAATGGTATTGGCGGGCCGATTTCTTCAACGAGATCTCCGACGCCGCGATCGACGTCCACTGCCGATTCGGTGCGTCACCGCCCACGGGACATTCCACCATGCACCTGTATCCGATCGACGGCGCCGCCGCGCGCGTGCCCGAGAACGCCACCCCGTTCTCCTACCGGGACGGCGGGTGGGCGGGAGTCATCGTGGGTGTGGATCCCGACCCGGCCAATGCGGAACTCATCTCGCAGTGGGCCCGCGACTACTGGGACGCCCTGCACCCGACGTCGGCGGGCGGCGCCTACGTCAACTTCCTGATGGAGGAAGGCCAGGACCGGGTGCGGGCGTCGTATCGCGGCAACTACGACCGACTCGCCGCCGTCAAGGGCCGCTACGACCCGGACAACGTGTTCCACATCAACCAGAACATACGGCCGGCCACGGATTCGAGTGCTGCCGTCACCTGAACACTGTGGAGTTGACCGACGACGATTCGCTCACCGTGAGCGTTACCCTCGTCGCGGCTGGCGGCAGGCCGATAGGCTCGCCGCCACCCGTTCCCGCATCCCCGGAGGTCATCCATGGGTCAGCAGTTCCCGGACATCGTCTCGGTCGAGTGGCTTCGCGACCACCTCGACGACCCCACGCTCGTCGTCGTCGACTCGAGCACCCATCTGACCCTGCCGAAGGACGGGCCGTACTCGGTCGAACCGGGTCGTGCCACCTACGATGCCGCGCACATTCCCGGTGCCGTGTTCGCGGATCTGCTCACCGACTTCGCCGATCCCGATTCCGCCGAGGCGTGGACGGCGCCCGCGTCGGAGCGGTTCGCGGCGGCCGCCGGCGCGCTCGGCATCGGCGACGGCGTTCGGGTCGTCGTGTACGACCAGCACGACGGTTACTGGGCGACCCGCTTCTGGTGGCACCTCCGCCTCGAGGGATTCGACGACGTCGCGGTACTCGACGGCGGCCTGCCCGCCTGGAAGGCCGCCGGCGCGCCGGTCACCGACACTCCTGTCTCGCCGACCCCCGCGACCTTCACCGCCCGGCGCCGCGACGACCTGATCCGGTCCACGCAGCAGGTGCGGGACGCGATCGACGACGACAACACGGTCCTTGTGAACGTCCTCGATCCCGCCACCTACCGCGGCGACACCAGCACCTACTCCCGCCCCGGCCACATTCCCGGCAGCATCAACCTGCCGGTCGCGCGGATCCGGGACCCGGAGACGGGCATTCTGCGGCCGGTCGCCGAGTTGCGGGCGCTGTTCGAGGAGGCCGGCCTGCTCGATCCGGGGATCACCCCGGTGACGTACTGCGGTGGTGGCATCGCCGCGACCGGTGTCGCGCATGCGCTCGCGCTGGCCGGGCGCGACGACGTCGCCGTGTACGACGGATCGCTGACCGCGTGGACCGCCGACGCTTCGCTGCCGCTGACGGTGGGCGCCGATCCCAGGTAGCGCACCTGGCCGGGGCCGGTCCCCCGTCAGCCGAGCGGGTTGCCGACGATGTTCGACACGATCCCGCGGATGATGCCGGTGCCGTCCTCGGTGCGCAGTTCGTCGTACCAGGCCTGGGTGACCTCGGGATCCTTCGCGTGGGTGACGTCGCAGCGCTTGCGGGCGCGCAGCACCAGATCACCCGCGCGGGCGGTTCTGCGGTTCTGGTACCGGATCAAAGCGTCCTCGACGCCGAGCGTGTTGGTCTGCAGCGCGATGGCCAGCACGACGGCGTCCTCCATCGCCGAGCAGCCGCCCTGGCCGATGTCGGGTGTGGTGTTGTGCCCGGCGTCGCCGAGCAGGGCGACGCGGCCCCTCACCCACGTGTCGAACGGGTCGATGTCGAAGATCTCGACGCGGTTGACCGCGAGCGGATCGAGCATGCCGATGAGCTTGTGCACCTGCGGCGACCATCCGGAGAAGCACTCGGAGAGAACCTCTTTCGCCTGCGACCGGTCGTAGGCGAGTCCGGCGGCCAGCGGGACGTCGAAGAAGAAGTAGAAGCGCCCGCCGGCGATCGGCATCAGGGACACGCGCTTGCCGTCGCCGACGTAGGTCGTCCACTGGGTGGCCGGGGCGATCGTTTCGTCGATGTCGACGAGGCCGTTGAAGTTGACGTATCCCGCGTAGCGCCGCTCCACGGGTTCGTCGAGCACGTAGTCGCGGGTGCGGGACTTCGCGCCGTCCGCGCCGATGAGGATGTCGCCGGTGGCGGTGCTGCCGTCCGCGAAGGTCGCGGTCACGGAGTCACCGTCGTCGGCGATGTCCACCATGCGCTTCCCGAGCCGGATGTGTTCGAGGCCGAGTTCGTGCATGAGCATCGACTGGAGTTCGGCGCGCGACACCGGATACGGCCGCTGACCCGTCTGCTCGACGACCGGCCGGAGACTGAACTCGGTCATCGTCTCGCCCGTGAACCCGTCCCGGTAGGCCATGGTGTCCATCTGCCCGCCGAGAGCGGCGACCTGTTTCTCGAGACCCAGATAGTTCAGACACTTGACGCCGTTGGACCACAGCGAGATCGCCGCGCCCACCGGCTTGTTCTCGACCACCTGCTCGTACACCTCGACATCCCAGCCGATGCGCCGCAACGCGATTCCCGCACTGAGTCCGCCCATCCCGGCGCCGATGATGATGGCCTTCACTCGCACTGCTCCTCACGTCGACTTCCGGATCACCGTAGGGCGCTGCTGTAACACCGTTTCGACGCGAGTTTCACGAACGTGTTACGTCCTGCCCTTCGGTCGGTTACTCCACTGCCCTAGATCGCCGCCGCCACCTACGTTGCAGGTATTGCTGCCCGACATCGAAAAGCGAAGTCTTCGACCCGAACTGCAGCCGTCCAATTGAAGACAATCGGCGTCTACACGTCGGCCCTCGATGATGAGTCTCTCCGGGGTCGATCTACTCAACTTTGGAGCAGACTGCCTTCTCCAACCCCGAACTGGCAAGGGAATCCGATAGTCGGCCCAATCTGCTTCCATTGGACGTGATCGAGCTAGTCAAGCTAATCACTGAGCGCACTAAGAAGAGTCCCTCGGATGTTGGGAATTGCTTCTCGACCCTCCGCACCAGCTACTCACCCTGCTTATCGGAGACTAGGTCGGCGATAAGCAGGGTGAGCGGGTACTTCTCCGGCCCCGTCGTCGAGGTCGACGATCACGAAAATGACGGACTACCCATCGGTCGTCGACTCGACATGGGGTGACCAATCCGCGGGCTGAACACAGGCAGGCCACTCGCGTGGCGGCAAAGCCTTTCGGCGCACGAGACTTCATCGAGGTGAAGTACTCACCGACCGCGCCCCGGTAAAATGAGGTAGTCCACTACTCACAACCACCCCCGCGTGGACGCGCATCGTTCTTCGTGTACCCAACGACCCATCCGGGGTTCGATCGAACCTCGGCCGACACGGAGAATCACCATGAGAAAGAAAATCTTCGCCACCGTAGCCTCGACCACCGCAGCCATCGCAGCGGTCGGCCTGATTGCCGCGGGACCCGCGAGCGCGACCACACCCATTGGCACGCCCCGTAATTCGTGCGTGGGAGCCCCCGGAGGGGCCCAGCACCCCGAGCCCCGACCCGACGGCATCTGGATCGCCGATCCGCTTGCCGTTCTGTCAAGCGTACAAGTCAGCTCCATCGGCACCGGAAGTCTCGACGGCGCCATGCCCGGAAAACTCACAGGCGGTGGAATCTTGGTACCCACCCACGGAATCGGAATCGGCACCCTCAGCGGGACGTACCATCGAGCTGACCTGACACAGTGCACCGTGGACGGACTCTTCATGCTGAGCTGACGAGATCCGATCCAGCACCGGCTAGTTCTATGGCTGATGCTCGGAACCGACCGACCCCGCACAGGCGTGTCCGCGATCGCTTCAGCGACACGGGCGAAGACGCCGGTCATCGCGCCCGACGGTGCGCGATGACCGGCCCTTCGGTCGCCACGGAACAGCGATCGCATCTTGCGCCGCAGACCACCAGTTTGCTGCGCGACACTTCGGGAACGGATTCCTTCCGAAAGTCACCTTCTCGCATGGTAACTGGGCACCCGACGGTGTTGTGCGCCGGATCCACCGGTCGGCTCACCCCGGGTTGCACCAAGAACCCAGAGGGCCGCAGCAGTGAGGGGTAGCCGAATCCCCAAGCCACCGAAGGCATGCCGGCCGTTGCCGGCGATATGACCGCCGAGCACCTACCCGACGTGGAATCCCCTGTGACGGGCTCGAACTGCCGACCCCTGTCATCCGCGGGACCGCTCCTCCTGAACGAGGGCAGCAAGCTCGGTTCGGGTCGTGACACCGAGTTTGATGGCGGCACGGTAGATATGCCCTTCGACGGTCCGCACCGACATCGTCAGACGGTCCGCGATCTGCTGGTTGGACAATCCCTGCGCCACAAGAACAGCAATCTCACGCTGCCGCGCGCTGATCGGCAGCGGCCGGTCTGCCTCTGACAGTGCGGGGGTGCGGGCGCCCTCACATTCCTCGGCCAACCGATGCGCACGGGCGAGGGCGACGTTCGCCGATCCGCGCAGACCGTGTTTGGTATGCGCGACAGCGGCCTGGGCAGCAGCGTCGGCAGCAGCACGGAGATCACCCATCCGCTCGAGTTCCTCCGATGCAGCCAGGAGAGCGTGACCATCATCGGCGGCAAGTGCAGCTGCCTGCGCAGCGGCGGCAGGAGCACGTGGCCCGTCCACAACCTCGGCCAATTCGGCGAGCCGTTCGGCAACGGTGCGGTCACCGAAACACACCGCGGTATGCAGTGCATAAACCTCATACCCATACTGTCCCGACGACCGGGTGAAATCGGCCGCTTCGTGCGCCAGCACGATGGCCCGGCTGAGCGTGCCTTGGGCGGCCGCCACCCAGGCCCGAGTCAAGATGGTTTCCGGCTGGATCCACGGGATCGTCCTGAAAACTGACTGGTCGCGGATGGCCGCCTCGCATGCTGACAACTCCTGTTCGACGGCAGCCCCGTCGCCGGACATCGCCAGCGCCTGGGTCAGATCCAGCCGGCAGAGGAATTCCCACTCGAGCTGGCGGCTGGCCACGAAACCGGCCGATGCCTCCCGCAGCCGCTGCTGAGCGAGGCGTAGCTTCCCGCGTCCTAACGCCGCGCGGCCCTGTAGGAGCACCGCCACGAGGGGGCCGTGGCCCTGCATCTGACTCTGATGGTCGCGCCGTTCCTGCGCGAAAACTTCAGCCTTGTGCTGGTATCCCCCCAGGCGGAGAGCGATGAGGTGAAAGTTCCAGAAATTGAGCATCAGGATGCGACCGATACCGGTCCGGGTCGCTGCATCCTCGGCACTTTCCATCAGCGGTTCGATCTCGTCGACACGGCCGACCATCGCGAGTCCCAAGACAAGACCCCAGATGGCCATCATGCGCGAAGGGTCTGACATCGAGGCCGAGCGGAGGGCATCGGTCGCCGCCTCGATCGCATACGCAGGTCGCCCCAGCTCGGTGTAGATCGCCGAGCGCAAAGCCTTCAGGTCCGGACCCACACCGAGCACGGCCGCTGTCGACTCGACCGCGTCCAGCGTGGCCGCCGCTTGGACTGGTCTGCCGAGCGTCCAAAACAGGTTCGCCGCCCGCACCATTGCTGCCTGGACCCGCTGAGGATCACTGGATGCACGTGCTGCCAGCTCCGCTGCCTCGCTTTCGGCTACGTCGCCTCGACGGGCCAGACACAAGGCATAGACGAGGAGGAAGTGCGGCTCGAATCCGCCACCGGCGTGCACCGCAACGGCGGCCAGCCGCGCGGCCAACTCCGGATCGCACAACTCCAGTGATCGCTGTGCGGCCGCAGTGAACACCACAGGATCCACATCGTCCTCGGCCTCGGTCGCGGTGACCGCGTCCAGCATCAGCACCGCCCGACGCAGCACATCGGTACTGCACTCGTCGACAGCTCCCAGGGCGGAAGCCAGACGCCGGCACAGGTGCCCTGCGCGCAGCCGGCCGGTGCGGCGCCTGCGTACTTCCCCGTACAGCGGATGCGCGAGACGGGCCTGCAAACATCCGTCCTCACCGGACACACTCACCACGCCATACATTTCCGCCTGTTCGACCACAGCCGGGTCGGTCAGCCGTCCGAGAACGGAGACAGGGAGCGGCTCCCCGAACACGAGCAGATCCACGACCTCCCGCACCGGCTCCGGCAACGAGCCCATCCGGGTCTCGATCAGCTCGGCCAGCGACTGCGAAACCACCGAGGGCCCTTCCCACCGCCACACCCCACCGACCCGGCGCAGCCGACCGGACCGCAGACCACCGTCGACCAACTGCCGCAGATACAGCGCGCTGCCGCGTGCCAGGTCGAACAGTCGTCCCGCGGTGGCAGTGTCCACCTGCCCGCCGAGCACTGCCTCGAGCAGCACCGCCGTCTCCGTCTCCGACAGCGGCTGCACCTCCAGCCGATCGAGGTATCGGTCCTTCCACAACGCGGTCACCGCATCCGGCGTCGGCTCATCGCTGCGGAGCGTCACCACCACTGCCGCGGCTCTCTGCACCGCCAGATGCTGCACCACCAGCGCGGACAAGTCATCGAGCAGGTGCGCATCGTCGACAGCGACCACCACCCCACCTGGCCCTGCCCCGTCGAGCAATGCCGTGGTGGCCCGCTGCACCAGAAGTCCGGAATCAGGCCCGGTCACGTTCAGCACCCCGGCGAAGGCGCCCAGCGGCAACGCACGCGCCGACGCGGTCGCCGGCACCCACCGGACCTTCGCGCCGCGTCGAGACGCCACCGCCAGCGCCTCCCGCGCCAGCCGGGTCTTGCCGACCCCCGCCGCGCCGGCGAGCACCACCCCCTGCGGCCCGTTCTTCCGGCGCAGAGCACCTTCGACGAACCGCAATTCCTCGGCTCGGCCGGTCAGCGGCCAGACCCCGCCCATGAACGAATCCTAGAATCGGAGCGTCCCACCCGCCGGTCGATTCACCGAGCAGCGTCCGGCGGCATCAATGCCACCTACCGATCGGTGGGTGCCGCAGTACGCAGCCGCTATGTGCGTTCGGGAGCTTCCGTCGCTGCGAGCACGTCGCTGCGAGCACAGAGGGGTAGCCGACTACCTATTCCCAACAGTCGCAGCCGACGGATGCTCGAGAGCATGACCACCGAGCGTGACCGGCGGGAAGAGGCGCTGCGGCAGCTCCCGGCCGCGTATGCCCTGGCCCTGCGACTCCGGTACGCAAAGGTCGCCGATGCACTGATCGCGCAGTGCCTCGGTATCGAGCCTGAGGCACTCGGTCCGCTCCTGCGAGTCGCAGAAGCCAAACTTGCTGCCGCCTACCATGATTCTCAGCGTTAGAACCCGGGCAGATACAGCATCTCGCGGTTGAAGCACCCGTGCAATCGCCTCCGCCCATGGGGGCGGTCATCGGTGAGTTTCTCCCCTTGGCGGTCGGGGTCGCGATCTCACCGATCCCTATCGTCGCCGCCATCTTGATGCTGCCGTCGAAGAACGTCGGCAGCACCGGCACCGGATTCGGGCTGGGATGGGTCGTGGGAATCTTCGCGGCCACGGGAATCGTTGCGCTGCTGTCCGGGACCCTCGACACCTCGGATTCGGGCGGGTCGAGCGGATCCGTGTCGAGGATCAAGGTCGCCATCGGCGTACCGCTGATCGTGTTGGCGGGCAGGCAATGGCGCGCCCGCGGCGACGCATCGGTCCCGAAATGGATGCAGGCCCTCGACCGGCTGAACTTCCCGAAGGCCACCGGTCTCGGCGTCGCACTCTCGGCGGTCAATCCGAAGAACCTGCTGCCGCGCGTCTCCGCCGGGCTGGTGATCGGCACCGGCGGGCTCGGCCCTGGCGAAGCCGTGGTGGCGCTGGTGATCTTCACGGTGATGGCGTCGAGCGTGCTCATCCCCGTCCTCGGGTACGCGCTCGCGGCGCAGCGCTTGCGCGAACCGCTCGACGCCTTTCGCAGTGGCTCCGCGTGAACAATCACCAGGTAATGGCGCTCGTGCTGGTGATCATGGGCGCTGCGGTGATCGCGAAGGACTCGGCGGTTTGTAACGGTGGGCGAAGACGGTCGTGCCCAACTTCGATCCGCGCTCTGATCCGCGACTATTTCCGACGAAGGAGACCCCGGTGCAACCGTACCGAAATGTGAGAGCCCCGTGAGAGGAACATCACTCTCATTTCAAGAGTGAATTGCTATTGCTCTTGAAACAAGAGTGATAGACATGAAGCATGACGGAACGGGAAGCGGCCGACGAATCGGCACAATCGGCGACGGACGGCGAACTGGCCGCCCGTGCGGCCGAGGTCGTCGAACGTATCGAGGCACGTGACGATCGACTGGTTGCGATCGAGGACCTGCACGACGGCGCCGGGAGCATCCGCGCCGCACTCGAGACCGTCGGCGGGGTGTGGGCGATGTCGATCCTGACCGCTCTGCGTTCGGGTTCGATGCGCTACAGCGAGATCAAACGGTGCGTCGCCGGTGTCAACGACCGGATGCTCGCGCAGACGCTGCAGCGGTTCGTGCGCGACGGACTCGTCGAACGTCGCCCCGTCCCCGGGTCGGCCAGCCGCGAGGAATACGCGCTGACCGATATCGGTTTCGAAATATGTTCCGCGATAAGTGAATTCGTCTACGTGGTGATGAAGCTTGCGCCGCGGGTCGCCCAGGCCCGAGAGCGTCACGATGCCGAGCAGTCCGGCACGGACCCCAACTGACCGGCCGGTCCCGCACACCTCACCCCCCTCCACGCGCACAACAAGGAGCCACCTCATGCCCTCCATCGTCGTCATCGGTCCCGGTCGTCACGGCACCGCCATTGCAGCACTGTTCGCGTCCCACGGCGTGGATGTGACTCTCCACCACCACAATCCGGCCAAGGCTCGCGCTGCGGCGGAGATCGTCCGCGCGGTTGCCGCCGCCGGAACCACCGTCACCGTCGAGCCGGACCTCGTGTCCTCGGTTGCGCACAGCCAGGTGGTGGCACTGACCACGCTGTGGGATCGGCCCCAGCGGGAGGTCATCGGGAACCTCGGTGCGGCGCTGCAGGGAAAGGTCCTGCTCGACGTTTCCAACCCGCTCGACGTCACACCCCACGGCATCGTCCCGCGCCGTCCGAGCGAGGGTTCGGCCGGTCAGTTCGTCGCCACGCTACTGCCTTCCGGAACGGGCCATGCCAAGGCGTTTTCGAATCTTGCGACCGCTTTCGTCAACGAGGGCGCAAACCAGGACCCGCCCGCGGTGCTGCCCTTCCTGGCGGATTCCGAGACCACCGCGGAGGTCGTCCGGCCGTTGCTGGCGCAGACGGGATGGCTGCCGTGGCTGGTCGGTGACATCTCCCGATCCCGTGACCTCGAGATCGGCGGACGGTTCAACGACGTTCACGGCAGGTACGGGTGGTCCCGGCTCGACGCCGACGAGTTCCGGGCACTGGCCGGTGACGAACCGGTCTTCGCGCTCTGACCACCGACCGAGAGGACGTCGCCATGACCACATCACAGACCACCTACCGCGCCGCCGTGGTGCGCAAATTCGGGCCGCCGGACGTCATCCGGATCGAGAACCTGCCGGTCGGTGAGCCCCCCGCCCCCGGCGTCGTGCGGGTGGCGGTGCGAATCGGCGGGCTCAACCCGGTCGACGCCCGCATCCGCTCCGGCGCGTTCGGTGGCGCGGTCCCGCACGTGCCGGGCACGGAGTTCGCCGGCACCGTGGTCGCCGTCGGTGCCGGCGTCGGCGACTACACGGTCGGCGACGACGTGATCGGCTTCGGCACGCCCGGAGTCGACGCCGAACTCGTCGACACCGACCCCGGCCGGCTCGTGCACAAGCCCGCCGCACTGGACTGGGCCGTCGCAGGCGGACTGTCGGGCGTCGGTCAGAGCGCGGTCACGGCGATCGAGGCGACCGATGCGCGAGCCGGTGACGTCGTGGTGGTGCACGGCGCTGCTGGTGGCGTGGGGACGGTCCTGACCCAGCTGCTGGTCGCCGACGGCGTGACGGTGGTGGGCACCGCCGGCGAATCGAACCAGGACCACCTGCGTGACCTCGGCGCGACGCCCGTCGTCTACGGCGACGGCCTCGCGGACCGGATCCGAGAGGCCGTACCGGGAAGGGTCACCGTTTCGATCGACCTCGCAGGCACCGGAGAGGCCGGGGACGTGGCCACCGCTGTGCGGCGGTCCGGCGGTCGGGCCGTGACCCTGGTCCCGGAAACCGCGACCTCGCACGGGGTACCCCTCGTGCGGGTGCAGCGGTCACCCGAGAGACTCGACCGACTGGTGCACGCCGTCGTCGACGGCGCGCTGCGTTTGCCCGTGCGGACCGTCCCGTTCACCGACATCGTGGCGGCGCACCGCCTGCTTGACGCCAAGCACTCGCGCGGCAAACTCGTCCTGGACCTGTCGGGCAACCCGTTCCTCTGAGGTCTCGACGCGGCGCGCGGGTGGCCTGCCGTCACCGCGCACCGCCGGCCGGTATGGCGAAACCCACAGTCGAGGTCGTTCGCTGGGGTGGCGGTTTCGGGGGCGCGGTCGGTGATGATCGGCTCCGCCGGCGTCTCCCTCTGCGCGCCGAGCTTGTTCACGCGGTCCTGCCGGTACGACGCGGGCCGGTACTTGCGCGGCTGCGGCCGGGGCTCGAGCGTTGCCTGCGGAAGCTGTTGATCCGCGCTTTGATCCGCGGCTATTTCCGACGGAGGAGACCCCGGTGCACAGGATGCACCGGGGTCTCGTCGTCTGTGCGCTGGGTCTACCGAGGCGCTTTGCGCTCAGGGCTCTGCCGAAGCACTCAGGGATTCTTGTGCTCGATCTTCTCGTACTCGGCAACCTCGCCCGCATCGTGTGCGCGCTCCTCCGCCTCCTTCGCCTCGAGCTGCTTGGCGACCGCATCCTTGAGGGAGACCTTGACGGGCTCGGCGGCCTCCTCCTCGGCCCTGCGGATGCGCTCTTCTTCCCTCTTCTTGGCCGTCTCGGCGGCCCGACGCTTCGCGGCGGCCTCCTGATCGGCCTTCGCGATCTCGGCGGCCTTCTTCTGCTCGGCTTCCTTCTCGGCCTGCTTCGCGCGTTCCTGCGCACGCTCCCGCGCCTGCTGGACTTCCTCCTCACGATCGCGCCGTGCGGCTTCCTGCTCGGCGGCGGCCCGCTCACGCATCCGACGGAGTTCGGCGTCCGCGGCACGCTTCTCGGCCTCGGCCTGGGCATCGAGTTTCTCCGCGCGCTTCACAGCGTCGGCGTGTTCGGTGGCGCGCGCCCCGCGCATGGCGATCTCCTGGTCGTCGAGCACGCTGCCGACGATGCCGTCCAGCATGCCCAGCCCCCGCTCGTACATCAGGCGCGGCGGGGCGTCGGTGGGCAGGAAGAACCGCAACTGCTGTTCGATCAACCCGAGGGGGAACCGGGCGATCATGTACTGCAGTCGCAGGACGCTCTTGGGCACGGTGGTGAGGTTCATCGGCACATCTCCAACTTCGATGGGGGTACAGCTCCGGTAGGGAATGTCGGGGGTGTTCGTCAGCGATCCGGCCCGTCGGTCAGCGACCGATCGAGGGCTTCGGCCTTGCGGCGTTCCTCTTCGGCCTCCAGACGTGCGCGTTCGGCGTCGTGGGAGGCGCGACGGTGGTTCTCGTCGGCGGCTGCGACCTCCGCAGCGGCATCCGTGATCTGGGCGTTCTCCTCGCGGCGTGCCTGCTGCTCGGCAGCCGTGGCCTGGCGGGCTGCGTCGGACTGTGCCCGGACCACGTTCTCCTGGTATTCGAGTTCGGCGGCCTGCTTGCGGACCCGTGCCTCTCGCTCGGCCTGCGACTCGGCGGCCTCGGTCCGGTGCTGCACCGCCTCGCGTTCCTGCCGTCCGGCTTCGCGCACGGCGTCGAGTTGTTCGACCGCCTCTTCGCCCTCGGCTTCTGCCATGTGGGAGAGGGTGTCGGCCTTCCTGGCCTGCCGGGCCTGTTCCTGGTCGAGGCGGCCTTCGGTGGTGAGGGAATCGTTGCCGGTCAGAGCTCCGGCGACCTCCTTCGCCTTGCCGACCACGGTCTGCTTCAACCCGAGGCGTGCCTTGTCGGATGCGCTGTCTTCGGCCACGCTGATCTCCTTCCGTACGGGACACGAAGTGGTCGGCCCCGCGGGAAGGAATAGCCCGGCGCGGTCGGCTTCAATCCTCGAGAAGCTCGAGAGGTGGATGTGCGCGCCGACGAGGTCGACGAGATCACCAGGACCTCGTCACCCAGGACCTCGCGATTCGTCTCGACCGAAGCCGCACCACCCGCTACTGCGCGACGCATCAGCTTGCCCATCAGAGTGCGCAGCGCCTGGTCGACGAATACAGGGCCGAGTGGCAGATCGTCTTCCCTCAGTCGCACCACCGCTACCCGGCCGCGGGCATATCCCGGCTCTCACACTGGCCTACAAGGACTTTCGAGTCTGCGCGAGGTCAGTAGCCGAAATCGTATTCGATTGCCACCGTCCACCCCGGTACTCGACGCTGATGTCCGTCGTCCACGACGGGCGGAAGCTGAACACCTCGTGCTTGATGGTGACGTCTTACCGACCGTTTCGGAACGACTTCCGCGTGCAGGATCCCGCAACCCACCGGTGGGAATTCGGTTGGTTACGAAATCACTCCTCTTCTTCGATGACGTGAACCGCGGCTTCCTCGGCCGACGCCGCTCCCCCGTCGATTCCGGCGTCCCCGGCCCACAGCTCGGATTCTTCGTCGCCGGCGAGTCCGTCGTCGTGGGCGACCAGTCGGCCGGCGCGTCGGTCACCGACCTCGCCCATGTAGCGCTGCCCCGGTATCACCGCGTCGACGTCCGGTTCGGAGGTGTCGAACGCGGGGTCCGGTTCTTCGGCCGAGATCCGGTGCGCGAGGCTGCCGCCGTAGCGCACCTCGTCACCGGTCGTTCCCGTCGCGTTCATCGCCAGCGGTCGCTCGGGCGGTGAATAGCCCTCGTCGAGCATGTCGGCGACACCGCGGTCGTCGAGCGTGTCCGCGGGTTGAAGCTGATTGTCCTCGTCGACGCTGTACTCACCGCCGTACACGTCGTCGCGTGCGTCGTCGATGTTCATGAGTCCAACGATGCCCCTACGACCCCCTTCCTGCATACGGATCGGTACCGAATAGCCAGGGATACGCCCCACGATCCCGGGGTACACGTCAGGATTGAAAGGCAACCCACCACGGGAGGAAGCATGATCCTTCGCCGAATCGCCCGACCGATGCTCGCATCGATCTTCATCGCCGGGGGTGTCGACGCCCTCCGCAGTCCGTCGGGGAAGGCCGACGCGGCACAACCCGGCCTCGAACAGGCCCTGGCGATGCTGCCGAACTCGGTCACCGAGCGCATTCCCGACAATCCGGAAGTGCTCGTGCGAGTCAACGGTGCCGTGCAGGTCGGGGCCGGCGCGCTGCTCGCCGTCGGTAAGGCGCCCCGGATCGCGTCGCTGGTTCTGGCCGGCACGCTGGTACCCACCACGGTCGCGGGACACGACTTCTGGAACGTCGAGGATCCGGCCAAGCGAGCGATGCAACGCACGCAGTTCATCAAGAACGTCAGCCTGCTCGGTGGCCTGCTCATCGCCGCCGCCGACACCGAGGGCAAGCCGTCGCTGGGGTGGCGGGGCCGGCGAGCCGCCCGGCACGCGCAGGAGAAGGTCGTCGCGGTGTTGCCGAGCCACCACGCCGAGAACAAGGACGCGCTCGGGGACGGTCTGCACGCGGTCGGCGAACGTGTCCGTGCGTTGACGGGCGATGCAGCCGAGCTCGCGGAAACCGCCCGTGGCCAGGGAAGTCATCTCCTCGAAGTCGCGAAGGACCGCGCCCCGGTCATCGCGGAATCCGCGCGGGAACGCGGTTCCGGTCTCGCGGAGGTCGCCCGGGAGCGCGGCGCGGAACTGCTCGAGGTCGCCCGCGAGCGTGGGCCCGAACTCGCCGAACTCGCCCGGGAACGCGGCACCGAACTCGCCGAACTCGCCCGCGAGCGCAGCGCCGAACTCGCCGAACTCGCCCGCGAGCGCGGGCCCGAACTTGCGGAGACGGCGCGCGGCCGCGGCCTCCGGTGGTGGGAGACGGCGCGCGAACACGGAACGGAATGGGCACACATCGCCGAGGAGCAGGCCGCGCTTCGGGCCCGGGAAGCCCGCGCGCTGGCCGAGGAGGCGCGCGAACGACGGCACCACCTGGCCGGCTGACCCCGGCTGATTCTGCACAGCGCCGCGGACGGCACTAGACTTCTCGGGCAATTCTGTCGACGCCCGCACGACGCGCCGACACATCACGACCCGAGGAGACCCTTTGCCGTCCGACGGCCTGTCGCACCCTGATCACGAGCGTGAGCAGGCATACCTGTCGATGCTGTACGGGCATCTCGATTCGCTGCGCGAATACGCACAGACCCGGCTCGGTCGGGTGCTGCTCGAGACCGGCGGCACGCCCCAGGCGCGCAGCGAACGCGAGTCGTTCACGCAGATGTACACCGAGGATCTCGCCAAGTACGACGCCGCCGAGCACGGGTTGTGCTTCGGCCGCATCGACGTGCGCAACGGCACCGACGGGTCCCATCCGGGTGACGTCGACGGGGGCAACTCCGACGGGATCGACGACACCGAGGTCCGGTACATCGGCCGTCTCGGAATCCTCGACGAGGCCAACGACTTCGAGCCGCTGCTGCTGGACTGGCGGGCACCGCTGGCGCGGCCGTTCTATCTCGCGACCCCGGCGGCACCGGAAGGTGTGATCCGCCGCCGTCACATCCGCAGCCGCGGGCGCACCGTGACGGCGCTGAACGACGAGTACCTCGATCTCGAGGTTGCGCAAGCGCACGGCACGACGACTCCGGCGGGCGGTGTCGCGGGCGAATCGGCGCTCCTCGCGGCGTTGAACGCGGCCCGTACCGGTCAGATGCACGACATCGTCGCCACGATTCAGTCCGAGCAGGACGCCATCATCCGCTCCGAACACAAGAGCGTCCTCGTCGTGCAGGGCGGTCCCGGGACCGGCAAGACCGCGGTCGCCCTGCACCGTGCGGCGTACCTGCTGTACACGTACCGCAAGCAGCTCGCGAAGGCGGGCGTGCTCATCATCGGCCCGAACTCGACGTTCCTCGACTACATCGGCCAGGTGCTGCCGTCGCTCGGTGAAACCGGCGTGCTGCTGTCCACGATCGGCGACCTGTATCCGGGTGTGCGTGCCGAGCTCGAGGACGACCTGGCCACCGGGCAGGTCAAGGGTTCGCTCGACATGGTCGACGTGCTCAAGAAGGCGGTGCGGGACCGGCAGGAGGTACCGACGAAACCGGTGCCACTGATGTTCGACTCGTACCGCATCACGCTCGACCGCAAGACCGTCACCCGCGCGCGGGGCCGGGCCCGGTCGTCGCGGCGTCCGCACAACCTTGCCCGTCCGATCTTCGTCTCGGCGGTGATCGAGGCGCTCGCCGACCAGCTCGCGGAGCTGATCGGCACGAATCTGGTCGACGGCGGGAATCTGCTCAGCCGCGACGACATCGCCGACATCCGCTCGGAGATGCGTGCCGATCCGGACATCCTCGCGGCGATCGACGCGCTGTGGCCGCAGCTCACCCCGCAGCAGGTCCTCACGGATCTGCTCGCGTCCCGGGAGCGGCTCGCGTCGGCGGCGCCGGCGTTGACCGAGGAGCAGATCGAGCTGCTGCACCGGCCGCGTTCGGGTGGCCGGTTCAGTGCCGCAGACGCGCCGCTGCTCGACGAACTGGCCGAGTTGCTCGGCGTCGACGATGCCGCGGACCGGGAACGGGCCGCGCGGCGGTGGCGGCGGCAGATCGCCGACGCCCAGGGCGCACTGGACATTCTCACCGGATCGGCACCGCAGGATCTCGAGGACGACCTCGACCCCGAGCTGCTGATGGCCTACGACCTGATCGACGCCACCCAGCTCGCCGAGCGGCAGGATCTGCGCCGGCACGAGACCACCGCCGAGCGCGCCGCCGGGGACCGCACCTGGACCTACGGTCACGTGATCGTCGACGAGGCGCAGGAGCTGTCGGCGATGGCCTGGCGAATGCTGATGCGGCGTATCCCGAATCGGTGGATGACCGTGGTCGGCGACACCGCACAGACCGGCGATCCGGCGGGCAGTTCGTCGTGGCAGCGGATCCTCGAACCGTATGTGGCGAACCGGTGGCGGAAGGCGGAGCTGACCGTCAACTACCGCACCCCGGCGGAGATCATGCAGGTGGCGCACTCGGTTCTCGCTGCAATCGACCCCGAGCAGGTGCCCCCGCGGTCGGTGCGCGAGTCGGGTTTCGCGCCGTGGGCACGGCACGTCGACGCCGACGATCTCGCGGAGGCGGTGCAGCAGACGCTCGCCGCGCAGGACGGCCCGGGCCTGACCGCGGTGATCGTGCCGCATCGGCTGGCGACCGAGTGGGCGCATCTCGAGGGGCCGTCGGTCCGGGTGGCGACGGTCCGGGACGTCAAGGGCCTCGAGTTCGACGAGGTGCTGCTCGTCGAACCGTGCGACATCCTCGACGAGTCGCCGCGCGGCCTCAACGACCTCTACGTCGCGCTGACCCGTGCGACGCAGCGACTGGGCGTGCTGCACACGTCGGCGCTGCCGGAGGTGCTGGACGGACTGCACGAACCTGCCGAATGCTGATCGCCGCGCCCGCACAGGATCCGCTGCCGAGGTTTCGAGATCATTTCGCGACCCCGGCACGGTAGGTTGCGAGCGGACCGGCGGGGGATGCGTAAGGAGGCGCGGTGGTTGGCAACGCGAGGTGGTACGGGCCGCGGCGCGGCGCGTCCCGCCGTGTCCGGGTGCTGCTGCTGGCCCCGATGCTGCTGATGGCCGCCGCCTCCGCGAGTGCGGTGGCGTGTTCGTCGGCGACCGCGTCGGACAGCGCCGCGGAATCGTCGATACCGGTGGCAGCCTCGTCGTCCGTGTCGGTCACGACCGCACCGCCGTTGCTCGACGAGCGGGGTGAGCGCCTGAAGGAGGCGCTGGGCGAGGCGGGTCTGGCGTCCGGGCTCACGGACGGGACGGTGCTGGCGGTCGCGCGGGGGTTGTGCGATCAGGTGGCGGCGGGTCTCCCCGAGGAGCGGATCCTCGACACGGTCCGGCCGATCGCGACGTATGCGGCTTCGGTGTCCGGAACGGCGTTGTCCGGCGACGACGCGGCACGGCGGTTCGTGGAGACCACGGTGGGTAGCTACTGCTGACCACCCGCACGCGTGCCACCGCCCGCCCCGGACGATCCGGAGCGGGCGGGAGCGCAGGTCAGCGGACGGTGTGGACGATCAGGACGTCGGAAGTCGACTTGCGGGCGACATCCGAGGGAACCGAGCCGAGGAGACGGCCGGTGATGGTGTTCAGGCCGCGGTTGCCGATGACGATCAGGTCGGCTTCGAGTTCCTCGACGAGGGCGAGCAGCGACTCGACGGGCGCTCCCACGACGGCGCGTTCGACGACGTTCTTGGCGCCGGCGACGATGGCCTTCTCGCGTGCGGTGCGCAGGATCTCGTTGCTCGGCGCGGATCCGGTGACCTGGTACGCGTCGGCGCCGAGCACGTCGGCGGCGTGGGCGGTGTCCTTGGGATCGGCCGGGTAGTAGGCGCACGCGATGACGAGGCGGGCTTCGGAGTCCCCGGCGAGAGCGGCTGCCTTCTCCACGGCCCGGTACGACGACTCGGATCCGTCGGTTCCGACGACAATGGTCCGGTAGGCGCTCATTCAATCCTCCATCGATACGGGTAATCGGTTCCGGTCGAGGTGATCTTGATAAGAGTCCCCCGACTGCGTCGACAGTAACCGGCCGATCGGTACGGATGGTGTGTTTGGGGCAGATGCCACACCTGCCGCGGTCTGCGCCGGGAACCACTCACAGCGGTTGATGTTACCGCGCGTCACCGTAACGTGGACCGAACAGCGTGGCGGGGAAGAGCCCCGAGTCGGTGATCGTGTCGCGCCACGGCAGCGCCAGGTCGAGGAGCCGCTCGACATCCGATTCGCCGAGCGCCGCCCACGGTGCCGCCGCGAGGTCGTCGGTCAGGTCTTCGACGAGCTCGCGAACCTCGAAGCCGTCCCCGGTCAGCTCACCGCGCCGGTCGAGAAGTCCCCGTGCGCGCAGTTCGGATGCGGTACCCGCCCATTCGTCCTCGGTCCAGCCGCGGCGGCGACGCGCGTACTCCTCACTGAACCCGATCCCGCTGGCGGTGTGGGTGATCAGCGCCTCGAGGCCGTTGAGCCCCGCGGTCTGCAGGGCCGCCACGTGGCCGTCGCCGCGGTACTCGCGCAGCAGGGTGAGGGCGTGCCACAGCACCAGGTGCGGGGCGTCGGGCCACGGCAGGTCCGCGTGCGCGGCGTACAGCGGCCGACCGTCCGGTCCGGGGATCGCCCGGGCCGCGGTTGCGGCGAGTTCCGCGGCCTCCGCCATCTCCGCCGACGCGATCACGTCGGCGCCGAGCAGTCGGCGCAGCGCGGCATCGACACCGGCGACCCGGGCGGCCGCGACGTCCCGAGGGGCGGCGTCCTGCCAGGCCGCCGGGATCACGGACGCCACCAGCCGGGGACTGAAGTTGTAGAAGACGGCGGTGACGACCCCGGCGCCGACCGCGCCGAGCGCCGCGGACCGGGACGCGAAGTAGCGGACGCGTCCGGACGCGAGTCCGACGGCGCCGAGCGCCTCGTCGACCTCGGGTGCGAAGTAGACGAACGAGTGCAGCAGTTCGAGGGAGCGGGCGGCGCGGCCGGCGGCGTGGGAATCCATGAGCGGTAACGCTACTGGAGCCCGGCCGCGTCCATCCCGCGGAGTTCCTTCTTCAGATCCGCGATCTCGTCGCGCAGCCGGGCGGCGAGTTCGAACTGCAGGTCGCGGGCGGCCTGCATCATCTGGTCGGTGAGCTGCTGCACCAGGTCCGCGAGTTCGGCGCGCGGCATGGCCTTCACATTCTCGCCCTCGTACACGCCGGAACTGACCGCGCGGCCGGCTTCGCCCTGGGCGCGCCGGCCCCGGGAGGCGTTGCGTCCGGATCCCGCGACCTCGACGGAGTCGTCGGCCTCCTCGTACACCTGGTCGAGGATGTCGGCGATCTTCTTGCGCAGCGGCTGCGGATCGATGCCGTGTTCGGCGTTGTAGGCGATCTGCTTCTCGCGGCGCCGTTCGGTCTCCTCGATGGCCCGCGCCATCGAATCGGTGACCTTGTCGGCGTACATGTGAACCTCGCCGGAGACGTTGCGGGCGGCACGGCCGATCGTCTGAATGAGGCTGGTGGTGCTGCGCAGGAAGCCTTCCTTGTCGGCGTCGAGGATCGCCACCAGCGACACCTCGGGCAGGTCGAGACCCTCGCGCAGCAGGTTGATGCCGATGAGCACGTCGTACTCGCCGAGGCGCAGCTGGCGCAGCAGTTCGACGCGGCGCAGGGTGTCGATGTCCGAGTGCAGGTACCGGACCCGGATGCCGAGCTCGAGCAGGTAGTCGGTGAGGTCCTCGGCCATCTTCTTCGTCAGCGTGGTGACGAGGACACGTTCGTCGCGGTCGGCGCGTTCCCGGATCTCGTGGACCAGGTCGTCGATCTGCCCCTTGGTCGGTTTGACGACCACCTTCGGGTCGACCAGACCCGTGGGCCGGATGACCTGCTCGACGAACTCGCCGCCGGCCTGCCCCAGCTCGTAGGGTCCCGGGGTCGCGGACAGATAGACGGTCTGGCCGACGCGCTGGGTGAACTCTTCCCAGGTCAGGGGCCGGTTGTCGACGGCGGACGGCAACCGGAACCCGAATTCGACGAGGTTGCGTTTGCGCGACATGTCGCCCTCGTACATCGCCCCGATCTGCGGCACGGTGACGTGCGATTCGTCGATGACGAGCAGGAAGTCCTCGGGGAAGTAGTCGAGGAGGGTCGCGGGCGCGGAACCGGCGGCGCGGCCGTCGATGTGCCGCGAGTAGTTCTCGATGCCCGAGCAGAAGCCGACCTGCCGGATCATCTCGATGTCGTACTGGGTGCGCATCCGCAGCCGCTGCGCCTCGAGCAGTTTGCCGCGGTTCTCGAGATCGGCGAGGCGCTCCTCGAGTTCGGCTTCGATGTCGCGGACCGCGCGTTCCATCCGTTCGGGACCGGCCACGTAGTGGGTGGCCGGGAAGATCCGCAGGGAGTCGACCTTGCGGATGACGTCCCCGGTGAGCGGGTGCAGGTAGTAGAGCGCGTCGATCTCGTCGCCGAAGAACTCGATGCGCACGGCGAGTTCCTCGTAGGCGGGGATGATGTCGACGGTGTCGCCCTTGACCCGGAACGAGCCGCGGGTGAAGGCGAGGTCGTTGCGGTCGTACTGCACGTCGACGAGCAGTCGCAGGAGCGCGTCGCGCGGCACCTCGACCCCGACCTCGAGCTGGATCGAGCGGTCCAGATAGGACTGCGGGGTACCGAGGCCGTAGATGCAGGACACCGACGCGACCACCACGACGTCCCGGCGGGACAGCAGCGCCGAGGTCGCGGAGTGCCGCAGTCGTTCCACGTCGTCGTTGATCGACGAGTCCTTCTCGATGTAGGTGTCGGTCTGCGCGATGTACGCCTCGGGCTGGTAGTAGTCGTAGTACGACACGAAGTACTCGACGGCGTTGTGCGGCAACATTTCCCGCAGTTCGTTGGCGAGCTGCGCGGCGAGGGTCTTGTTCGGCGCCATCACCAGGGTGGGCCGCTGGACCCGTTCGATCAGCCACGCGGTGGTCGCCGACTTGCCGGTGCCGGTGGCGCCGAGCAGGACCACGTCCTTCTCCCCCGCCTTCAGCCGCCGCTCGAGTTCGTCGATGGCGGCCGGCTGGTCGCCTGCCGGCTGGTGGTCGCTGACCACCTCGAACCGGGCCGCGGTCCGTTCGATCTCGCCGACGGGCCGGAACTCGGAGTGCGCGACGACCGGATGCTCACTTGCGAACGCCATGCAGACCAGGGTAGGCGGTGCCACCGACACCGTCGGGTTTCGATACCCGGACATCCGGAGCACGGGCGGTAGCGTTCTCCCCATGTCCGCCGCGAAGCTGCACCACGTGAAGACCGAGACGTTCGATGTCGACGCCCGCACCAACACCGACCCGAAGGGTTTCGTGCGTCCGGTCGACGAGTATCGGGTCGAACCGTGGGGCCTGTACATGGCACGGCCGGCGGATCATCCGGAGTTCGGCTATCTCGAATCGTGGCTGCTGCCCGAGCCGGGGCTGCGCGTGTCGATCTTCCACTTCCGCCCCGGGTCCGAACGCGACCAGGACCGGTACATCGACGTGGGCGATTTCTGGGCCGAGGGATCGGTGTGGCATTCCCGCGATCACTATCTGGACCTGGTGGTGCGGACGGGCCGGGGCACCACCGTCGAGGACGTCGACGAGTTGTTCGCCGGGGTCGCGGCGGGCCTGCTCGAGCCCGAGGACGCCGAGCGCGCCGTGCACATCGCGCTCGCCGCGGTGGACGGCATCGCCGCGCACGGCTACGACCTCGACGCCTGGCTCGCCTCGCGCGGGATGCCGCTCACCTGGCGGTGACCCCGACTGCCGCCCCGGGTCCTACGCGGTCCAGCCGGTGGCCTCGGCCCACTCCCACGCCCGGTGGTAGGCGCGATCGAACCAGGGTGCCTTCGCCTCGTCGTACGCCGCTTCCGCCGCGACCGGATCGGACTGCCCGGCAGCGGCCTGCGCGGCGGCACGCTTGACGTCCGCATACTCGGCGGCGACCTCCGGATCGGCGCGCAGCCAGTCCCGCAGGAGCAGCGCGAACTGCTGGCCGGGCCACCCGTCGACCCGCACGTGGACGTGCACGGGCCGGCCGGGGTCGGCGCCGCCGTGCAGGCGCATCGCCCACACCGCAGGATCGGTCTCGCCGCCGGCACCGTAGGCCGGCTTCGGGTCTTCCTGTTCGACCTGGGCGATGCGCGGGAACCCGGCCGCGGCGAGCGGTTCGGCCAGGCGGTCCGCGGCGGCGAGATCGGGCACGGTGATCTGCAGGTCGAGCACGTCGACCGCGTCGAGGCCGGGGACCGCGGTCGAACCGATGTGGTCGATGCGTACGGCGGTACCCGAGGCGACGAGGGCCAACCGCGCGATCAGGCGCTGGGCCTGCTGCGGCCAGTCCTCGCGGGACGCGGTCAGCTCCGGGCCGACCCGCACCGGGGTGCGGGTGCGCAGATTCCGCTCGAACGGGACCAGCCGTTCGGTCCACAGCGCCCGGACGGCCTTGATCAGCGTGGCCGGGTCGCCGTTGTTGTCGAGCCACACGTCCGCAACGGCACGGCGCTCGTCGTCACTGGCCTGCGCCGCGATGCGGGCCCGGGCGTCCGCCTCCGGCATGCCGCGCAGTTCGACGAGCCGGCGGATCCGCTCGTCCTCGTCGGTGTGCACGATGACGACGAGGTTGAACATCGCCGCCATGTCGCCCTCGACCAGAAGCGGAATGTCTTGCACCACAATTCCGTCCGCGGGAGCCGCGGCGACGAGTTCGGCGGTGCGCTGCCCCACCCGCGGGTGGGTGATGGCGTTGAGGACCGCGCGCGCCTCGTCGCTGGCGAAGGCCTTGGCCGCCAGGGCCGGACGGTCGAGCGATCCGTCGGGCAGGAGGATGTCGTCACCGAAGGCGTCGACGAGTTCGGCGAGCCCGTCGGTTCCGGGTGCGACGATCTCCCGGGCGATGGCGTCGGCGTCGACGAGCACCGCCCCCAGCGCGACGAGTTCCTTCGACACGGTCGATTTGCCGGCACCGATTCCACCGGTCAAGCCCAATCTCAGCACGCCGACAGTCTCGCATCATCGTGGTGGTCCCGGAAATTCGACCGGGCGAAAGTTACGGCGTCACCGCCGAGACGCTGGGTCCCGGTTCATCGGCCACCCGCCTCGCCGGAGACCGTCGGGTCGAGCCGGGCCGGGGCCACGCTGCGATGCGGCGAGTCCGGGCCCTGCGCCACCAGCGAGCGGTGCGTGGGCGGATCGGAGGGCACGTGCGCGGGCCGTCGGCGCTCGAATTCGGTGCGTAGCACCGGCACGACCTCCCGGCCGAGGATCTCGATCTGTTCGAGGACGACGTCGAGCGGCAGGCCCGCGTGGTCCATCAGGAACAACTGGCGCTGGTAGTCGCCCGCGTAGTCGGCGAAACCGAGGGTGCGTTCGATGACCTGTTCCGGGGTGCCGACGGTCAGCGGGGTCGTCGCGGAGAAGTCCTCGAGCGACGGTCCGTGCCCGTAGACGGGCGCGTTGTCGAAGTACGGCCGGAATCGGCGGACGGCCTCCTTCTCGGTGGTGTCCATGAACACCTGGCCGCCGAGGCCGACGATGGCCTGATCGGACGCGCCGTGGCCGTACTGCTCGAATCGGGTGCGGTACAGGGTGATCATCTGCTGGATGTGTTCCCGGTTCCAGAAGATGTTGTTGTGGAAGAAGCCGTCGCCGTAGAACGCGGCCTGCTCGGCGATTTCCGGGGAGCGGATCGAGCCGTGCCACACGAACGGCGGGGTGTCGTCGAGCGGGGCCGGGGTGGAGGTGTACCCGCGCAGCGGGGTGCGGAACTGTCCTTCCCAGTCGACGATGCGTTCGCGCCAGAGCCGGCGCAGCAGATGGTAGTTCTCGATCGCGAGCGGAATGCCCTGCCGGATGTCCTTGCCGAACCAGGGATAGACCGGGCCGGTGTTGCCGCGGCCCAGCATCAGGTCGACGCGGCCGTCGGCCAGGTGCTGCAGCATCGCGAAGTCCTCGGCGATCTTGACCGGGTCGTTCGTGGTGATGAGGGTCGTCGCGGTGGACAGTTTCAGCCTCGTGGTCTTCGCGGCGATCCAGCCGAGCATCGTGGTCGGTGAGGACGGCACGAACGGCGGGTTGTGGTGCTCGCCGGTCGCGAAGACGTCGAGTCCGACCTCCTCGGCAGCGAGGGCGATCTTCGTCATCGCGGTGATGCGTTCGTGTTCGGTCGGCGTGCGGCCCGTGATGGGATCGCGGGTCACGTCGCCGATGGTGAAGATGCCGAACTGCACTGCCGTACCTCCGTCATGTATTTGAACAGTCAACTACTTGAACGGGATGGCGCCTCGCAGGTATTCCCCGGCGCGGCCGAGCACGCCGTCCCCGGGTCGCCCTACCGGCGAATCACACTGCGATCACAACGCGATCACAGGGAGGTCGCAACTCGGTGCCTGAGCGAAACACGCCCTCCGACCTGCGGCGGAATGCCGGGCTCCGGTCGATGCGTCGGTTATCGTCGTTGCGAACCGTCCGACCACGGATCCCCGACCCTCGAGAAGGCAGGCCATGCAATCGTCTCAACCGCTGCCCGGTCGGCATCGCCTCGGCATGGAGAACGGCGTGCACTGCATCCTCATCCCCGAGGTGGCCGCTGCTCTCGCCGCGCACCGTCGCAACTGGTTCACCATGCTGCTGACGAACGCCCGGCACAGTCAGGCCGCGATGCGCAAACGCGCCGCGGCGCTGCCCACCCAGTGGGCCACCCCCGCCGTCAACTGAAGTCGGCCTCCGCACACACGACGCCGCGGCCCGCAGCCCTCGTACGAGAAGCTGCGGGCCGCGGCGTTTTCCGGCTGCGCCCGGGCAATCGCCGGAACACACACCCCGGGAACGCGGACGGCCCCGCACCGAAATCGGTGCGGGGCCGTTCGACGAACCGGATGGTCAGGCGTTGCCCGACAGCTTCTCGCGAAGCGCAGCGAGCTGCGCGTCGCTCGCCAGCGAACCACCGGCCGGCTCCGACGCGCTCTCGGCGCCGGACTCGGACGAGTAGTTGGTGCCGGAGACGCCGGCCTCGGCCTCGGCGGCCTCGTCGGCAGCCATCTTCTCGATCTGCGCGGTGTGCATCTTGTGACGACGCTCGGCCTCCGCGTAGCGGGACTCCCACTCCTCACGCTGCTTCTCGAAGCCCTCGAGCCATTCGTTGGTCTCGGGATCGAAGCCCTCGGGGAAGATGTAGTTGCCCTGCTCGTCGTAGCTGTCGGCCATGCCGTACTTCGACGGATCGAACTCGGCGGTGTAGTCCTCGTTGGCCTGCTTCAGCGACAGCGAGATGCGGCGACGCTCCAGGTCGATGTCGATGACCTTGACCATCGCGTCGTCGCCGACGGACACGACCTGGTCCGGGACCTCCACGTGGCGCTCGGCCAGCTCGGAGATGTGGACCAGACCCTCGATGCCCTCCTCGACGCGGACGAACGCGCCGAACGGAACGAGCTTGGTGACCTTGCCCGGAACGATCTGGCCGATCGCGTGGGTGCGGGCGAACTGACGCCACGGGTCTTCCTGGGTGGCCTTGAGCGACAGGGAGACGCGCTCGCGGTCCAGGTCGACGTCGAGAACCTCGACGGTGACCTCGTTGCCGACCTCGACGACCTCGGACGGGTGGTCGATGTGCTTCCAGGACAGCTCGGAGACGTGCACGAGGCCGTCGACACCGCCGAGATCGACGAACGCGCCGAAGTTGACGATGGAGGACACGAAGCCCTTGCGGACCTGGCCCTTCTGGAGCTGGTGCAGGAACTCGCTGCGGACCTCGGACTGGGTCTGCTCGAGCCATGCGCGGCGCGACAGAACGACGTTGTTGCGGTTCTTGTCGAGCTCGATGATCTTGGCCTCGATCTCCTTGCCGACGTACGGCTGGAGGTCGCGGACGCGACGCATCTCGACGAGCGAGGCGGGCAGGAAGCCGCGCAGGCCGATGTCGAGGATCAGGCCGCCCTTGACGACCTCGATGACGGTGCCCTTGACGGCCTCGTCCTTCTCCTTGAGCTCCTCGATCGTGCCCCAGGCGCGCTCGTACTGCGCACGCTTCTTGGACAGGATCAGGCGGCCTTCCTTGTCCTCCTTGGTGAGGACCAGGGCCTCGACCTCATCGCCCACCGAAACGACCTCGTTGGGGTCGACATCGTGCTTGATGGAGAGCTCGCGGGACGGGATAACGCCTTCGGTCTTGTAGCCGATGTCGAGCAGCACCTCGTCGCGGTCGACCTTGACGATGGTGCCTTCGACGATGTCGCCATCGTTGAAGTACTTGATCGTGGCGTCGATGGCGGCGAGGAAATCCTCGGCAGAGCCGATGTCGTTGACGGCTACCTGCGGCGAGGTGACGGTGGTGGAGGCCATGTGTTGAGTTGCTCCGGACGGGTTGATAGTCGGTTGGTCAATGTTCGGTCGGACAGACGGATCGCACACCGTGGTGAACGACACGAGATTCCGCCACGAATACCCGCCGATCGAGCCGTGAAGATCGAACAGCGGACACTCGCGTGGTCAAGGCTACGCGCACGGGCGCTACACCGGCAAACCCGGCCGCCGGTAACGTGGTCAGGATCGGGCCGCGGCACCGCGTGCCGCCGCGCCGGGAGTCGCTTTCCAGCTGCGGTCAGCCCAGTGGGGCGGCCGCCCGCTGCTCGAGCATGAGCGTCATCAACCCCGCCTCCTTGCTCTGTTCCTGCATCGCGCCGCGCGCGAACAGCGCGACCGCGCCGCCGGTGAGCCGGCCGTCGGCGGCCCGGGCCATGGCCACGGCCCCGGCGTGGTGACGCTGCATCAACTGCAGGAACAGCACCTCGGCGTCCCGGCCGCGCGCCGCGGACAGGGCGTCGAGTTCGTCGAGCGTCGCCATCCCCGGCATCGGTCTCTCGGCCGGCCCGGCCGCGGTTGCGTGGGCGTGGTCGCCGTCGTGCCACTGCATCGGATGCGGGTTGGTGGGCGGGGCCTGGACGAGTTCCAGCCAGCCGAGCAGCATGCCGAGCTCGTAGCGCTGGGTCAGCTCGATCCTGCGTGCCAGCGTCGCCACCGCCGGGTCGACGTCCGGGGACAGCCGCGCGGTCATCTGCAGCCCCTGCTGGTGGTGGGCGGCCATGTCCTGGACGAAGCCGATCTCGACGGGTCCGAGCACCGGGGCCGCCGGCGCGGGCGCTTCGGGGATCACCAGCGGCCGCAGCGCCGCCCCGATCACCAGCAGGAACACCGCCATCGACACCGCCGCGAGTCCGCGCAGCGCGGTTGCTGCGTTCACGACCCGATCGTGGACTGCTGGTTCGCGGGCGGGGTGTAGACGTCCTCGCTCAGACGCAGTGTCAGGAACCCGTTGTCCGAGCAGCCGACCCACAGGTCGTTGCCGCGCCATTCCGGTGGCGACAGGCACCAGTCGGCGGACAGGTCGCCGCCGACGACCATGCCGCTGCGGCTCGACTGCGCCTGGGAAAGGTCGAACTGCCCGCCGATCACGGCCTGCAGCACCGCGGGGGCGCTGAGCACCGGGACTCCGATCAGCGACGCCCACGCGTGCGACGAGTTCGGGCGGTCGAGGTTGCGGCCGGTCATCGCCGGCGGGTTGTAGTACGCGATCTCGTGCACGTCGAACGGGTCGCGGACGTCGAACACGCGGATGCCCGACGAGATCCAGCCGCACGCCAGCGCGGTCGGGTTCGCGGGACGGTCGGCCGCGCAGTAGTGCGATTCGTACGCGAACGCCGAGCCGCCCATCCCGGAGGCGACCTGGCTGTCGATGTGCTCCGGCAGGTTGATCTCGAGCTTGATCGAGTGCACGATCCGCGGGTTCGCGTCGTCGGCGACGTCGATGAGCTTGACCCCGCCGGATCCGGCCTCGTCGACGGTGAACAGGTAGGGGTGGCCGTCGTAGGTGACCGGGATGCTGTGCTGGGTGGCCCAGCCGTCCGTCCACGCCATCTTGGCCAGCTGAACCACCTGCGGATTCGGGTCCCGGCGCTGCACGGCGGCGGTGTCGAGGACGGTGAGGCCACCGAAGTTGTTCGACAGGTACAGGCGGTTGCCGTCGGGGCTGATGCCGAATCCGTGGCCGGACAGCCCGATCCAGCCCTGCCAGATCACCCGCGGGGTCGTCGGGTCGGTCAGATTCACGGCGCTGAGCACCCCCTCGGTGCCGGAGGACCAGTAGGTCCGTCCGTCCGGTGAGAAGCCGCCCTCGTGCGCGGTGATCGGCAGCGGCATCTGCAGGTCGGTGCCCGGTCCCGGATTGAGCAAACGTGGATGCGCGCAGTCGGAGATGTCGTACACCGACATCAGCCCGCCCCCGAAGTTCAGCGGAACACCGGTGCCCACCAGCAGCTTCCGGCCGGGATGGACTTTGAGGCTCTCCCAGGTTCCGGCGAGCATCGCCGGTTCGGTGAGGGTGGTGGTGGGCACCGGGTTCGCCGGGTCCGACACGTCGAGAACCTGCACACCGGTCGCCGGACCGGCGAGGCTGGTGGGAAAGATGCTGCCCAGGTAGGCGCAGTGGTCATAGCTCGCGGACACGATGCCGGCGCCCGCGCCGGGGAAGGCGCCGATCCGGGTGATGTTGCAGGTATAGCCCTGCGTGCTGCGTCCGTTGTCGCGGTCGGCGGCGGGCACGTCGCCTTGGAGGCCGGTTTCCGGCCGGGAGTCCGGACCGCAGTCGGCGCGGGTGGCCGCGGTCGCCCCCACCGCGCCGACCTGCTGGACGATTCCGGAGGTGTCCGGCGCGGGCGGGCCGGCGGCGGCGACTCCGGCCGGCAGTGCGAATGCCAGCACCAGCGCGCAGAACAGACGGCGACGGACGGTACTTCCTCGAGCCACGATCGAATCCCCCCATCCGGGATCGGGTACCGGATCGAGACACGAGTGTGCTCTCTGTCACATTGAGGTGTCAATCGTCCCTCCCGTCACACCGGCATCGCGGTCGGCGCGGCGCTGGAGTCGGGCGCGCATCCCCGCACCCCTACCCTTGTGGTCATGCCCGACGCTGTTTCCCCGTCCGACGACCGCCACGCGACCGCGAATGCCCTCCTCGGCACGTCGAAGGCGGGCCGCGCGCGGGTGGGATCGCGCGACAGCGAACGCGCGAGCCGGATGTGGTGGGACGCCGACGCCGAGGACTATCACCGCACCCACGGCGAGTTCCTCGGCGTGGACTCCAGCGAGGGCGAGTTCGTGTGGTGCCCGGAGGGGCTGCACGAGGGTGATGTGCACCTGCTCGGGGAGGTCGCCGGCAAGGACGTCCTCGAGGTCGGATGCGGTTCGGCGCCGTGTGCGCGGTGGCTGGCCGGGCAGGGCGCCCGGGCGGTCGGCCTGGACATCTCGATCGGGATGCTGGCGCGTGGCGTGACGGCGATGGAACGCGGCGGGCCGCGGGTGCCGCTCGTGCAGGCCGGCGCCGAGGAGCTGCCCTTCGCGGACGGGAGTTTCGACGTCGTGTGCTCGGCGTTCGGCGCGGTGCCGTTCGTGGCGGATTCGGCGCGGGTGATGCGCGAGGTCGCGCGGGTGCTGCGGCCCGGCGGACGGTGGGTGTTCGCGGTGAATCATCCGATGCGGTGGATCTTCCCGGACGATCCGGGCGAGCGCGGACTGGTGGCGATGTTCCCGTACTTCGACCGCACGCCGTACGTGGAGGTCGACGACGACGGGGTGCCAACCTACGTCGAACATCACCGGACCGTCGGGGATCGGCTCCGGGAGCTCGTGGCGGCGGGTTTCGAGGTGTACGACATCGTCGAACCGGAGTGGCCCGAGCATCTGGATCGCGAGTGGGGCCAGTGGAGCCCGCTGCGCGGGGAGATCTTCCCGGGTACTGCGATCTTCTGCAGTCGTAAGCCGGTGTGAGCGAGGCGCCGTCCGGCGCACCGTCGACGAGCGACGACCCCTTCCTATTCAATTAGTTGAGCGCTAAGATAAATCCGATCCCGTCTTCCGACCCTGGAGATTCCATGTCCCTCACCGCTGTCAGCGCCCAGCACCCCTACAGCCCCGCGTATGTCGCCGCCGGCCTCGTCTTCGTCTCGGGCGCCCTGTCCGTGGACCCGGAGGGTGCCGCCGTCGGAGGCCGCACCGAGGCGCTCGACGCCGCCATCGACCGGATGACCGACCGGCTCGCCGTCGTCGGCGGCACGCTCTCCGACGTCGTCAAGCTCACCTACTTCGTCACCGACCTCTCGCTGCGGGAGGAAGCGAACCGGCAGTTCGAGCGCCTGTTCCCCGAGCCCCGGCCGGCACGCACCTTCGTCGAGGTCAGCGCACTCCCCTACGGTGCCACCGTCGAGATCGACGCGGTCGCCACCCACCGCGCCTGATCCTGCATTCCCCGCGCGCCCCACGCAGGCCGTATCGTGATCATTGCCTTTGCGCTCAACAACCGAGCGTGACGACGGCGAACACGAGGAGGCCACGTGGGGCGCGACACCGTTCCGGAACACGATGCCGTCGACGACATCGTGAGTCAGTGGGCTCGCCAGTGGCCCGACCTCGACGTGACACCCCTCGAGGTGCTCGGGCGCCTGCACCGCACGTATCTGCGGTACCAGAGCGCCATCGGACGCGTCTTCGACGAGTTCGGCATCAACATGGCCTCGTTCGACGTGCTCGCCGCCCTGCGCCGCGCAGGCGAACCGTACCGGATGACGTCGGGTCAGCTCGCCGAGAGTTCGCTGGTGACCACCGGCGGCATCACCCTCCGCATCGATCGCCTCGTCCAGGCCGGTCTCGTCCGGCGCGAGCGCGACGAGGAGGATCGCCGGATCGTGCACGCGCAGCTCACCGACGAGGGCAAGAAGCTGATCGACGAGATCGCCGTCGCCCACTTCGAGAACGAGGCGCGCATGCTCGCGGGTCTGTCCGCCGCCGACCAGGCCGCTCTCGCCGGACTCCTCCGCAAACTCGAGCACTCCATCATCCGGCACGACGGGGAATGACGGCCGCCCCACAGCGAGACGGAAAACACCTGGGGCACAACAGAACGCGCCCGCACCGGAGAAGGTGCGGGCGCGCTCGTCGGTTTCTCATTCGGCTCGCGCCGGCGACTCGATGACCGGATACTCGGGCCCACCGGACACCGGCGGGCGGCCGAGCGTCGCACAGATCGCGTCGACAACGAATCCGATGACATCGGCGAGCATCAGCAGGATTCGCGTCAGCAGCGTCGACAGCAGCATGGGAAGAATGGTGGGCAGGATCAGAGTCACGATCATCGCCGCCGTCAGATTCTCCCGCACGGCCTCGCGATATCTCTTCCCCGGTGTACCGGGCGGCGCCGCCTCGCGACTGACGAGGCCGGCTCCGACGAAAACCGCTGCGAGACAAGGAAAAAACGCCGCCGAGGCGACACCGGCACCCGGGAGCGCCGGGACGGCGGCCGTCGCGACACGCCCCCACAACACCAGCGCGAACAGCAGGACGAGCAGCGCATACGGCGGGGACGCGAACACCCGAACCGTCGCCCACATGATCCACTGCGTGACGACGCCCGCGTCCGACTCGTGGCGGAGAGTGCTGCGGAACCGCGCATCGGCTCGTCGTCTCATGGCCCGGGCGCGCATGGGGTCCGCCTTGCCCACGTCCCTCGCTGCAGCACACTGGGTGTCGTGCAGCAGGGCGGGCATGGTGTGGCCGCCGTAGCTCGCGATGAGTCCCCACATGCACGGTGGGATCGATGCCAGATCCGACGTCGACTGCGCGCGCACCTCGAACTGTTCGCCGTTCTCGACGGCCGGGGCATCCTGCCAATCGTCCTCGTCCACGGCCGGGGTGTAGCGGAACGTGTCCAGCACTTGGAACCGGGTCGTCGTCTTGAACTGCCGCAGAAGCAGATTCGGCAACGAACCCGCGCCCTCCGGTGCCAGTTGACGGAGGCCGACCTCCGTCTTGCGCACCCAGCGGCCGTCCTGCAACTCGATGAATGGCATAGGCCATGCTCCACACGTCGAATCCGTAATGCCGCCACCGCGACGGAGCGGCCCTGACCCGATCAAGTGTCGAGCGAACCCGAGATCCCGGACAGCCACCCGGGGGTGAAGAATCCGCCACCCTCGGGCGTGCCGTCCTCCGGATCAGGATTCGGCCGCGGCTGCGGCCAGCTCCTCCGCGCGCGCCCGGTACAGCCGGCGCAACCGCATGACACCGAGGTCGTGCTGGTAGAGGTTCTCGGCCGCGTCGGCGTCGGGAGCCATCCCCTCGAGCATGACCCGATCTTGCTCGAGTACCTCCCAGTGCCGTTCCTCGAGCACGGTGCGGTACAGGAAGCGCCACACGTCGCGTTCCCAGCCCTGGACCCGGCGATAGCGCCAGAAGAAGACCGCGGTGGTGTCGGCGTCGATCGGGGTGCCCATGCCGACGATGCCGAACGGTCCGCCGGGACCCGCGGTCGGCGGGTACGGGATCTCGAGGTCGACCCAGTCGGCACCGGTGCGGCAGTACTCGACCCAGTCGAAGTTCACGCCGCGCTGGTCGGTCTTCTCGAAGAAGAAGCCGCGGTCGGTCTCCCGGATCCGGAAGCGGGCCGAGGTTTCACCCCCGAACATCGAGTGTGATTCGTGGTGCAGGAACGCGCCGTGCATGGGATCGAGCAGGTTCTCGAGCGCGAAGCGCCACGGCGCCTCCCACTCCGCGTAGCACAGGAATGCCGAAACATCCTCGTCCACAAGCGGATCCGGAAGTTCGAGCGGACCCGGTTCGGCGTCGGGATCGGTGCCGAACCAGGCGAGGATCGCCCCGCCGACCTCGCGGACGGGCAGCGACGAGACGAGCTTCTTGCCTTCGAGGTTGCAGCCGGGCATGCCGGGGACCTTCGCGACGGTGCCGGTACCGTCGACCTCGACGCCGTGGTAGCGGCACGCGAGGCGATCGCCCAGGTGCACGCCCTGCGAGAGCGGGGCACCGCGGTGTGGGCAGCGGTCCTCGAGCATGCGCACGGTGCCGTCGGATCCGCGGTAGAGCACCCAGTCCTCGCCGAGGCGGCGCAGCTTGCGGATGCCACCGCGTTCGACGAAGTCCGACGGGCACACCGCGTGCCACTGGTCGCGCATGCCGGTCGCGAAGATCTCGTCGGCGGTCTTCGGGGTGCGGCGCAGTCGATTCACCATGGTCAGGCTCCGATCCGGTGCATCTCGGCGGTGAACGACTCGGGGGTCCACTCGGCCCCGTCGGGTCCGTGGATGCCGGAGTCGTTGAGCCCCTTGACTAGTCCCTCGAGGTGGTGGACGCCCGATCCGAAGACCGCTTCGATCGCCTTGGCGAGCTTGACTTCGTAGGGGGTGGGGTCGGCCGTGCGGGCCTGATGAATCTTCAGGTAGCGATCCATCCTGGATCCTTTCTACAGGTCCAGCACCAGCTCGTCGGAGCGGGCGCGGGAGACACACAACATGATGGTGGCGCCGGATTCCTGTTCGGCGGCGCTGAGCAGGGAGTCGCGGTGGTCGGGGGTGCCGCACAGCACCCGGGTCTCACACGAGCCGCAGATGCCTTCGCGGCACGAGTTGGGCACGTCGACACCGGCGTCCTCGAGAGTTTCGAGGATCGACCGGTCCGGGGCCACGGTCGCGGACACGCCGGAGCTCTCGCACACCACCCGGAAGGAGGCGTCCTCACCAGCGGCGGCGGCGCGTTCGGGGGCCTTGAACCGTTCGAGACGGATCGCACCGTCCGGCCAGGCCGGCGCGTACGACTCGACGGCGGCCAGCAGCCCTTCCGGACCGCACGTGTACACGAGGGTATCCGGTCGCGGATTCTCCAGCAGCGCAGCCAGATCCAGCATTCCGTCGCGGTCCTCCGCGACGACGCGCACACGGTCTCCGTAGCCGGCGAGTTCGTCGAGGAACGCCATGGTGGAGCGGTCGCGGCCACCGTAGTGCAGTTCCCACTCGGCGCCGGCGCGTTCCGCCTCGGTGATCATCGCCAGGATCGGGGTGATGCCGATCCCGCCGGCGACGAACAGGTAGCGCGGGGACGGCAGGAGCTCGAAGTTGTTGCGCGGCAGGCTCACCGCGACGGTGTCGCCGGGGCGCAGGGTCTCGTGGACGCGGCGCGATCCCCCGCGCCCGGACTTCTCGAGCAGGACCGCGACGCGGTAGCCCGTCTTGTCGTCGGGGTCGCCGCACAGCGAGTACTGGCGGACGTGGCCACCGCCGAGATGAAGGTCGAGGTGCGCTCCGGGTGTCCAGCGCTCGACCGCGGCACCGTCGGGATGTTCCAGCCGCAGGGAGACGACGCCGGTGGACTCGATCCGCATCTGACGGACCATCAGGTCGACGGTGTCTGCAGTCATGTTTTCCTCCGGGGAGATCAGTTCAGCGCTTATTAGTTTAGCGCTAAGATGTTATCCGCGCCACAGTCGCCGGGAAGTTTTTCCGGGTGCTAGCCGACCGGTACGGTGACCGGCGGCGTGAAGGGCGTCGGCATCGGCCCGTAGGCCGCGAGATCGACCTCCACGAGCACGGGCGCCTGCCGCGACACCGCGTCGGCGAGAACGTCGTGGGCCTCCCCGACAGCGGCGATGCACCGGTACTCGACCCCCACGGCTCGAGCGAGCAGCGCGAAATCCGGGGTTGCCAGATCGACCGCGTACGGTCGCTCACCGGCCCCGATCTGCATGTTGCGCAGCACCCCGTAGCCGCCGTCGTTGCACACGAGCAGCACCAGCCACGGCTTCTCCTGCGCCAGGGTGAGGATCTCCCCCAAGTGCACGGCCAGTCCCCCGTCGCCGACGAGCGCGAGCGTCGGGCGGGTCTCGTCCGCCAGTGCGGCGCCGATCGCCATACCGAGGCCCTGCCCGATGCCACCGCCCCGTGGGAAGACGTTGGCGCGCGGGTCGTACATCGGCAGCAGGCGATTGCCCCACGAACTCGACGCGATCGTCACATCGCGCGCCACGACGGCATCGCGAGGCAATGCCGCGCGCACGGCGTCGCACAGCACCGCATGGTCACCCAGCCCGGCGCGCTGCGTCGCGCGCACCCGGTCGCGGGTCTCGCGGGCCCGCGTCGTCCAGTGCTCCTCGACCGCATCGCCGAGTCCGTCGAGGCGCCCCGCGGCAGCGAGGAACGCACCGATCTCTCCCACCACGGGCAGATCCGCCGGGAAGACGCGGCCCGGCGCGGCCGGGTCGAGGTCCACCTGAATATGACTCGCGGGCATGGGAATCGAGTAGTCACCGGTTTCGTTCGACCGGAAGTGCGTGCCCAGGGACAACACGAGGTCGGCGTCGGCGAGCAGCGCCCGCCCGAGCGGCGACGTCGCGTAGTTGCCGATGCACAGAGGGTGATCCTCGGGCACCGCACCGCGGCCGGAGTTGCTGGTCAGCAGCGGAACACCCCACCGTTCGACGAGGGCGGTCAGCGCGTCCCCTGCTCGCGCCGCTCCGCCGCCCGCCCAGATCACCGGGCGCCGTGCCTGTTCCATGGCCCGCAGCGCCTCGTCGAGACCGGTCGGCGCGGCGGCCGCCGGTTCGGCCTGCGGCACCTCCGCGGTCACCGGGCACTGCGCGTACTGCAGGTCGATGGGCCACTCGACGCTGGCGGGACCGCCGGGCGTGGCGAGCGCGTGGGCGACCGCCTCGCGCAGCACCTTCGCGGCGCTGTCCGCGTCGCGGATGGTCTCGGCGTAGGCCGAGACCGCGGTGAGCATCCCGAGCTGGTCCTTGGTCTCGTGGATGAATCCGCGGCCCGACCCGAGGTAGCGGGATTCGACCTGCCCGGTGATGTGCAGGACCGAGGTGCCGGAGGCGAGCGATTCGATCAGCGAGCCCGCCGCGTTGCCGGCACCGGTTCCGGTACTGGTCAGGGCGCAGCCGAGTCCGCCGGTGGCGCGGGCGTATCCGTCGGCGGCGTTGACGGCGGTCGCCTCGTGCCGCACCGGTACGAAGCGCAGTTGCCTGCTCACCGCCTCGACGAGGGGCTGGTTGTGGACGCTGACGATGCCGAAGACGGTGTCGACTCCGGCGTCGCGCAGCACCTGCACCAGCAGGTCCCCGCCGTTGCCGCCGGCTCGCGATTCGCTGGCCATGGGTTTCCTTTCAGACATAGCGCGCGACTCCGCCGCACACGTCGATGCTCGTGCCCGTCACGTACGACGAGCGGGGTGAGAGCAGGGTGACGACGAGGTAGGCGACCTCGTCGGCGTTGCCGAAGCGGCCGAGGCCGATCCCGCGGTCTGCGGCGATCTCGGCTTCCCACTCGGCGAAACTTCCGGTGTATCCGGAGGTTTCGTAGCGGCGCCGCCACTGCCCGGTGTCGACGAGACCGAGAGCGACCGAGTTGACGCGGATCGCCTCCGGAGCCAGTTCCAGCGACAGGGACTTGCTCAGGTTGAGCAGTCCCGCGCGGGCCGCGCTCGTGGTGACCAGCCGGGTCTCGGGCTGGCGGGCGAGGACCGCCGAGATGTTGACGATCGACGGTGCCGGCGACTTGCGCAGCAGCGGCAGCGCGGCGTCGACGGTGTTGAGCACGCTCGAGAACTTGAGGTCGAACTCGTCGCGCCAGTCGTCGAGGGTGGTCTCGGCGCGCGGTTTCATCCGCGAGTTGCCCGCGTTGTTGACCAGGCCGTCGAGGCCGCCGAAGGTGTCCTGGGCGCGGGCCACCAGGTCGGCGACCGCGTCCCGGTCGCGGACGTCGCACGCCGCGGTGAGGATGCGTTCGCGGCCGGCGAGGCCGTCGAGTGCCGCGTTCAGGCGGTCCACGTCGCGGGCGCAGGTCACGATGTTCGCGCCCTCGCCGAGCAGCATCCGCACGGTGGCGAGGCCGACGCCGGAGCTGCCTCCGGTCACGAGATAGGTGCGATTGTTCAGAAGCAGGTCCACGACCCGGTCCTCTCAGGTGCTAGTGCAGGACGAATCCGCCGTCGACGACGAGTTCCTGCCCGGTGATGTACGACGCCTCGTCGCCCATCAGGAAGGCGACGGCTCCGACCAGATCCGCGGGTTGCTGCGGCCGCGTCAGGGCCCGGTTGAGCCGGTACAAGTCGTGCCGGTGCTGCGGAACATGTTGTGCCGATTCACTTTCCGTCAGTCCGGGCGAGACGGTGTTGACGGTGATCGCGTACGGTCCGAGATCGCGGGCCATCGTGCGGGTCAGCGCGGACACGCCGCCCTTGGACGCGATGTAGTGCGTGAGCCTCGGGGAACCGTAGTGCGCCGCGTCGGATCCGATGGTGACCACGCGGCCACCGCCGCCCTCGATGATCGAGGGCACGAGGGCCCGGCAGACGAGGAACGTGCCGCGCAGGTTGACGTTCAGGACGCGGTCCCACTCGTCGATCGGCAGTTCGTGCACGGCCTTGCCGCCGACCCCGTCGGCGAGCGCGGCGTTGTTGACCAGCCCGTACAGCGGGCCGTGGGCGGTGACCCGGGCGGCCATCTCGTCGACCGAGCCGGCGTCGGCGAGGTCGACGTGCACGAACTGGGCGGCGATCCCGTCGGCGCGCAGTTTCGCGGCGGCGTCCGCGCCGCGGTCCGCAGCGATGTCGGCGATCCACAGCGCCGCGCCGTCGGCGCCGAGACGGCGGGCGATCGCCAGGCCCAGGCCGCGCCCGGCTCCGGTGACGACGACGGTGCGGTCGTCGAGGGCACCCACGGGTCAGTCCCGGGAGACGCCGAAGACCGCGGAGGTCTCGGGGTAGGTGGGAACCTGCGGCTTCTGCGTGCCGATGATCACGCAGAACAGCGCATCGGTGGTGCCGGTGTTCTTCAGGCTGCGCGGCACGCCGGCCGGCACGACGATCATGTCGCGGTAGCCGAGGGTCCGCTTCTCGACGACGCCGTCGCGGTGGATGCCCACCTCGACCTCGCCTTCGAGGACGAAGAAGGCCTCCTCGGCGTCGTGGTGGGTGTGCTCGGGCCCCTCGGCGCCGGGCGGCAGCAGCATGTTCGAGAACGTGAAGCCGCGGGAGCCGATGGTGCGGGTGTCGTTCTCGTGGTTGCCGGTGGCGCCGGAGCCGACGTAGCGGATCTGGGCGCGCCGGAACTGATCTCCGGCTTTGGTCTGGAATCCGAGGGTGTCCCAGTCCTCGTGGCGGGTGCCGCGGGTCAGGATGAGCGAGTCGGTGAATTCCTTCAGGTCCGCGGTCGCGTAGTCGAGTGTCATGGTGGTTCTCCGTTTCTTCGGTGAGTCGTCGTCAGTGGGTCGAGTGGTTGCTCAGGCGTTCGGTGATTCGCACGAACGATTCGATCCAGGCGTCGAACGCCTCCGGGCGTTCCTGGTTGGCGAGATGTCCCGCCCCGCGGACGGTGACGAACACCGCACCCGGGATGCCGCCGGCGAGAACCTGGCTCGCCGAGATGCCGGTGACGGTGTCGGCGTCCCCGCACAGCACGAGCGTCGGAACGTCGATCTTCTCGAGGTCGCCGGTGTGGTCGGTCGCGGCCATCGTTTCGGCGGCGTGACCGTAGCCGGGCAGCCGCACCGATTCGGCCATGATCGCCGTCGCGCGGTCGACGAGGTGCCGGGGTGCGTCCGCCGACAGCAGCCGCGGGGCGCGACGGCGCGCGAAGTCGGCCGGTCCGCTGCGGTCGAGATCCGCGGCCCGCGCCCGCATGTTCTCGGCGCTGTCGGGGTCGGCGCCGGATCCGACCGACGACGCGCCGAGGATCAGGCTGCGCACGAGCTCGGGGTGCCGCAGCGCCAGCCGGGTGGCGAGTACACCGCCCCAGGACATTCCGAGGATGTGTGCGCCCGCGTCGCCGCACCGGTCCCGGACGATGTCCGCCGCGGCGTCCGCGTAGTCGTCGAGGTCGAGCGGCCGCACCGGGTCGTCGCTGCGCGCGTAGCCGGGGGCGTCCCACGCGATCATGCGGAGCGATTCGGCGAGTCCGGTGAGCTGCGGGGCGAAACTGTCTGCGCTGCCGCCGATTCCGTGCAGCATCAGCACGGCCGGGCCGGTACCGCGTTCGACGACGTGAATCATGATGCCTGCATCCGGTCGAGGCGCGCGAAGGCGCCGGGGTCCGGGATGCCCGCCATGTGCTCGCGGACCTGCCGCGACGGCGGGCCGGCGGTGCCCCACAGGTCGGACAACTCGGGGACGCGGCGCCACACGCGGCACAGCCAGCGGTCCTCGTCGACCTGTGCGATGCCGGAGGTGTATTCGCACACCAGGCCCGCGGGGTCGGCGAAGTAGGAGAAGGTGTTGTCGCCGGGGCCGTGCTTGCCGGGACCCCACAGCGGCAACTGTCCGTGGTGGCGCAGCCGTCCGATGCCGCGCATGAAGTGGTCGACCGTCGGCATCTCGTAGGCGACGTGGTTGACCGACGCCCATTCGGCCTGGTTGAACGCGATGCTGTGATGGTCGGAGTTGCACCGCAGGAACGCCATCTGGTGTTCGGACCAGTCGGAGACGCGCATGCCGAGTACGTCGCAGTAGAACTGCACGGATGCGTCGATGTCGACGGTGTTGAGCACGACGTGCGTGACCCCGACCGGCACCGCGTCGTCGCGAACGAGCGCGGGAACGGCGAGGGTGTCGGCGACGAGTTCGAGGACCCGGCCTTCCGGGTCGACGATCCGCAGTCCGTATCCGCCGCCGGCGTCGTCGATCGGTCCCGGCCCGTGCACGACGGGGATGCCGCGGGCTTCGACCCGCCGGGCAGCCTCGTCCACCTCGGCGGGGGTCGCGACAGCGAAACTGATGCGGCCCAGGCCGTTTCGTTCCGCCTGCGTGAGCTGCAGGACGTGGTGCTGCTCGCCGGTGCCGCGCAGCCAGGCGCCGGTGGTGCCCTGTTCGACGACGCGCAGTCCCCAGACCTCGGAGTAGAACTCGGCGGATTCGGCGGCGGCGTGGGTGCGCAGCTCCACCGAGCGCAGGCGGCGCAGCCGGGCGATGGGTTGGTTCATGAGAATTGCCTTCCAGTGGCGAATGTCATTTATCTTAGCGCTAAGATATTTGCTTGTACAGGTCCCCCGGCCGGAATGTTTTCCGGGACCGGGGAACCGGACGAGGCGGTCAGTCCGCCCAGGGGTCGGGGGCGTCGTCGAGACCGAGATACACGCTCTTCTGCCTCGAATACGCCGCGATACCGGCGCGACCCTTCTCGACCCCGAGCCCGCTCTCCTTGACGCCACCGAAGGGCGTCGAGATGCTGAATCGCTTATAGGTGTTGATCCACACCGTGCCCGCCTCGAGACGGCGCGCCAGCCGCCAGGCCCGGCGGTAGTCCCGGGTCCAGATGCCGGCGGCCAGACCGAACACCGAGTCGTTCGCCTGCGCTAGTAGGTCCTCTTCCCCGTCGAACGGCAGCGCCACCAGGACCGGCCCGAAGATCTCCTCCCGGCACACCCGGGCGTCGTTGGTCAGCCCGTCCACGACGGTCGGCAGGTAGTAGGCGCCGCCCGCGAGTTCCGGGTCGTCGGGAATACGGCCGCCGCACAGGATCCGGCCACCCTCCTCCCGGGCCAGGTCGACGTAGGCGGCCACCGAGTCCCGGTGCGAGGGGTGCACGAGCGGACCGACCTGGGTGCGCGGATCCCGGCCGTTCCCGACCCGCAGCGCGCGGGTGCGCCGGACGAGTTCGCCGAGGAATCGGTCGTAGAGCGTGCGGTCGACGAACAATCGTGAGCCCGCGATGCAGCTCTGTCCGGACGACGAGAAGATCCCGTACATCACGCCCGCGACGGCCGCGTCGATGTCGGCGTCATCGAGCACGATCGTCGGTGACTTCCCGCCCAGTTCCAGCGACACCGGCATCAGCTTCTCCGCGGCCGCGTGGGCGAGGGCGCGTCCGGTGCGGGTGCCGCCGGTGAACGTGACCTTGCCGACCTGCGGGTGCCGGACGATCGCGTCGCCGACGATCGAGCCCTTGCCGGGCAGGACCGACAGCAGCCCGGGTGGCAGTCCGGCGTCGTGGACGATGCGCGCGAGTGCGAGCGAAACGAGCGGGGTCCACTCCGCCGGTTTCAGGACGATCGCGTTGCCCGCCGCGAGGGCCGGGGCGATCTTCTGGGCGTCGCTCGCGATCGGCGAGTTCCACGGGGCGATCGCCCCGATCACGCCGATCGGCTCGTGCACGCTCATCGACAGATAGTTGCCGCGCGGGGCGGTCAGGTCGTCGTCGGTGGTTTCGAGCACCGCGGCGAAGTAGCGGAAGGTCCCGGCCGCGCTGGCGACCAGCGCCGTCGTCTCGCCGAGCGCCTTGCCGGTGTTGTAGCTCTGCAGCAGGGCGAGCCGCGCGCTGTGCCGTTCGATCCCGTCGGCGATGCGGTGCAGGTGCCGCGCCCGCTCGTGGGGCAGCAGCGCGCGCCACGCCGTGTCGGCGGCGGCTGCCCGGCCCGCGGCGACGGCGTCGTCGACGTCGGCGGCGGTGGCCTGGTGCACGACTTGGAGGACCCGACCGTCGGCGGGATCGACGACGGAGAAGGCCGGTCCTGTGGCGCGGCGCCAGGTGCCGCCGACCGCGATCTCGTCGAGGACGGGAACGAACTCGAGGGTCGTGGGGTGGGGAGCCGTGGCGGGACGAAGGTCTGCGGTGGTGGTCACTGGGAGATCTCCTCGAGGGTCTTCTCGCGGGTCTCGACCGCGAACAGGCCGACGACGACCGCACCGACGAGTGCGACGGCGCCGAAGGTTCCGAACACGAGCGCGAGGGTTCCGCCGGCGCCCATGATGCCGCCGACGACCAGTGGTCCGACGATGATGCCGAGCCGGCCGGCGGCTCCGCCGATCGCGCAGCCGATGGCGCGCATCCGGGTCGGGTACAGCTCGGCGGTGTAGACGTACAGGGCCATGTTGACGGCGAAGACGAACAGGGCCGCACCGGCGGACCACAGCAGGACCGACATCGCCGATCCGGTGCCGGTCGCGGCGAGCAGGAACAGCAGGGCGGCGCACAGCACCATCGACGCGGTGATGCAGATGCGGCGGCCGAGATTATCGATGAGGAACGCGACGATCAGGCAGCCGATGAGGCCGGCGACGGTCGTGAAGATGCTGTAGTGCAGCGCGGTGTCGACTCCGACGTCGAAGACGGTGCTGTAGAGGGTGGGCAGCCAGGATGCGATGCCGTAGTTGACGAAGTAGGCGCAGCCCCAGATGGCGGCGAGCATGAGCGTGCGACGCAGGTAGATGCCCTGGAACGCCTCACGGAAGCGACCGCGGGTGGTGTCGGCGACGATCGGGGCGACGGGTTCGGGCTCGGGGAGCGTCTTTCCGTACCGGTCGGTGATCTCGGTTTCGATCCGGCTCATCGCAGCCTCGGCCTCGTCGTGCATGCCGCGGGAGGCGAGCCACCGTGGGGATTCGGGCAGCTTGAACAGCGCGGGAAGCAGCAGGACCGGGACGGCGCCGAGCGCGAACAGGATTTCGTAGCCGAATCGGGGTACGACCCAGGCGGAGACGATCGCCGAGGCGACCAGGCCGATCGGGAAGATCACCTCGTACAGCAGGACGAATCGTCCGCGGTTGTGGGCCTTGGTGATCTCGCCGATGTAGGTGGCCGCGACGGGTACCTCGGCACCGAGGCCGATGCCCTGCACGAATCGGAACATCAGGAACAGCATCAGGGAGTCGGTGAAGGCCATACCGAGGCTCATCACCGCGTACAGCGCGAGTGATCCGATGATCACGTTCAGCCGGCCGACGCGGTCGGCGAGCCAGCCGCCGCCGAGCGCACCGACGAGCATGCCGATACCCCCGATCGCGATGACCCAGGCGACGGATGCCGGGGTGAGATTCCACTTGGGAATCAGCACGGGAAGGGAGTACGCGATCATCAGCTGGTCGAAGCCGTCGAAGAAGGTGACGGCGCCGACGATGACGCGCGCTTTGATGTGCCAGCGGCTCATCGGGAGCCGTTCGAGCCTGGCACTGATCGTCTCGGTGGTACTGGACATGTGTGTCGATACCGGTGTCATCGGGGTCCTCGGTCTCGGAAGCCAGATACTTAAGTCCTTAAAGACTTACCGCTAAGATGTAACCTGGCACACTCCCGATCCGTCAACCATTGACTTTCAATCGAGGATGACATATAGGCGACTGCTTCATCGAAGGTTCGGCGGCGGCCGGGTCTTCGTCCCCGCCCGTTAAGACCCGTGCGTGGTTTCGGCAGCAGCCCCGACCAAAAACCACCACCCCACCACCACCCCCCCCCCCGGGCGGCCCCGCCCAAGAAGAGCGGTGGACCAACCCCGCAACC
>NZ_JBSFRH010000051.1:0-46247 GCF_053589135.1 Rhodococcus sp. NPDC003382
CACCAGCATCGAAGGAGACCCGCCCTCATCGGCGGAGCCACACGGGTGAGCACTTTCGGTGAGCAGGACTGAGCAGGATCAATGAGCGCCATCACAGGTGCACGAAGCTTCTTGTGGCACAGTTAATTTCGTTAGGTAACGACTGAACCGGAGGTCCTCCCGGCGCACCAGTGAACTTCTCCGGGTGAGCTTGACACCAGCCTAATTGTCCCAAATGGGGTCGGTTCCGGTGCAGTCGCGTCCACTGAAACCGGCTGCCGCCCGCTTGGGATGGTCCGGCGGCTGTCGTTGTCGCGATGCTGACGCGAAATGCATTCGCCCGGCCATCCCGGCAGCGTTCTTGCCCACGATGTAGTCGAGGCGGTATGCGCCCTCACCCCACAGCTGTGGCAGGTGGTCAGCCACCACTGCGTCCGCGCCGTGAACGGCTCCACACACTCGAACGCCCAAGTCATCATGCAGCTGTAGCCAGTCCCGACCAAGGACGACTCCGGCGCTCTCTGATGGAAACCTTGGGCGAGTTGCATCGGCAGATCGAGAGCATCAGGACTCGGTTCCCCTCGCTCGACACTGGTGATCGGCAGCCGGCACCGGACTGCTTCGGTGTCGACCGGGCAACGGCAGAGCAGTCCAACAAGTTCTCTTGTGCGGAGGCGTGGCCTTCTACGAGCTGAAGCCACTTGCATACTCGACGGTTGTTCCTTCGAACCGGTACACAAGATGACTGACAATGTCGGTGTCAGGTTGGCGGTCGACAAGGTGGAGGCCGGCGTCAGTCCACCGGTCGCCGCGCCCAGCCAGTATGTCGGCCCACTGTTGCTGGGCGCACCGTTCAACAGTCCGATACGAGTCGTCGCAGTGCGCCGAAACTGTGACAGTTACCGTCTCGATCTGATTGAGCATGCGGATAAGGTAGCTGCCCCGCTGCTCCGCATTCCCGTGAGGGCTACCGATACCCGGATGTCCACTGATGCCAACGCGCACTGTTCATCACCGGCGTTGCCGTAGTCGCTCTCGCATTGTGGGGATACATCGGCCTCACACGCAATTCGGATCCGGCGGAGTAGTCACCACCGGTATCCTCTGTGGCCGAACCTACTCCGTAACTATTCGGCCATGGCATCCGTCCCTCCTCAATCTGCAGGCATGCCACGGCATCGATCGTGGTGCGTGACGAGGGGAAAAGACCTGACGGTGTCCTGTTCGACGATCGAGCTCCATTCGTTCGTGAGGATCGTCGAAGTGGATCTGACACAATCACCGAAGATCTTCACGACCGGAACACTGAGGCTCGCAACAGCAGCCGGCCTGGTGAGGTCGGGGGCCTGAAGGTAGGTCTCGGCCCGGCGACTTTCAAATCGGCCGACCTCGACCGAACGGTGAGACGCACGGCCACCGAACGCGGCGCCGTCCCGCTTGGTCCCCGATCGTCAGGACGACGGAGAGCCACAAGCCAGCATCATGCTGACGCAATACGTCTGCAAGGACTCACCTCCTGGGTATGTCTCCCGGGAGTACACATTCGGTGCAAGGCGTTGTTTCCTGTGGTGGTGCACCGCCACCGCAATCCATGTTCAGTGATCGACCGGCGCTACCCGCAGTCGGTTGCCATCCAGGTCCGCGGCTGTAAAGGTCATTCCGAATACACCCTCGGACGGTTCCTCCAGTATCTCGACGCCTTTGTCCACCCATTCGTCGTAGATCTCGAGGATCTTCGGGCTTCCCCCTTCGACCAGGAGCCCAACCTCGAAGGTTGGACCAGTGGAAGTATCGGCCGTCCGACCCCTTCTCCCCCAGAGTGCGAGAACGACGCCGCCGCCCAGATCAAAGATCGCGTAGCGGCTGCTGAGCATTTCGGCTTGCATGCCGAACAGTTCGCCGTAGAACGTTGCCGCCGAGGCGGCATCGCTGACGTAAACCAAGAACTGATTGGGGAGACGCATGAGTTGCCCTTTCGCTCGGGGAATATGACCGCCGCGTGTGCACGTACTGGAAGAACCAACGGGGTTGAATTGCAATCAGTTTCGTTCGACAGCAAGTCGATGACCACCCTAGGCCCGACCCCAGTGATACGTCCAAGAGCTGGTTCGTCTGGAAGCTAGAATGAATAGTTATGGAACTGCGCCAACTGCGGTACTTTCTGGCTGTCGTCGACGAGGCGAATTTCAGCCGAGCAGCGGATCGACTGCACGTCACGCAACCAGGTGTCAGCGCCCAGATTCGCCAACTGGAACGCGAACTGGGGCACGCCCTTCTGGACCGATCGGGGCGGAGCGTGACCTTGACCCAGGTCGGTACCGCAGTACTGCCCTACGCGCGCGCCGCAGTCGCGGCCGCATCGGCGACGCGCGATGCGGCAGATGCGGTCGCAGGCCTGGTCCGTGGGCACGTCGGTATCGGCTCGGTGCCCTCAGCGGCGCTCGACCTCATCGCGCTGCTATCGGACTTTCACGTCCGCTACCCGGACATCGAGATAACCCTGACGGAACAGGGGTCGGAATCCCTCCTCAGGGAGGTCCGCACCGGACGACTGGACCTGGCTTTCGTCGGCCTGGGCGGCGGCTCGCCGCCGGGTGTCGCTTGTCGCATCGTCCGGGAGGAGTCGCTCGTTGCCCTTGTAGCCTGCACCGATCCACTATCCGACAAGCCCACTGCCGGCCTTCACGAGCTTGCCGGACGCCCACTGATCACGCTGCCCCGCGGCACGGGTGTCCGTTCGGCTCTCGATGCGAGCCTCGCCGAGGCCGCCCTGCGAGCTCACGTAGCGTTCGAAGTCAGCGATCCGCAGGTGGCGGCGCGACTCGCACATCGGGGGTTCGGAACTGCAATTCTGCCTGTATCCGAGATCGCGGAGGACGATGGCCAAGGGCGTGTCCGTGCGGTCCCGATCACCCCGGGAGTGTCCGCCCGCCTCGCTCTGGTAACTCGAGCGCACGGACCGCTGAGCCCCGCCGCGAACGCCCTATGCGCGCTGGTCACCATACGAGTCTGATGGCGATCGCGACGGGCTTCATGCGGCCGAGCAACCCGGACCTGAGACTCTCAGCCGGCGCGCCGCATGCCCGGATCCCGAGGGCCTCTCCGATCTACATGGACTCGAAGCCTGAGAGGGCGACAATCCCTGCCGAGCGGAAACCGACAGCGTTCCGGCTCCCGGAACACTCTTGTGGAGTGCACGCCATCGGCACGAAACAATTCCGGCGCACCCGAAACAGGAAGTGCTTTTCCTGAGCTCCAACGGAATCGAGGAATCGATGGATCGGATGGCTTCTATTGCTCTGGGCGCGGCTACCCTGGCGGGGGTCACCGTGCTCTTTTCGGCCTGCTCGAATGAACCCGCCGGTACCTCCGAGTCCGTAACAGTCGCGGCCCCCGACTCCGAGGTCCAGACGGAATCAATCAACTTGAAAGTCGCAAACGACCAGTATGCAGGCCCGGCGGCGGAGCCCAAGCTGGGTGACATGTACGTGTACTCGTACGACCTTGTCGATGAGAACGGAAGAAGGGCCGGCGACGGTGGTGGGCATTGCCAGACCGTCGACATCGCCGGCACCACGATCACGCAGCAATGCGTGATCTCCAACCGGCTTGCTGGTGGCCAGATCACGGCGGCCGCGCTGTGGGAGCGTGGCAAGGATCTTGATATGACCATCACCGGAGGGACCGGAGCCTACGCCGGTGTCCGTGGCGAGTTACGTGCGACCGAAATCGGCTCACCGAACGAGATGTACCGTTTCACCATCCGCCGATAGTGCGCAGGAACCGATGTCCCGTGCATTGCAAGATGACTCGACGAGCCATCGGATCGCTTGCTCTCACGAGGCGGGCACTGTGTTGTAGAAGGTCTCCGGAAGGGCGTCCCATTCCCCGAGGGTGAGAGCAAGTCTGAAGATCGCTGCGCCTTCGCTCGTCAGTGCAGATGAGCATCGTGTCCAGTCGTCAGAAGAACGGGTTTCCGCGAACGTCGATGTCGCCCGTAGCGACCGAATCGACAGGCGCCGCAGAATCCCCATGGGACGTGTACGGTGCGTCGACGCGTGCGACGGCGGGAGTCGCACTGTGGGCCGCGGCAGGGATGGCTTCGTCGGGGCCGCCTCGACGAATCTCGAACGACGCGCGCGGCCGGTTCCCGATGTGATCCTAGTCTGCTTCGCCAGCGACCGAACGTTTGCGAGGGCTCCGGCGCGTTCCTGCATTTCGCTCGCCACACTGGTCCTCTCACGATGAGATTGCCGCCCACGATGTCCTGCCTCCAGGCATCGTCGACGCCCGGACTATCGCGACCTCGGCCAGCGAGTGCCGAGCTGCCATCCTGGTCAGGAACGGACGAGTCGAGCGATCGCGTCCGTTGCCTCTTTGATCTTCGCCTCTGCTTCCGGACCACCGGCGACAACAGCATCGACGACACAGTGACCGAGGTGGTCTTCGAGTAGCCCGATCGCCACGGCCTGCAAAGCTTTCGTCATGGCGGAGACCTGGGTGAGGATGTCGATGCAGTACTTTTCATCCTCGACCATCTTCTGCAATCCGCGGGCTTGTCCCTCGATCCCCTTGAGCCGCTTGAGGTATTAGTCCTTGGAATTGATGTAACCATGCCCGATATGTTCATGGCATTCGGCTGGAGTAGGGGCCGCGCCAATAGGGGTGGCCAGTGGCCATGGTGTCCTCCTGATAGCCGGTGTCCTTACGAGCATCCCTTGCCATACGGGCCGGGGGGATAAGTCGATCGGGGATGGTGTGGCCGCGCCAGTCGGGACCCGACCATCGCCAGAGCACACCCCACCGCACAGCGAGCTACTGTTCGGGTTGCGGGATGTCGGGTGAGTCGTGCCAGCGTCGTTGTCATGGTGGACATGTTCATCCTAATTGCAGACCGGCGACGAGATTGAAAGCGCCAGTGAGGATGTTGAGGGCGACGATACCCACGACGTCGACGATCTCGCGGTCACTGAAGTGGTGGTTGTGCAGGGTGGTGATCTGGTCGTCGGTGATCGAGGTCGGTTCACGGTAGATCTGCAGTGCGAGTGCGATGATTGCCGCGGCCGCAGGATCGGCGGAGGTGCCGGCGCGGGCGCGTTCGATCTCCTTGCCGCCGACGCCCACAGCGCGGGCCGCCGCGATGTGCGAGTCGAGACACAGTCGGCATCCCACTTGGGTCTGGATCGCGATCGAGATGCGCTCACTGGTCCTGCGATCGAGTTTGGCCCGATTCATTGCTCGACTCAGCTGCAGGTAGCCGCCCAGAACAGCTGGCGAGTGCGCCATGGTGGAGACCATGGCGCCGACCTGACCGTACCGAGCGACGAGGTCGCCCAGCAGATCACGAGAGGCACCGACCGCGGTATCGGGTGTGAGTTGGGGAAGACGAGACATAGGAATCCTTCGCGCCGGCAGAGCGCTTCTGGGTGCGGATGGGTGAGAATGGAGCGCTGCGGGTCGCCGGTCGCCGAGGTGACCGGCGGGCCGCAGCAGGGAGTACGCGTGCAGGACCGGAAGCGAGCGTCAGCGGGCGAGCTGGTAGCCGGCCCGTTCGATCGCCTGCGTGACGGTGTTGTCGTCGATCGGATCGTTGCTCGTCACGGCGATGCCACCGGTGGCGAGGTCGACGTGGACGTCGGTAACGCCCGGTATCTGCTCGACCTGCCCGGTGACTTTTCGGGCGCAGCCGCCGCAGCTCATTCCGGAGACGTGGTAGGTGTTCGTGGTGGACATGATGTTCCCTTCCTTTCGAGTTGTGCCCCGGGCGTTCTCGCCCGGGGCGGTTCGTCCGCCGAGGCCGGACAACGCACCTGGCACGTACCGGATGCTGTCGGTGCCGGCCGGGCAGATCTTGTGGATGCTGCGTCGTGGTCGGCCGGCCCCAATGGTTGGCGGTCGACCGCTCGGCCGCGAGTGTCGGTCAGCTCAGGCGTTGACCGGCTCTCGCCGGACCTGTGCACCGGCGCTGGCGTGGGCAGGGGTTTGGGCCGCCTTGAAGTTGCGCAACCGCAGACTGTTGGAAACGACGAACACCGAGGAGAACGCCATCGCAGCCCCGGCCAACATCGGATTGAGCAGTCCGGCCGCCGCCAACGGCAGCGCGCCGACGTTGTAGGCGAAGGCCCAGAACAGGTTGCCCTTGATGGTGCCCAATGTGCGGCGCGAGAGCCGGATCGCGTCAGCGGCTGCCCGTAGATCGCCACGCACGAGGGTGATGTCGGAGGCTTCGATCGCTACGTCGGTGCCGGTGCCCATGGACAGACCGAGGTCCGCCTGAGCCAGGGCGGCAGCATCGTTGACACCGTCGCCGACCATGGCTACCTTCTTGCCCTCCTGCTGGAATCGAGTGACCACCGCAACCTTGTCGGCAGGCATCACTTCGGCGATCACGTTCTGCGCGTCGATTCCGACCGCTGCGGCGACCGCGTGCGCCACGGCGGTGTTGTCGCCGGTAAGCAGTACCGGGGTCAACCCCAGGTCCTTCAACTGCCCGATGGCGTCTGCGGAGGTCGGTTTGATTGCGTCGGCTACCACCAGGACACCGCGGGCCTTGCCGTCCCAGCCGACCGCTACCGCGGTCTGACCCTTTTCTGCGGCGGCCGTCATTGCGGACTCCAGTTTCGGGGACAGGTGCTGAGACCAGTCGGCGAGCAGACGGGAGCGGCCGACGAGCACGGCGCGGCTGTGCTCGCCGTCTGCGACGATGCCCTGCACGCCGAGTCCTTCGATGTTGGCGAAATCCTCGACCGCCGGCAGCGTGCCAACCCGCGCTGTGGCACCCTGGGCGATCGCTTGGGCGATCGGGTGCTCCGAGGCATTTTCGAGAGCGCCGGCAAGTCGGAGGAGTTCCTGCTCGTTCTCGCCGTCGGCGACGATCGTGTCGAGGAGCGTCATCTGCCCGCTGGTGACCGTGCCGGTCTTGTCGAGCACCACGGTGTCGATACGCCGAGTGGTCTCGAGCACTTCCGGTCCCTTGATCAGGATGCCGAGTTGCGCGCCGCGACCGGTGCCGACCATCAGCGCGGTCGGAGTGGCCAGGCCCAGGGCACACGGGCAGGCGATGATCAGCACCGCGACAGCGGCGGTGAATGCTGCGGTAATGGAGCCACCGGCGCCGGCCCAGAACCCGAATGTCGCGACGGCCAGGGCGATCACGATCGGGACGAAGATGCCCGAGATTGTATCGGCGAGCCGCTGTGCCTGGGCCTTGCCGTTCTGCGCGTCTTCGACCATTCGCGCCATCTGTGCCAGCTGGGTGTCGGCACCGACGCGGGTAGCTTCGACCACCAAGCGTCCGCCCGCATTGACGGTGGCGCCGACCACGGCGTCGCCTGGGACCACCTCGGCGGGGACGGATTCGCCGGTGACCATCGAGGCGTCGACGGCGGACGATCCCTCGACGATCCTGCCGTCGGTGGCGATCTTCTCTCCGGGGCGGACGATGAAACGATCGCCGACGGCCAGCCGGTCGATGCTGATCCGTTCCTCGCGTCCGTTATGCAGAACCGAGACCTCCTTGGCTCCGAGCTCGAGCAGCGCGCGGAGTGCGGCCCCGGCACGGCGTTTGGAGCGGGCCTCGAAATAGCGGCCGAGCAGGATGAACGTGACGACACCCGCACCGACCTCGAGGTAGATGTTGCCGGCACCGTTCCCGCGAGCGATCGTGAACTCGAATGGGTGTGTCATCCCGGGTTCTCCGGCGGTACCGAAAAACAGTGCGTAGAGCGACCACAGCAGGGCGGCACCGGTGCCCATCGAGATCAGGGTGTCCATCGTGGCGGTGCTGTGCCGAAGATTCGTCCATGCTGCCTTGTGGAACGGGTAACCGGCCCACACGATCACCGGTGCCGCCAGGGTGAGTGAGAGCCACTGCCAGTAGGTGAACTGCAGGGCGGGGATCATCGCCATTGCGATCACCGGGACGCTGAGCACCGCGGAGACGATCACCCGGGTACGCAGTGCACGAACCGGGCCGTCCTCGTCCCGAACGCCAGCTGGTGCACCGCTCGCTGTATCGGTGGAGTTCGGCGGTTGCGGCAGCTGCACGGTGTAACCGGCCTGCTCCACCGCCTCGACGAGAACGGATCGATCGATGCCGTCGACATAGGTGACCTTCGCTTTTTCGGTGGCATAGTTGACCGTCGCGGTCACACCATCGAGTTTGTTGAGTTTGCGCTCGATGCGGTTCGCGCATGAGGCACAGGTCATTCCGCCGATGGCGAGCTCGACCTGGCGGTCACCGCCGGACGACGGTGTGACGTCGTTGAGCGCAGTCATGGACTGTTCTGCCTTTCGTGCTTTTCTGGTGAGCGCCGACTGGGCGCGCTGCCCCGGGATCGGAGGGGATCAGTTGTGAGAGTGATCGCCGTGGGCCCCGGAGTTGGCTTCGTCTGTGGTTGCAGCTGAGTTGGATTCGCTTGCTGCGGCGAGGACGGTGAACGCCGCGGTCCGGACGACACCGTCGTGTTTGAAGTCCAGGAACAGCCGGTAGGCACCGGCGGACGGGGCGGTGGCGTGGAAGGCGATCTCCGGTCCCGCTGCGGTGGTGCCGTCGCCCGGTTCTCCTTCGGGATGCACGTGCAGATAGGCCATGTCACCGGCGCGCAACGCCACCAGGTGTCCGTAGGCAGCCAGATAGGGCTCGAGATCGGTGATCGGTTCGCCGCCACGGGCGACCGTCAGGATCAGTTCACCGGACTCGCCGGCAGTAAGCCCGCTGCGTAATGTCACCGTGTAGTCGTCGACCGTAGCTGTGGCGTCGGCTGGTGGTAACGGCTGCGGCTGGTATTCGCCGACAACGAACACGTCGCTGCCGAGCGTCATGGTGTCTTGCCCGACCGGACGGAAATCGGCCAGCAGTCGCCAGGCTCCCGGAGTGAGGTCGAGGTCGATACTCCACGTGCCGGAGTCGTCCATCCCTGGGTGCAGGTGGTTGAAGCGGTTCAGATCGCGGCTCACGGCGAAGAAGTGCAGGTCCGTGTCGTGGGTGGGTTGGAAGTTGGTGAGCGGCAGCCCGTCGGGGTCGAGAATGTGGAAGGTCAACGTCGTGCGACCCTGCGCGAGGATGGTCTCGTCCGCCACGAAGGTGTATCCGTCCTGCGAAACCATCAAGCCACCAGGCAGGTCGCCACCTGCCTTGCTGACGTGCCCAGTCTCCGTACGACTAGACGGGGGCTGGTTGGTGGAGTTTGTCATGATCCCACCCTCTGTGAGGTGTGTGTTCGTGTCTGCGTGCCCGAGGGGTCCGACGGCGTTGCCGACACCGAACGAAATGCCGAGTACCGCGGCCAGTGCGGCAACGAACCCGCCGAGCTTGATCGGAGTCCGCATGGTCTGATCTCCTTGCTTACGAATGAATCAGTCGGTGATCCGACCGCGGCGCGTGCGTTCGTCCAGCCCGTTCCCGGGTAGGTGGGTGAGACCGAACGCGCCTACCCGGCCGGCCCGGTACAGCGCGGGTCGCATTCGCGCTCTCATCGAGCCCGCACAGCCGAGTAACCGGCATCTTCCACGGCTGCGAGGACCTGCGCGTCGTCGATCTCGCCGGAGCCGGTAACGACGAGAGTGCCTGTCTTCGCGCTGACCTGGATGTCCTCGATGCCGGGAATCTCACCGACTTCTTCACGGACCGACATCTCGCAGTGGGTGCAGGTCATGCCCATCACCCGGTACTCGTTCGTGGTCATGGTTCTCCCCCTTCTCTATACCCCTATGGGGTATCTTTGACAACGAGGACACTATACCCCCTAGGGGTATGCCGCAAGAGCGCTCAGGCACGGAAATGAGTGGGGCGCCAACGGACTCGGACACATGAGGACGGCCCGCATTGACCACCGGCTCGGGCAGGAACCGCTGATACCGCCTTCGCAGGGGCATGTCTGCACTGGCGAGACCCATCTGACCTGCTCGAAATCTGCTGTGGTGATCAAGTTCGGCGAGCTATTCGAGCACCTCGGCACGCTCCGCAGCATTGCGTTCGACATAACTGGACCGCGACCGGCAACGAACCAGCGGTTTTCGAGGACAGACGATCACCGGTTTCAACCCAGACGAACTCATCGCATGGGCCACGCAACGAAATTCACACCAGGACACCGCGCGGAGGGATTCGGTCTCCTAGCACCACTTGCCACTGCCCGTGAGCGAGTAGCCTGCAGTCATGGTCGTCGTGTATGTGCAGAGTCTCTTCCACCGAGACGCCGAGGTCCGACTCGCAGAAACAGTGCCTGTGCCGGCCGAGGGTACGGACTTGACCGTTGTGCCGCATGCAGTCTTGTCGCTCCCCGAGACCTCGTCGGTCCCGGAAACGGATGGGGGATTGAACGAACCGGCGCCCGACGCAAGGGGGGGTCCGAACAGGTTGTGGCGTGAAGTGGTCGGCGAGCAGATCCGGCAACTTCGCACCGATCGTGCCGAGCGCTTGGCAGACGTTGCCGAGCGGGCCGGGGTGTCACCCCAGTATCTCTCAGAAGTCGAGCGCGGGGTCAAAGACCCTTCGTCGGAAGTGCTCGACGCTGTCGCCGGGGCTTTGGGGACAAGCGTCGAGGGACTTGCCTGTCGGGCATATCGGCTCGTCCCCGCGCCACAGTCAAACTCGGAAAGAGAATTCCGATTGTCAGCGCCGGTGCGCCTGGCGGCCTGAACACTCCGTACCGCCGAGCGCTTACCGGATTCGCAGTGCGTCACCGACGTGAGTCGGTCGGCGGCGCACTGCGATCGGTGCCTCGGTCAATGTGTCGAGCGATTGGCGACGACGGTGTCGACGATGCCGTAGTCGATCGCCGCGTCGGGTGTGAGAACCAACTGTCGTTCGATGTCGCGTCGTACCTGATCGGCGTTGCGGCCGGTACGGTCGGCGAGGATCTGTTCCTGCAACCTGCGCACGCGTTCGATCTCTTCGGCCTCGATCACGAGATCCGGAATGGCCGCGCGACCGCCCTCGGTCATGGGCGGATGCAACACGACCCGGCCATGGCGCAGTATCGCCCGTCGGCCGGGGGTGCCGCCGGCCAACAACAGCGCCGCGCTGCCGACCGCCTCGCCCACGCAGGTGGTTTCGATCGGTGCGCGCACGAACTGCATTGCGTCGTACACGGCCAGGACCGACGCGATGGCCCCTCCGGGCGAGTTGATGTACAGGGAGATCGGACGATCCGGGCTGTCGCTCTCCAGATGGAGCAATTGCGCGATGATTGCGTTCGCGACGCCTTGATCGACGGCGGTGCCCAGATAGACGATCCGTTCGGCCAGCAACCGACTGTAGATGTCCACGGTGCGTTCGCCGCTCGAGGTCGAGAGCGTGACATAGGGGATCGTGTAGGTGCTCACTTCGCCACCCCCAGGCCGAAGGTCCGCGGGAGCCGACGGGGGATCAGGTCGTCGAGTGAGGTTGCGATCCGGTCGATGAAACCGTATTCGAGTGCCTCCTCCGCGGTGAACCACCGGTCGCGTAACGAGTCCTCCGTGATCTGGTCAACGGACCGGCCGGTGTCCTCTGCGATGCAGGCGAGAACTGTGTCCCGGGTGTGGCGGATATCGTCGGCCTGGATCGCCACGTCCGGGGCCGAGCCACCCACCCCACCGGAACCCTGATGCAGCAGCACTTTCCCGTGTGAGAGAGACACTCGCTTGCCGCGGGTTCCGGAGGACAGGAGGAATTGGCCGGCGCTGTACGCCATGCCCAGGTTCACGGTAGTGACGTCATTGGGCACGGCACGCATGCAATCGCGAATGGCCAGCATCCCGGGGACGGAACCCCCCGGGGAGTTGATTACCAGGGCGATGTCCGACTCCGGGTCCTCGGCGGCCAACACGAGTAGGGCGGTGCAGATGCGGTTGGTATTGGCCTGTTCGAGCGCATCACCGAGCAGGATCATCCGCTGTGCGAACAGTCGCTGGTTCAGATCGCGGTCCAACACCGCAGTGGGATCGATCGTGTTTTCTGACATGCCATCACCATTCAGCGCCACGAGACGGTCGGCAATGCCGCGCTGCTGTGAGCGGATCCGCCCTCGGCGAAACCCCAATGCGGTGATCGCGCAATCTGTGAAGACTTCAGGGCCACGAGGCGGCAACGCCCGCGGGTCGTGCACTGGAGAGCCGGTGGGTCGATCACTGTGACTCGGATCGACTCTTCGCATGGTTCGCAGACGTACCCGATGAATCCATCCGGGATTCGTTCACGTCCTGTGTCCGGACTGAGCCCGGTGTGCCCTACGCAATGCCGTGACCTCCGGTCAAGCGGGCCATCGTTGCAGATCGCCAACGCGGTCACGTCACCGACAGTCTTCGGTGCGGTCGAGCAGGTCACTGCGACGTGCCGCGCCACGTGCAGATCTCTACCGGAGGTGTCCCAGCCCCCACTGCCTCTGTGATCGAGATGTAGCCACCCTCGCGGACTTTGCGGGCCAGTCCATGGTGGATACGCTTCATCCAAAACGGTCCGCCGTAGATGAACCCTGTGAACGCTTGGATCAGAGACGCTCCGGCGAGGATACGTTCCCATGCCTGGTCGACGGTCTCGATCCCACCGACGGAGACGAGGGTTAGCTGGTCACCGACGCGGGCGCGCAAGCGGCGCAACACTTCGAGGGAACGGTCCGCGATGGGTGCGCCGGAGATGCCACCCGCGCCCAGCGCTGCAGCCTGGTCCGCGGGGGTCACCAAACCAGTCCGAGAGGTTGTCGAGTTCGTGGCGACGATACCCGCCAGGCCGAGTTCGACGGCGAGATCAGCGACGGCATCGACGTCGTCATCCGATAAGTCGGGAGAGATCTTTACCAGCACCGGAACGTCCACACAGCCAAGGACAGCCGTGAGAATTGGCCGGAGCGACTCCACCGCCTGCAGGTCACGTAGTCCGGGAGTGTTCGGTGAGCTGACATTGACGACGAGGAAATCCGCTACCTCCCCGAGCAGGCGTGCGCTTGTAGCGTAGTCGGTGGCTGCACCCTCTGGTGGCACGACTCCTGTCTTACCGATGTTCGCGCCGATCGGCAGCGATGTGTGGCGGCAGCGAAGCTCGGATGCGACATGCTCGGCACCGTAGTTGTTGAAGCCCATCCGGTTGAGCAGAGCACGATCCGCGGACAGGCGAAACACTCGCGGTTTCGGGTTACCGGCCTGAGCCTGCGCGGTGACGGTTCCGATCTCGGCGTATCCGAATCCCATCGCGCCCCAGGCATTCACACCAGTGGCGCTCTTGTCGAATCCGGCCGCCAGGCCGAGTGGGGCGGGGAAGTCGATGCCGAAGGCACGCGTTCGTAGGACCGGGTCGGAAGTGCCGAGAACGCGTGCCACCAACGACCGCAACGGGCGCCATGCCGTCACTACACACATCACTCGAAACGCAAGGTGGTGTACCCGTTCCGGAGACAGCAGAAACATCAAGCGCAGAAGCAGTTTGTACACGAGTGTTGCCTCCTGACAGGCGAGGTTCATCAAGATCCGATCGCCTCACGGCTGAGGCGACAACAAGTTCACCGAAGTAGCACCGCAGGCCAGGCCGTGAGCGGTCCGGTGTTGGGACGAGTAGTCTGCGGCAGTCGACGCTGCCACTGATGTTCAATCTTGTTCCGCAGGACACGATCTGGTGAGTCGCACATTCCGGTCGGCACGTGCCCGGGTGGTTTCGTTGTCGAAGTCGAGAAGGAGGGTTCGTCGGCTGGGAATCGGCATTCCGGGTCGACCTGCCGGTCTCACTCGTCACTGATCGGACGGAGCACGCGCGAAAACGCGTGCGATGGGAATCGAGCTCGATCCCTCGGGACGAGAAAGCGATGTACGAAACGCGTTGCACAATTGCCACCGACCGACGCGGCCGACCAGGCGGTCGGCCGCATCGACGGGTGTTCGGGTGACCGATCAGAGCCGACTGACAGTAAGGCCGCCTTCGTGGTAATCCGCGCGCAACCGCTTCTTGTCGAACTTGCCCACGCTGGTCTTGGGCACCTCTTCGACCACCGCCCAGTTCTCGGGCAGTTGCCACTTGGCGACCTTGTCTACCAGGTACTGCTGCAGGTCGGCCACGGTGGCTGCGCTCTCTTCCCGCAGTACCACAGCCACCAGCGGGCGTTCATCCCACTTCGCGTCCGGAATACCGATGACGGCCGCCTCGACCACCGCAGGGTGAGCCATGACCGCGTTCTCCAACTCGACCGAAGAGATCCATTCGCCGCCGGACTTGATCATGTCCTTGGTGCGGTCGGACAGGTTCAGATAGCCGTCCGCAGTAATGGACCCCACGTCGCCGGTACACAGCCATCCGTCGTCGAATTTGTCCGTGGCGTCGTCCCCGAGGTAGGACGAGGTGATCCAGGGGCCGCGTACCTGTAGCTCACCAACGGCCACTCCGTCATGCGGAAGGACTCTGCCTTGATCGTCGACCAGCCGCGCCTGCACGGAGGCCGGGAAGCGCCCCTGACTGTAGCGGTACGGCCACTGCTCCCCCCGGCTGATTCCAGCCGGGGGCCGCGCCACCGAGCCCAGGGGGGATGTTTCGGTCATACCCCATGCGTGCAGAACCGACACACGATGATCGTCTTCGAAAGCGTGCAGCAACGCCGGGGGGGACGGCAGCGCCACCGATGAGCACTTCCCGCATCATCGAGATGTCCTGCGGGTGCTGTTCAAGGTACTGATGCAGACCCTGCCAGATGGTGGGAACGGCGGCAGCGAACGTGGGCTGCTCTGCGGCAATCAACTCCGCCAGTGGCGCCGGCTGCAGAAATCGATCCGGCATGACCAACGAGGTCCCGATCATGAACGCTGCATACGGCAGTCCCCAGGCGAGGACATGGAACTGGGGCACGATTACCAATGCACGGTCGCCTTGCCGCAGATTCGCCGCGTCGCTCATGCATACCTGCATCGAGTGAAGCCAGATCGAGCGATGCGAGTACGCCACCCCCTTCGGGTCACCGGTCGTTCCGGAGGTATAGCACATTGCAGCCGCCGTACGCTCGTCCTGCTGCGGCCAGCGGAAATCGGTTGGCTGTCCGACCAGCAGATCCTCATAGGAGTGGACACGAATTTCGTCGGGTGTCACGAAGTCGGGAGGAATCTCGCCGGTAACGATGACATGCTCGACGGTCTTCAATCGTGGAAGCAGCGGACTCAAAAGGGAAAGAAGTGTCCCGTCTACAAGGATCACCCGGTCCTCGGCGTGGTTGATGATATGCACAAGTTGTTGGGGGAACAGACGAATGTTGAGCGGGTGCAGGACCGCTCCCATCGCTGGTACCGCCAGGTACGCTTCCAGGTGCTCGGCGTTGTTCCACATGAACGTCGCTACACGCTGGTCGCTGTCGATGCCGAGTCCGCGGAGCGCGTGTGCAAGGGCGGCACACCGTGTGCCCACCTCCGCGTAAGTGCGCCGGCGGGGACCGGCTTCGGTCCATGTCACTACTTCTGCGTTGGCGTGCACCGTACTGCCGTAGGTGAGCAGTTGGGAAATCGACAGCGGCAGATCGCTCATCGTACTCAGCATGATGTGTTCCTGACCTCGGAGGTGGTGAAGGGGCAGAGAGCCCCGCAGAGGGTAGCGGCGGTGGCGTCATGCTTGGGTGCTCGCCTATCACGTGCGGGGCAATAGCGTTCAGGAATTGGTCTGTCCGCCACCGCCCTGTACCGCCTGCCCATCGAAACGATGCAAGCCCATTCGTATTGACTGTGGCCGTCTTTCGATTCGACACGCACAAGGATCGGTGCGCCGAGACAAACGATCGGCTGCGTCGCACTCTGCGAACAGCGCCGCCGTCACGGACCCTATCATTGCATGAGCCGTTCGATGATTCGTTGCGGCTCTACAGATTCGGGGGGAAGACGTCGAAGCAGCGCGTCGAGCAGTATTCCGTCGAGCGCGGAGACCAGCTGGGCGGCGTCGACGAGCGTCGCCCCGCGCTCTCGCAGAACAGCAACGAGGAGATCCCGGCCGTGAACCAGTTCCGCGGCGAGCTCTGCGTCGTGGAACGAGGCGACGATGAGTTCGTAGCGGGCCCGGGTGCGCCCCGCCTCCGCATCGAGCCACCGCGCGAACTGCTGGTCCAGGGATTCACCGGCGGCCGGTAGGTCTCCCTCGAGTAGGTGACGAACCATCGCCAGAACCAATCCACGCTGGTTCGTAAAGTGGTGCCGCGCAGTGCCGTGCGGGACACCCGCCTCGTCTTCCACTCCACGCATCGACCATCCGCGGAACCCGACCCTGCCGAGCAGCTCCAACCCCGCGTCGAGCAGGACCCCTCTCGTGGACTTCTCCATGTGGAGAGTTTATCGTAGGGCAACCCTCTCCATGTGGAGAACTACTTCGGATCGGAGCGTCCCGATGGTGATCCTGTTCGACATCCTTCTCATACTCTGCGTGACCTTGACGCTGTGGTTCAGCGGTTACGTCCTCCACCGCTCCGTACTCGAAGAAACACCCCGACGGTGAGGCGCGGTCTCCGATCCGGCGCTCACCCCGAATACTGGAGAACCACCGTACGCGAACGGAAATAGGGCCCGGTTCACATCCGGATACGTTCCGAGAGAAGGCGGACCGCAGAGCTCCGTCTCGCCTGCCGTCCGCAGACGCGGCGACAGACCGAACGGTCGTCGCCACACCGAAACTGCGGAACTGGGAATCACAGCTGCATCCGGGTTATCGACCGGCCCCGCCGCGCGAGGCGCTGTCCCGAGCCCGACGGGACCTCGATCGGCGGGCCGGCGCTCACGTTCTACGCGCTCCTCCCCCACCGGCGAACCACACGTTCGATCGAGACGAGCAGCCGAGTCCGATGGGGTGTACCGCATGCCGGAACGCCGCGCTGGTGGCCGGTCCGCTCCGGCGGCAATCCTGAATCGCTCATCCAGCCCCGTCACCGCCGTGGGCCAGGCTCTTACTGGAGGTTTCCATGACCGATCCGGCCTTCCGCTCCGCAGGCGAGCTCGCCGCCGCCATCGCAGCGAAGGAGGTGTCGAGCGTCGAACTGCTCGACCACTACCTTGCCCGAGTGGACCGACTCAATCCGGAGGTGAACGCTATCGTCGCCCGGGACGAGGAGGGTGCCAGGGCTGCGGCAGCGGCGGCCGACCGCGCGGTCTCCCGCGCTGAGCCGCTCGGCCGCCTGCACGGCGTACCGGTGACGATCAAGGACAGTCTCGAGGTTGCGGGCATGCGAACCACCGGGGGTTCGGCCCGGTGGGGACACCATGTCTCGACGCGTGACGCCGAGTCGGTCGCGCGGCTCAGGAACGCGGGAGCGATCGTCTTCGGCAAGTCCAATCTTCCGGCTGATGCCCGGGATTGGCAGACCTACAACGAGATCTACGGGACCACGAACAACCCGTGGGACCCGACCCGCGTGCCGGGCGGTTCGTCCGGCGGGTCCGCGGCAGCTGTCGCCGCAGGGCTGACCGGCCTCGAACTCGGCGGCGACACCGCCGGTTCGATCCGGGTGCCTGCTCATTTCTGCGGTGTCTACGGGCTACGCCCGTCGTACGGGACCGTGCCGAGATACGGGAGTGTCTCGGGCCATGCGCCCGGGACGCTGGCGGAGTTCGACATGGCGGTACTCGGTCCACTCGGCAGGCATGCCGACGATCTTGACCTCGGTCTGGATGTCCTTGCAGGAGCGGAACACGACCGAGCCCCGGGATGGCGCCTGGAATTGCCTCCTGCCAGGTCGAACACGCTGCGGGGATTCCGGGTCGCGGCATGGCTCGACGATCCCTTCTGCCCGGTCGACGGCGAGCTGGTCACGATCCTGCAGGCGGCAGTCGACGCGATACGGTCCGAAGGCGCCGCCGTGGTCGCGAGGACGGGTCCGGTCGGGCTCGAAGAAACGATGGCTCTCTATCAGCCGTTGCTGATGGCGCAGAGTGGGTTGATCGAACCGGACGAGTCGTATTCCGAACTTGTGGGACTCGCCGCGAAGGACGGACCTGCCCGCGGATCCGCGTCGGACCTGACGATCCGTTTCCGCGACTGGCACATGCTCGACGAGCGCCGCCAGCATTCCCGCCGCCGTTGGGCCGAGTTCTTCCGTGACGTCGACGTGCTCCTGTGTCCGGTCAGCCCCACAGCCGCGTTCCCACACGACCATCGGCCCGATCCGGGTTGGTCGGTCCGGACCCTGAGCGTCAACGGCACGGACCGGCCGTATCGCGACATGCTCACGTGGATGGCACCTTCGGCGCTCAACCATCTGCCCGCGGCGGTGGCGCCCGTCGGGACGACCCGAGACGGGCTTCCGGTCGGCATCCAGGTGATCGCACCGTACTTGCACGACCGGACCGCTGTGCGGTTCGTGCAGTGCCTTGCGGAGGTGATCGGCGGGTTCCGCCGCCCGCCGGGATTCTGAGTGCGCGGGTTGCCGACTCGCGAAAGGTTGCCCGAGAATCCCAGTGGGACAGCGATATCGATCTCTCCGGCGCCTCTGGCCCACCAGGGCTGTTTCGGCAGCCCCGGTGGGCCTGGACGAACCGCCGCCGGTTCACGCGAGCTCGGCGGTCAGTAATGGATACAGCGAAACCGCGAGAAGTGCAGCCATGATGATGTTGAACATACGGAGGTATCGGGGGCGGGTGAGCCAGGCACTCAGGGTCGTGCCGAAGGCTGCCCACACGGCGACACTGGGCCCGTTGACCGCGGCGTAGAGCACAGCGAGGAGCACGATCACGCCCGCCCCGGCGCCGGCGGGGGTGTAGTTCGTGATCGCTCCGATCGCCATCACCCACGCCTTCGGATTCACCCACTGGAACGCCGCTGCAGCCAGGAAACTCATGGGCCGCCGCGTCGTTGCGTCGGTCTGTGTGCCGGCGGCCGTGGCGATACGCCACGCCAACCACAGCAGATACGCAGCACCCACGACTCGCAACACCGTGTAGGTGTGAGGGAAGGTCGTGAACACCTGTCCTAGGCCGAGACCCACAGCGAACACCATCACCCCGAAGCCGACGCTGATGCCCAGCATGTGCGGGATCGAACGGACGAACCCGTAGTTGATCCCCGAAGCCAGCAGCATCACGTTGTTCGGCCCCGGCGTGATCGACGTGACGAACGCGTACAGCAGCAGCGGCAGCAGCAACAACTCCGCGCTCATCGCCGGAACCTGTCCGTGGCAAAACACTTCATCATGCCGAAAGTGTGACACTATTAGCGGTGATGGGCTTAGTGTCATGTGACACTTTAGGAGGTGCGTATGCGTGAGCAGTCGCCCTGGACTCCCCGGTTGTCCGGGATCCCGGGCACGGTGCACGAGCGGCTCGTGTCCGCATTGACCGAGGACATCGACCGCGGAGTGGTCGGGGTAGGCGCACGGTTACCCGCGCACCGCGACCTCGCGGGCCGTCTCGGCATCGGCATCGGCACCGTGACCAAGGCATACTCCGAACTGGAGCGTCGGGGGCTGGTGCGCGGGGTCCACGGACGCGGAACATTCGTTGCCGGGATCCAACGACAGTCGCGGGACATCGTCGACCTGTCCGTCAACGTGCCGCCACCGTTGCTGGGCGACAGACTGCTCGCCGATACGCTCACCGCCCTGGCCGGGACCCTCGACGCGGAAGCGTTCGCCCGATATCCGGACCCAGCCGGAAGTCTGCACCACCGGGCCGCGATCACGGCCTGGCTGCACGATCAAGGCCTCGACACACCACCGGAGCGAGTGCTGCTCACCCACGGCGCCCAGCACGCTGTCTCGGTCGCACTCACCGCCGCGGCCGGTCCAAGCGGTGTGATACTCACCGAAACCAGCACCTATCCCGGTGCGATCGCCGCCGCGCGACAGGCCGGTCAGACGCTCGTGCCGGTAGCGATGGACGCGCACGGCATGCTTCCCGATGCTCTTCACTTTGCCCTCACGCAGATAGGACCCGAGCATCGCCGCACGGTGTATGTCACTCCGACCCTGCACAATCCGACCGGGTCCACCATGGATGCGCGACGCCGCCGGAAGATCGTCGAGGTCTGCCGGGCGCACGACGTCACGATCATCGAAGACGATGTCTACTCGCTGTTCCGTCCCAGGAACATCTCGCCGATCGCCCAGCTCGCCCCGGAACGGACCTTTTATGTCAACGGCTTCTCAAAGAGCCTCACCCCGGGTCTACGCATCGGTGTCCTCGTCGCTCCGGAAGCAAGCAGCTCCGATGCCGCCGACATCCTTCAGGTCACCTCGCTCGCACTCAGCCCGCTGATGTGCGAGGTCGCACGCCGCTGGATCACCGACGGCACCGCCCGACACATCGGTCTCGCCCTGCGTGCCGAAGCCGAAGAACGGCTCGACCTCGCCGTGACCATCCTGGACCGCCACATAGCCCGCGTCCCACACAGTGGATTCCACCTCTGGCTTCCCCTGCCGCGCGCCACCGCAGAGGAGGTCACCCTCCGCGCCGCCCACGCAGGCATCATCGTCACTCCACCCGCTGCCACCACGGTCGACCCCGAGGCCGAGCACGCAGGCGTCCGGCTCTGCCTCGGCGGACCGCCGGTACCGCAGCTCACCGGTGCCCTCCACGCGCTGAAGCACGTCCTCGACCGGCCCGGGTTCGACAGGACACGAACATAGCGCCGGTACCGACGGATCCGGCCCGGACGGAACCGGACAGTGGGTCAAGTCCCGACCGGAATGCGATTGACACCGCGAACTCCCGTGTCCCGGGTCTATTCGACGAATATGTCTTGTCGCCGACCACGTCGCGGGCCGGCGCGGCAAGCCCCCTGTCCACCGCGGATCCTATCGCCCGTCCGGTCCCGGTTCGGCCAGAGTCTGAACCGTGAGCGCAGCCGCCACCAACTGCCTGCCCTCAGCCGTCGCGAGGTTCACCCCACACAAGGCCGAAATCCGCCCGATGCGGTAGTCGACGGTGTTCGGGTGTATGTGGCGCGCACGCGCAGTCGCCCGTCGATCGAAACCGGAGTCGACAAAATCACCGAGTGTGGCCATAAGTTCCGGATTGTCGATGATCGGAGCCAGAGTCGACGCCAGACGGCGGTGGGCGAGACTGGGCCGTGACAGCTGGTACTCGAGCATCAGATCCGAAAGCTGATACAACCCCGGCGCTCGGCGTGTCCGGCGGGCGATTCGGACGAGTTCTTCGGCGACCGCGAGTGCCTCGTGCACCTGATGCACGGGCGCGAGCTCCGCGCCAGCCACGACCGGCCCTCCCCACGCGTTCGACAGTTCCTCACCGAGCACGGCCAAATCGACGGGTTCGTCCGCGCCGGTGTCGTCCCACGGTACGAGAGCGGTCCCGCCCGCCTCGCCGAGCACGGCGATCGTGGATCCGGACCCGATCCCGTCGACTACGCGCTCGAGCCGGTGGACCCGCCGGCGCGTCGATACTGCCTCGCTCGCGTCATCGTCGGCCGGCGGACTGCCCGTGATACTGAGAACCAGATACTTTGCAGCGAGCCCTATTCCGGCCCGTCTGGCTGCGGCTTCGACATCCGTCCCCGAGATCATCGCCTGGAAGAGCGCGAATCTGGCGTCCTGTTCGTGCATGGACATCCGGGCGCGCTCGTTCGCATAGCCGGTCGCGACCACGCCGAGAACGGTGTCGAGTTGGGTGAACAGCAGCCCAGTCGCGACCGACAGGTCCTCCAGGTCCGCCGGACCGGCCGACCGCGCCATCCGCTGCCACACCTCGCCGAACCCGCGGACGTAGGCGGCGATGATGGACTCGAGGGTGGCGCCGTCGTCGGCACGCCGAGCCGCCGATGCTGCGAGCGTGTCGAGATCCGGGTCGGCCGGGGTATGTTCGCCGGTCGCCATGACGCGGGCGATCAGGCGCAGATTCAGCTCGACGATCCACTCGATATCGGGAACCGAGGAGCCGGACCGACGAGTGCGGTGCACAGGATTGGTCTCTGCGAACGCTGCGATCACGGTCCGGCGCAGTTCCCGGTCGCCGAGTATCACCTCCGCCGCCGGACGCCCACCTACCTGGGGCGGAACGAAGACCGTCGTTTTGTGTTCCATCACAAAATCCTGGAATGGAGATCCGGCTTCTGTCCACTACATCTCCCTGATCGGGCACTGCACCCTTGGTATGAGCACCGAAAACGGTGCTTCAACATCGCGTGAACGGAAGGCGTGTCGATGACCGCTCCCAGGGTCGACGTCCGGACAAACACCGCGCTCGGGTTCGGGGAGAAGGCGAGCTACTTCGCCGGAAACCTCGGCAACATCATCCTCAGCACGGTCATCGGATCGTTTCTCCTGATCTACCTCACCGACGTCATCGGCATCGCAGCCGCGGCGGTCGGCAGCTTGTTCCTGGTGGCCCGAATCGTCGACGGCGCGAGCGACCCGATCATGGGATATCTCGTCGACCACCTCCCTGCCACGAAGCACGGACGGTTCCGCAGCTACCTCCTGATCGGCGGCGCTCTGGCGACGGTGAGTTTCGCGGCACTGTTCCTTGCGCCGGCGTGGCTGTCGGCGAGCGTCGTCGCAGTCTGGGTTACGTACCTGCTGTGGGGTATCGCATTCGATTTCATGGACATCCCGCTCAATTCGTTGCTCCCCGTCATGTCCGGTGACCCCTCGACTCGCGGCCGTCTCGCCTCGATCAAGGGAGCAACTTATCTCTTCGGCACGGCGCTGATCACCGCGATAACGCTGCCGGTGGTCGACGCTCTCGGGGGCGGTGCCGCGGGCTGGCAGACCTACGTGATCGCGATCGCCATCATTTCGTTCGTGCTCACCGCACTCGCTGCGCGCGGTGTCCGCGAACGCATCCGGCCGGTGAGCACGGAAAAGTACCGCTTTGCCGACCTGCGCCGGATGTTCCTCGGCAACCGCGCCGTCCCGATCCTGCTGGTGTCCAAGGTGGCGACAAGTTCGGCGAGCGCGGCGATGATGGCCGGGCTCCCCTTCTTCTTCTCCTACTATGTGGGAGACAGATCCCTACTCAGCGCAGCTGCGATTGCCATGGTTGTGCCCATGGCGCTCGGAAGCATTGCAGCCCCCGCCCTGTCCCGCTGGACCGGGTCGAAGCCCGCCTACCTAACCAGTATCTCCGTGGTGATCGTCGGGTTGTCGAGCGTCGCGCTGCTCCCCGATCTGCCCGGTGCCGCCTATCTCGTGTGCTTCGCCGTCACTGGTTTCGGGTTCGGCGGCGCCGTCGCCGTGAACTACGCCCTGCTCGCCGAGCTCACCGATTTCGTCGAGTGGAAGAGCGGATTCCGATCCGAGGGCGCGCTGGCGTCGCTCGCGTCGTTCGCAGCAAAGGCCGGCGCCGGCGTAGGTGGTGCGGCCATCGCCTACGCCCTCGCCGTGACCGGATATGTCGCCAACGAGTCCCAGGACAGTGCCGCTCGTAACGGAATCCTGCTGGCGCAGTCGATGATTCCCGCGCTCCTTGCCACTCTGGGCGGACTGATCTTCCTCGCCTACCCCATCACACGAAAGGTCGCCGCGATCGCGATCGCCGAGGTCGGGCGGCGCCGCATCGAATACGCTTCGGCCGACCCCGATCGAATCGACGATCCGGAGAACACACGATGACTCTCACCCCCGTCCGCAGGTCTCCTGGAGCTGCATTCTGGATCCCCGACGAAGCGGAAGCATATCGCTGGGCTGCCGAGTGGATCTGGTCGGCCGAACCGGCCCTGGTCCCTCGGTCCGTGGTGCCGTTCGGTGCGCACGACCCGAAACGATTCGACCGTTGGGTGTTGTTCCGCGGGATGGTCGACCTCCCCCGCGTACCGGAGTCGGCGGACCTCCGGATCACCGCAGATTCCCGGTACCGGCTTTGGATCAACGGTGTGGAGATCGGTACGGGGCCGAGCCGGCACGGACCGCGATCCCTGACAGCCGACCGCTACCCTGTCGCCACTACGCTGCGCCCCGGACGCAATGTCGTGGCGGTGCTCGGCCGATTCTATGGCCACGCTGTGCCGTGGTGGGAGCCGGCGGCTCCGTCCTTCACCACCGGCGGGGGCGGACTGCTCGCCGAACTCGACTGCGACGGCGAGGTCGTCCTCGCGACAGGAGACGGTTGGCGGGCGTACCCGGCGGACGCGTGGACGCCGTCACGGCCCCTGTCGATGCTCACGTCCCAGATACCGGAGGTATTCGACGCCCGCCTGCTCGATCCCGCATGGACGAGCGTCGATTTCGACGACACCGCCTGGCCGACGGCGACGGTTCTGTACGAGCATGCCGTCGTCGGGCCGGTAGGTCGTGCCCGTCCGCCGATCGGCCCGTATGGACAGATCGGGAAGCGTCCGATCCCGTTGTTGACCGGGCATATACGGACACCTGCCTCCCGCGAGCAGTTTGCACTGCCCGACGATGATCCGTCCGATGTGTACACCCGACTCGGCACCGACGTCGCGGCCGCGGTCCCCGGCACAGCCGGTGCCGCGTCCGCACCTCGCGGCAGCGGGCAACGTCGACTGGTGGTGTACGACTTCGCTGCGATCGTCGCGGGCACGGTGTATCTGGAGCTGTCGGGCAAGGAAGGTGACACCGTGACCGGGGCTCTCGTCGAGGCGGTGTCACCCGTGGCGTTTCGCAGCGCGGCCGCGTTCGAGGTGACGATGCGGAACGGCGATCTGTCGTTCGAGCCCGACAACCCGGTGGGTGGCCGTTATCTCGTGCTTTCCGTGAACTCTCCGACACTCGAGATCCATCGAGTGGAGGTGCGCGAGCGCAGACGTCCGCGCGTGCCCACTGGTGGCTTCCGGTGCAGTGATACCCTGCTCAATCGGATCTTCGACGTCTCGGTACGAACCGTCGACCTCACGTCTCGGGATGCCTACCTGGACTGCCCAACTCGCGAACAGCGTGCGTGGACTGGTGACGCCGTCGTGCACCAGTCGGTCGACCTGGTCGTCAACGGCGACTGGAGTCTTGCCCGATGGAATCCACGCCTGCTCGCCCAACCACGGCAGGACGGAATGCTACCGATCGTTGCGGTCGGTGACTTCGCCAATCCGGTAGTGCCGCCCATTCCCGACTGGGCACTGCACTGGATCCGATCGGTACACAACCTCTACCGCTACATCGGTGACCGAGCGCTGGTGGCGGAACTGCTTCCCGTTGCCGAGCGGGTCCTGCGCTGGTTCCTGCCGTACCGTCGTGCCGACGGCCTTCTCCACGAGGTTCCCGGCTGGGTGTTGATCGATTGGTCTCCGGTCCAGGTGACGGGATGCTCGGCAGCACTGAATGCACTGTGGGCCAGAGCACTTCGCGATTTCGGTGAGATGAGCGAATGGCTCGGCGACGCCGGGAAAGGGACGTGGGCGCAATCGTTGCACGGGGACGTCCGCGTCGGCTTCGAGGCATTCTGGGATCCGGTGCGCCGGGCGTACCGGGATACGCTGCCCGATGGTGACCGTCCCCGTGCAGTCAGCGAGCACACGGCAGCGGCAGCGGTAACTGCGGGACTCGTGCCGGCCGAACGCAACGATGCCGTACTGGCCTTGCTGCTCGACCGCGATGCCATGTTCACCCGGACTCCGCTCAGTGACCACGGTGTGGACAAAGCCGGACCGGAGAACGGTGCTCCCATTTCGGTGCGCCCCGAACCCGATTGGGACACGGAGACACTGGTGGTCGGCGCGCAGCCGTTCTTCCGCTACGTGGTGCACGAGGCCATCGTCCAGCTCGGCGCCGCACACCGGCTCCCGGTACTGTGCCGGGACTGGCGTGAGCTGCTCGCGACGGGACCGACCGCTCTGCGCGAATGCTGGGAGGGGGGATCCTTTGCCCACGGCTGGTCCGCGACCCCGGCCCGCGACCTTGTCACCTTCACACTCGGGATCTCCCCCGCGGCGCCCGGATACGGGCGGGTGCAGATCGCCCCGCGGCTCGGCGACCTGGACTGGGCCGAAGGTTCCGCCCCCACCCCAGCCGGTGTCGTCACCGTCCGGGCCACCTCCGAACTGGTGGAACTGACGTCCCCGGTGCCGGTCGACTATATCGGGGAGGACGGTCGCGTACTGTCGCTCGATCCGGGAAACCACGAAATCGAGGTGCGCTTGTGATGACTCGGTTCACCTCGGTCACCATCTCGTCGGGACCTCTTCGCGGAACCACGGTCGACGGCGTCGATCGTTTCCTGGGCGTCCCGTACGCCGCCGCGCCGTTCGGTCCTCTCCGCTTCCAGGCACCCAGACCGCACGCTCGCTGGGACGAGGAGCGGGACGCCACCCGGAACGGCCCGACAGCCCCGCAAAATCCATACGCCGACGGTCTCGAACGGTTGTTGCCGACCATCCGGATCGACGGTGCGGAGATCCTCACCGCGAACATCTGGGCTCCCGCCGAACGCACCGGAGGCGGGGTACCTGTGCTGGTGTGGATCCACGGCGGCTCGCTCTCGCACGGCAGCAACGCCCTACCGATGTACGACGGTTCACGTTTTGCTCGGGACGGAATCGTGTTCGTGGCGTTGAACTATCGACTCGGGATCGAGGGCTTCGCGGTTCTCGACGACGCCCCCCTCAATCTCGGTCTCGCCGATCTCGCTCACGGCCTGCAGTGGGTGCACGAGGAGATCGCGGCATTCGGCGGCGACCCGACGCAGATCACCATTGCCGGGCAATCGGCGGGCGGCACTCTCGTCGCCGGTCTGCTCGGGCACCCTACCGTCGGGCATCTCGTGCGACGGGCGGTGATCCAGAGCGCTCCCCTGCAGGCCGACGATCGGAGCATGGCCGGGCGCATCACTCGGCTCTTGGCCGACAAGCTCGGCATAGGGACCACCCGCGCCGAGTTCGCGGCCCAGAAGCCTGAAACCATCTTGGGGGCACTACGCGCCCTGACGGGGAAGGCCACACCGCTGGCTGGTGGTCCCGGCTTCGGCCTCGTCCTCGACGAGTCGACCGTGCCTGTCGGTCCCGTCGATGCGCTCGCAGGTGGCATTGCGGACCACGTCGACATCCTGATAGGCACCACGCAAGACGAATACCGCTTGTGGACGGTGCCGACCGGACTCTCCGAGAGGATCGGCCGCGTCCATCTGACGCTCGCACGTCTCAAGTCTGGCGTCAGCCGGCGCGTCGTCGCACGGTACCGGGCCAACCGGCGGGGAATGAAAGCAGGCGACGTACTCGGTGCAGTCGTGATCGACATGCTGCTGCGCCGGCCTCTAGTCCGGATTGCCGACGCCCGTTCGCGACGCGGCGCCAGGACGTGGGTATACGAGTTCGTCTGGCCGAGTCCGGTCGAACGACTCGGTGCCGCACACGGAGTCGAACTCGGTTTCGTCTTCGATCTGCTCGACCTGCCTGAATACCGGGCGCTGAACGGGCACGGAGCGCCCCAGCAGCTTGCCGACGACATGCACGGTGTGTGGGTGTCTTTCGCCCGCGGCGACGATCCGGGCTGGCCAGCCTGGGACGAACACCGGAAAGTCCGGATCTTCGGTCCGATACCCGGACCCGTACAACCGCTACCCCGCGCGGATGAGATCGACGTCTGGGATCGCTGACGTCGTCAGCCGACGCCACCGGTGGACACCCGAGGCACGAGCACCGGCTGGAAGTGCAGGTGCTCGGGTGCCCGGCCGGGGTCGTCGACCGTCGCCGTCAGTAGGTCGACAGCGGCGGCACCGATCGTCGCGCGCGGCTGTCGCACCGACGTGAGCGGGACCACCGCCGACGCCGCGAAGTCGATGTCGTCGTAGCCGACGATCGCGATGTCCTCCGGCACCGCCGCGGCGCTGCGGAGCACCAGTTCCTGGACGACGCCGAGGGCGAGGAGGTCGTTGGCGCAGAAGACGGCGTCGGGACGGCGGCCGACGGGAATCCGAGCGAGTCGTTCGGCGGCGCTGCGTCCTGCTGCCACATCGGACCCGGCAGTCTCGATCACCTCCACTGTCGCCCCGGTGTGCGCCAAGGCGGCGCCGCGAGCACCGTCGAGACGGTCCCGGATCTGTCGTAGCGTCGACGGTCCACCGACGAATGCGATATGTCGCCGTCCGATCTCGGCGAGGTGGTGTACCGCGATCGCTCCGCCCGCCACGTCGTCGACGGCAACCGACGAAAAGGGCGTGCCCGTGCCGTCCCGATCGACCAGTACCACCGGAGTGCCGCGGGACTGCATCTGTTCGAGGCGCGTCAGGTCGTCACCCACGGGGGAGACGAGCATCCCGTACACCCGGAGCTCATCGAAGGTGTCCAGGTATAGCCGTTCCCGCTCTGGGTCCTCGTCGGTGGTACCGAGCAGCACTGTGAGACTGTTCTCGGCCGCGCGTTCCTCGGCAGCCCGTGCGATGTCGGTGAAGAACGGATTGCCGACGTCGAGAACTGCGAGGCCGATGCAGCGGGAACGCCCAGCGCGCAACTGCCGGGCTGCGTCGTTGCGCACGAAGCCCAGCCGGCGGATTGCCTTGTGGACGCGCTCGACGGTGGCAGGGGCAACCTTGTCAGGGTTGTTCAACACGTTGGAGACCGTTCCGACGGACACCGACGCCGCCGCCGCGACATCTCGCATACTCACGGCCATGACGCGTCCTCCTCACCGACCGGTGGCAACCAGTCATACCAGAGCCGGGCTCCCCCTTCTTCGGGTGCGGGGTGTGTATGTGCGCGGAACATAGGTGCCGGCGACGAGCGCCCGCAGTGTCTCGAGGTCGCCGCGTACCAGTCCGTGGGCACGGGCCTGGACGAGGGCGTTGCCGAGCGCGGTTGCCTCGACCGGTCCGGCGAGAACGGCGATGCCGGCACGATCCGCGATGGCCTGACACAGCAGCGTGTTCTGAGCTCCGCCACCGACGAGGTGAATCCTGCGGACGTCGACTCCCGAGAGGGCCGCGGCGGTGTGCACTGCGGCGGAGAACGAGGCCGCGAGGCTGTCGATGATCGCGCGGACCAGGTGCGGACGGCCTGGTGGGACCGGTAGATCGTGCTCGGTGTACCACCGCTCGATGCGGTCCGGAACGTCACCGGGCGGGAGGAACCGCGGATCGTCGGTGTCGAACAGCGCGATCGGCTGCGGGCACTCGGCGGCTTGCATGAGCAGCTCGGGCAGGTCCACCGGGCCGTCGTCCCGCTCCCACGTCCGAACCGACTCGCTCAGCAGCCACAATCCCATGACGTTGTGGAGCAAACGAATTCGTCCGTCAACCCCGGCCTCGTTGGTGAATCGGGCGTGCTGTACCTCCGGCGAGACCACAGCCCGGGGAACCTCGACACCGACGAGCCCCCAGGTCCCACAGGAAATGTAGGCCGCCGCCGTCGCATCCATGGGAACCGCGGCCACGGCCGACGCGGTGTCGTGCGACGCCACCGCAGACACCTGGACATCGGAACCGAGTCCGAGCAGATCGGTGATCTCCGGCAGGACCGGCCCCAGTACGGTGCCCGGATCGACCGTGTCCGGGAACAGATGGGCCGGAACCCCAAGTTGCGCACACAGGTCCCGGTCCAGGGCGCCGCCGAGATCGCGCAATCCCGTTGTCGACGCGTTGGTGCGCTCGGCAACAGCGTGTCCCGTGAGCCAGTACACAACGAGGTCCGGGATGAGCAGGGCACGGTCGGCCGAATCCAGCATGCCCGAGATCCGTTCGGCGGCCAGTTGGTACACGGTGGTGAAAGGCAGAAATTGGAGGCCGTTGCGTTGGAACAGTTCGTCGGGAGAGACTATCTCGTGCACCGCCGCGACGCCCGCCTCGGTGCGGACATCGCGGTAGTGATGGGGCAGCCCCAGAAGCTGCCCGCCGCGCAGCATTCCGTAATCGACAGCCCACGAATCGATGCCGATCCCGAGCAGTGCATCCGCTTGCGTCACCGCGCTTCGAAGTCCCCGGCACACCTGCCCGAACAGCCCGGGAAGATCCCAGTGCAGGGCGGCCCGGGTGCCGTTCCACAGGCGCACGGGCTCGTTCGGGAACCTCGCGACGGCATGCATCTCGAGCACGCCGGGCCCCACCGACGCCAGCATCACCCGGCCGCTCGTGGCGCCAAGATCGACCGCAGCGACCTGCCCGGCGTTCATCGCAGGAACGCCGCAGCGACTCCGGCGTCGACCGGAACATGCAACCCTGTCGTGTGCGAGAAGTCGGAGGTGCACAGCGCGAACACGGCAGCGGCGACGTGTTCGGGAAGCACCTCTCGCTTCAGCAAGGTCCGCTGCGCGTAGAACGCGCCGAGATCGTCCTCATCGATCCCGTACACAGCGGCTCGCTCGGCGCCCCATCCACCTGCGAAAATGCCCGAACCTCGCACCACACCATCCGGGTTGATGCCGTTGACCTTCACCCCGTGCTCGCCGAGTTCCGCGGCGAGCAGGCGTACCTGATGTGCCTGGTCGGCCTTGCTCGCCGAGTAGGCGAGATTGTTCGGTCCCGCGAACACCGAGTTCTTCGACGAGACGTACAGGATGTCGCCCCCCATCCCCTGCTCTATCAATGCCGCGGCGGCGGCGCGTGAGACGAGGAACGATCCGCGGGCCATCACATCGTGCTGAAGGTCCCAGTCGGCAACGGTGGTCTCGAGCAACGGCTTCGACAGCGATAGACCGGCGTTGTTCACGACGATGTCGATACCCCCGAAGGCCAGCACGCATGTGTCGACCGCCGCCTGCACGGCCGCTTCGTCGGTGACGTCCGCGGCGACCCCGACCGCGACATCTGCGGACCCGATCTCGGCGGCGACCGCACGGGCCTGCGCGGCATCGAGGTCGGCCACCACCACGCACGCGCCCTCGGCAGCGAGGCGACGTGCGACCGCCCTCCCGATGCCCGACGCGGCACCGGTCACGAGCGCGATCCGGGTCGCCAGTGGCTTCGGTTCCGGCATGCGTTGCAGCTTGGCCTCCTCGAGCGACCAATACTCGATGCGGAACTTCTCGGAGTCATCGATCGGCCGGTAACGGGAAATCGCTTCGGCGCCACGCATGACATTGACGGCGTTGAGGTAGAAGTCGCCGGCGACCCGAGCGGTCTGCTTGTCCCGGCCGTAGCTGAACATGCCGACGCCGGGCACCAACACGATCGCGGGATCTGCCCCACGCATGGCGGGTGAATCGGCGGTGGCGTGTCGCTCGTAGTACGAGCGATACTCGTCGCGGTACCGGGCATGTAAGACCGCCAACCGTTCCTTGCACTCGGTGACGGTCGCCGACGCCGGAAGATCGAGCACCATGGGACGAACCTTGGTGCGCAGGAAGTGGTCGGGACAGCTCGTGCCGAGCGCGGCGAGACGCGGATGCTCGCTGCCTTCGAGGAATTCGAGAATCTCCTCCGTGTCGGTGAAGTGGCCGACCTTCGGTTCGTCGGTGGACGCCAGTCCGCGCAGGAACGGCGCCAGGGCGGCCGCCCTGGCGCGACGCTCGATCGACGGAAGAGCGCCGTATCCGGGCAGCGGTGCCCCGAAGGGCTGCGCCCGGCCGTGGCTCCGGATGTACTGCTCGGCGGTGTCGATGATCTCGAGGGAGTTCGCCTCCGCCTCGTCCGACGTCCGTCCCCACGCCGTGATTCCGTGGCCTCCCAGGACGGTGCCGATCGCCTGGGGATTACGCCGACGCACGGCGGCGATGTCGAGACCGAGCTGGAACCCGGGGCGACGCCACGGAACCCACACGACGCGGTCACCGAAGATCTTCCGCGTGAGTTCGGGTCCGTCGGCGGAGGTCGCCAACGCGATACCCGAGTCGGGGTGCAGGTGGTCGACGTGTTCGGCGTCCACGAGTCCGTGCATCGCGGTGTCGATCGACGGAACCGCGCCGCCACGACCGTGGAGAGCGTAGTCGAACGCTACAACCATCTCGTCCTCGCGGTCGACGCCCGGATACACGTCGACCAGAGCACGGAGGCGATCGAGGCGCAGCACCGCCAGTCCTTCCTCGGTCAGCGTACCAAGATCACCACCGGATCCCTTGACCCACAATACATCTACCGGATGACCCGTCACCGGATCGGTGTCGATTCCTTTGGCGGACGTGTTGCCGCCGGCGTAGTTCGTGTTCTTGGGATCGGCGCCGAGCCGGTGTGCCCTGGCGAGGAGGGCGGCGACGGTGGGGTTGGTCATGGGATGTGCGTCCTAGGGTCGATGATGTGTCGAAGAAGGATCCGAGGTGGGATTCGTCAAGAACCCCATGAAGACTGTGTCCCCCCGATCCGAGCCCTTTCAATTTCCTGCTGGTAACCCGATTGTGCGTATGCAGTGACCGGATCCGCAGGAAGCCCGCGTCGGGACCGCCAGAGCGCCAGGAGTGGGCGAACGTCGGTATAGAAGGCGTCCATGAAGACGGCGTTCGCGGTCAGCACGTCGTTCGCCCGCTGGGCGGTCTCGAGTGCGTCGAGATCGAGCAGCGCCGCACGCGCCACCATCTCCTGCACGTTGAGGACCGACCGGATCTGCGCGGGGATCTTCTGTTCGATGTTGTGACACTGATCGAGCATCAACGTGAGGTCCGAGTCGGACGCGAGGCAGTCGGCACGGAGCACCTCGACGAGGATTCGGTAGAGCTGGAACGGGTCGGCTGCGCCTACGATGAGATCGTCGTCCGCGTAGAAGCGCGAGTTGAGGTCGAAGGCACCGAGTTTCCCGAGCCGGAGCAGCTGCGCGACGATGAACTCCACGTTGGTTCCGGGGGCGTGATGTCCGGTGTCCAAGCAGACTACCGCCCGCTCCCCCAGCGCCGCCACGTGCACGAAGGCCGTCCCCCAGTCCGGTATGTCGGTCGTGTACATCGCAGGTTCGAAGAACTTGTACTCGAGGACGAGTCGCTGATCGTCGCCGAGGTTGCGATAGATCACATCGAGCGAGTCGGCGAGCCGCTCCTGTCGAGACCGGATATCGCCCTGCCCAGGGTAATTCGTCCCGTCCGCCAGCCAGATCTTCAGGTCCGTCGAGCCGGTCTGGTGCATGATGTCGATACATGCGAGGTGGTGGTCGATGGCCTTCTGCCGCACCGACCTGTCGCCGTGGGTCAGGCTACCGAATTTGTAGGAATCGTCTTGGAAGGTATTGGAATTCACCGTACCAAGGCGCACACCCAGGCTCTCGGCGTGAGCGCGCAGCCCCGGGTAGTCGTCTACCGCGTCCCAGGGAATGTGCAGGGCGACTGTGGGTGCCAGCCCGGTCAACCGATGCACGGTCGCGGCGTCGGCAATCTTCTCCTCGACCGTTCGGGCGGTACCGGGCGAACCGAAGACCTTGAAGCGGGTGCCCGAATTACCGAATGCCCACGACGGCAGTTCGATGGCCAGCGAGTCCAGAATCCGATCGAGGGTCTCCATCGACACCTTCCTGATTGAAACGTTTCAATCACGGTAGCGTCGATACGTCGAATCGGTCAATCGTCGGACAGTGGCCGGCTGCCTTTACTGGCCTGCCTCGTCACCACGCTCGACCGCGGCGGCTCAATCGCAGTGGAGCCTTCGTGCACCAGGGCCCTCCGCGGAGAGTCTGTCTTCGGGATTCAGGATGCGGCACGTGTTCAGTGAGAGGCAGCCGCAGCCTATGCAGCCCGACAGTTCCTCCTCGAGCCGCTCGATCTCCCGGCGCCGCGCCTCGAGCTTGCCGTGCCACGCGGCCGAGATGCGACGCCAGTCCCGCTTACTGGGCATACGGTCGTCCGGGAGTCGGGCGAACATGTCGGAGACCTCCGAGAGAGGAATCCCGAAGCGCCTCGCCGCGAGAATTATCCCGATCCTCCGCAGCACGTAACGGGGGTAGCGACGCTGGTTGCCCGCCGTCCGCACAGACGAGATCAGATTCCGATCCTCGTAGAAGCGTACGGCGCTGGTAGCGATGCCTGCGCGTTTGGCGACCTCACCTACGGTGAGCAGATCCTTCGGCGTGTACGACACATCGCTCCTTGACTTCAACCGAACTTGAACTTCTAGGTTAGCCGACATGAGTGAATCCGCCCTGGCAGAGGATCAGCCGCCCAACGTACCCAATGATGGATGGGGCACCCTATTCCGTCGTCCGCACCTTCCCGTAGTTGTCGTACTCGCGAGCGGGATAGGCCTTTACGCGATGAACCTGTACTTCACCGCGGCGCTGATGCCGTCGGTCGTCGCGGAGATCGGAGGTGCCCGGTACTACGCATGGGCCTCGACCGCCTACCTCATCACCGCGGTCGTCGCGACGATGTTCGTCAGCCGCTTTCTCGGAATGCAGGGCGCCGCACGCTCATACGTCATCGCGTTCCTCACCTTCGCCGCCGGTACCGTGGTGAGCGCCGTGAGCCCGACCATGGAAGTGTTCATCACCGGGCGCGCGATCCAAGGATTCGGCGCGGGTCTGCTCACCGGACTCGGCTACGCGGTCATCAGGACCGTGCTCCCCGGGCAGCTCTGGACGCGAGCGACGGGGCTCGTCTCGGCCATGTTCGGCATAGGTACGCTGCTCGGCCCCGCGCTGGGAGGTCTCTTCGCCGAACTTGGCGCATGGCGCACGGCCTTCGGCGGCCTCGCCGCGATCGCGCTCGTGCTCATTCTGGTCACCATTCGCTCCCTTCCAGGCGAGAGAGTGGGGCCCGCGTCGAAGGCGGCAGTACCCGTGTCCTCCATCGTCACCCTTGCCCTCACTGCCGCAGCATTGAGCATCAGTTCCACCCTCACCGGATGGCTCGTTCCTGCGACGATCATCGGCGCCGCCGCTCTGCTCGCCGTCTTCGTGAGCGTCGACGCCAGGAACCCCAATGGTGTCTTGCCGCGTCTCACATATGTGCGGAGAGGGCGTTTGAAGTGGATCTACCTCACCGTCGCCGCGCTGTGCGCGGGCGTCATGACCGAGAACTTCATCCCGCTCTTCGCCCAGGAACTGGGTGGATTCCCGCCCCTCGTGGCCGGGCTTCTCGGCGCCGTCCTCTCGCTGGGCTGGGTCATCGCACAGTTGTTCAGCGCCAACGCTTCCGCCACCGCAAGTTCCCGATACATCCGCATCGCCCCATGGTTGCTCACGGGTGGACTGCTGGGGTACGGACTGCTCCAGTTCGAGGCGCCAGCGACAGGCGTCCTGATCCTCTGGGCCGGCCTGCTCTTCCTCGCGGGACTCGGCATCGGTCTCGCATTCCCGCACCTGTCCGTCGCGGCGATGAGCAGTACGACCGACCCCCTCGAGGGTTCCAAGGCCGCTGCCGCGGTGAGCACGACACAACTGATCGCGTTCACACTCTCTTCCGCCATCGCCGGCAATCTCATGGCGATCGGAGGCGACTCGCTCCTCGTGTCGACACGGTGGTTGATCCTCGGAATAGCCGTCCTTACGTTCCTCGGAACGTTCACCTCGTTCGCGGCCACCGGGCGATCCACGGATGCTCGGTCCCCACGCTAGTGGGAGGCCGCTGACAGCAGCTTCTCCCCGGCCCTGTTCGACGAACCCGCGGCGCGCGTGCCCCGAACGCACATCTCAGTCGGAGCGGATCTTTTCCGACAATACAGTTCGGGGCGGCGCTCGGCTTCGTGGAGGACTCGCGGTACGCGGGAGCGTACGAACCACCGGCCGGCGGGTCCTCGATCTGTGGGGTCTCGTTGACGCCTGACATCGTAGACGGCGTCGATGCGCAGATATCAGTCGCCGGAGCATACCGGCGGCTGGCACCCTTCCTCGGCGAATTCGTTCACACCATCGACTTCGTCGGCGAGACGTTCTCCGGGAATCGGATGACCGACGGAGACCGGGTCGCCGCCCGCGTCGCGGATACGGGCGCGCGGTGGAGCTGCAACGATCCGCGTGTGAACGGCACGTTGTGGTGGTATTCGGCCAGTTCGACGTTGGTAACCGCGCCCATCTTCATGGTGTCGACCGAGGGCCGCACGCCCGATCCGCACTTGGAACAGCCGGAGTGCACCCTGCGCGGCGACGTATACCTCGGTGCGGTGCGCTCGCACCGAGTCGAACACGACGCCCGTTCCTTCGCTGCAGGACTGGTCGTCGCCTACGGATCGGTGATCGACGCTCTCGCTGCCGTATCCGGTGCAGCACATCGCGCCCTGTGGGCGATCGTGATGGACTCCGTCGCCAGCCATGCCCTCGCTGTGGGGCCGCACCCTGGGCAAGATCGACGAGGCGTGCACGCTCGCGGTCGAGCCCGCCGCACCACCGCTGCCCACACCGAGGTTTGTTGACATCGAAAGTTCTTTTCGCCCCGATCGGTTCGTCAGACGAGCATTGTGCTGCCTCATCCCTTTCACGGCAGGCAACGACAAATGCACGAGTTGTCCCCGTCGGGATCCGACCGACCGCCACGCGCGGCTTCTCCGGCGCATCGACGGATCGTGACGAGATGTCCGGCTCGATACCCGGCAGGCCCCTCAGGGACCTCGGTCGCTGGAAACCAGCTGTAGCAGTTACCCGCGTGACGGGCCGGGCACCACCGCCGGTAGCGATGCACCGGTCCGTGTTCACCGCTCGTTCCGGTGCATCGCTCGTTCCGGTGCATCGCCAGCCCCGCCCATCGGGGCTACTTCTTCGCGAACCTGATCTCGTACTTCTCGTCCGGTGTTGCGACGCCGGACACGGTGATCTCACCTCTCAGGCCGGCGTACCTGCCCGTCCCTCCGGTGATGGTCATGTCGAACGGTGCGGTGGTGTGGATTCCGAGACCCTGTGCGAAGATCTGCCCCTCCTCGAACTGGATGGTCAGCACGCAATGGGTGATGGGGCTGTCGGGCCCCGCGATGTTGGTGAACCAGCACACGCCGCCGTCGTGACCCACCTGCCGCCCGTCCTGACTGAGCTTGTCGGAGAATACGTCCACGTCACCGACATCCAGCCCCGGGGCACCGAAGTCGTGTTTGGCGACCTGGTCGTTCTCGACGTGGACGGTGATCGGATCGGGGACGGGGTCGGCCACGGCGGGCAAAACGTCGTCGAACACGAGGACCGCGGTGAACCCGAGGACTGCGGCGCCGGCGAGGACGGCTCGGACGAGATTCTTTCCCAGCATCGTGGGTACCCCCTTCAGGGATCGACGGATCATCGGCTGGCGCTACCGATCCGGCCGCGAGTGCGGCGCGGCGCTCACCGGATCCGAATGTATGTGTTTGCGGCACAGAGAAACTCGAACGTCATGGAGCAATTTCCTCACAGTCTCGACTGTGGGTATGTCAATGCTGAGGGAGATCCTCTACAGAAGTCCAATATCCGAATCTGCTTGCTGCTAGCATCTTCTCGCATGGAACTTCGGCAGTTGGCATACTTCGTGACCGTCGCCGAGGAGGCGAGTTTCACCAGGGCTGCCGCCAGGTTGCACACCGCACAGTCGGGTGTCAGCGCGCAGGTTCGACAGCTCGAACGCGAACTGGGCCAACCGCTTCTCGACCGGAGCACACGCACGGTGCGCCTCACTCAGGTGGGGGACGAGGTGCTGCCGTACGCGCGCGCCGCGCTTGCCGCGGCGGCCGACATGCGCCGCATCGTCGACGAGCACTCAGGTCTACTGCGCGGTCATGTAAACCTCGGAATCGTCGCGTCGTCGTCGGTGGCGTTCAATCTGTCCACGTTCCTGACGCGGTTCAACCGCGAGCACCCGGAGGTCGGAGTATCGGTATCCGAGGCCGGTTCGGACACGCTTGTCGACGCATTGCTCGACGGCCGACTGGATGCGGCAATCATCGCGCCCGCCGGATCGGTGCCGCCGGGGCTGCAGCTGGAGGTGGTGGCCGACGAACCGCTGGTCGCGGCGGTCCGACACGACGACCCCTGGTCGGATCGATGCGAGGTTACCCTGGCCGAACTGGGCGATCGGCCGCTTATCAGCTTCCCTCGCAGCGTGGGAGCCCGCCTCGTCTTGGAGGACTCGTTCGCGACCGCCGGGATCGTGCCGCGTATCGGTATCGAGGCGGGCGATCCCGAGGTGCTCGCGGAGCTCGCTGCGGGCGGTCTCGGGGTCGCGATTCTGCCCGAGCCCTATGCGGTTTCCCGCCGGAGCTCGTTGCATATCCTCGGCATCGCATGCGGTTCCCTCCGGGGCCGCCTGGCGTTGGCGTGGCACGCCGACGGTCCTCGGACCCCAGTGGCACGTGCTCTGATCGCGCAGTACCGCGGTGCGCACCCACTCGTCCGACCCACCGCCGCAGCGTCGGCGGCAGGGGGCCGGACGGGTGGGCCTAGATGAATGCGGGCGCGTGTTCGACGTGCAGTTCGTCAGGTGCGATGCCCAGCATCGGGTCGACGAGAGATTCGGGCATTTCAAACTGTGCCACAGCGTGATTGAGCTGATAGGACCGGGCCGCCGAGCCGAGGTAGAACAGCTCGTACAGTTCGTTGCGTCCGCCGAGCGCGCTGCCGACGAAGTCCCATGCAGCACGGAACAGCCGCACGCGCTCACGGGCGTCGAACCCATCGGCGCCCTGCAGGTGCCGGTCCAGTAGCGGTTTCAGTTCGGGATTATCGAACGCGGATTCCGCCGGCGTGGCCAGCAGGTTGTGTGAGCCGAGCAGCTTGATGATCTCGTTGACGCGTGGGAACCATTTGGGCAGCGTCGGCCGGAGAGCCCGGAACGGGCGCTCGTCGCAGAACCACACGCCGTTGCCCCACTCGTGCGCACCCGCTTCGGCCGCGACGAGAAGGGCGCGAGTCATCTCCGCGTAGGTCCACAGTTCCCCGAGCATCTCGGTGGTCCGCGGGTCCGACGCGTTGATCGCCCGGCAGCAGCGGCTGACCAACTCGTAGGCGAAGCGCAGTTTGGCCTCTGCCCGGATAGTGGTCTGCTGCATGATGTTTGCGGTCCATCCACTCATCATCGCCGCGTTCCAGACCGTAGTGTTGCCATCGATGAACACACGATCACGTGGTATTTCGACGTCGTCGAAGATGAGGAAAGCGTCCTGTTCGTCGAACCGCCCCGAGAACGGTGCATCGTAGCGCCCCGCAGCCGCCGAGAAGTTGTCGCGGCACAACAGTTTCAAGCCCGGCGTCCCGATCGGAACGGAGAAGGCGAGCGCATACTTGCCGGCGTCCTTCGGCATCGGCTGGCCGGGATAGACGGCGACTTCGTCCGCGAACGGGGCCAGGGTGCTGAGAACCATGGCACCGCGTACCACGATTCCGTGCTCGGTATCGGCTACCTTGTGCAGCGCCGACTCGCCACCGGCGGACGCAAGGTCACCGAGACCCTTGTCGACCGTCGGCCGGATGATCGCGTGGGTCAACGCCAAGTCCCGTCGGGCGAGCTGATCCTGGAATGCAACAAGATTCTGTGCGCCGGCCTCGTTCCCGTCTGCCGCCCAGACGTCGGACCGGCCTGCATGGCCGGCGAACGTGACGTTGAGGTAGTCGGGTGATCGGCCGAGCAGCCCGACGGAGTAGCGGGCGGCGTGGGCCATCGCGGCATGACGCTTCTCGAGATCGGCACGGGAACGGGGAATCAGGTGTGACGCGTTGATCGATTCTCCGCCGTCGGGGTGATCGACAAGACAATCGTCGGCGTGCTTGTGCTGGAGGTCGTACAGTCCCGCGACCGACCGCACCGCGCCGGAAAAGGGTTCGTAGTCGGTGACGTCCGGCACGCGCCGTCCGTCCACCCAGACCTCGCGGTCGTCGCGCAGCCCCGCTGTGTACTCGGTGCCGGTCCGTGGGCTCATTCTGGTTCCTCCGGGTTCTCTGTGGGGTCGAGTCCGCTGGATGGGTTTTCGTCGCGGTGTCGTTCGATGCCAGTAGGGCACCGTGGTCCTCCGGGGCCCGATCGGGCAGGGCGACACCGCGCCGCGGTTGTCACGAGAAGAGGTGATCACCGAGCCGCGAGGGTCGACCTCGCGGCGACATGAGTGGTCGTCCGATCATGGGATACCTTCCGCCGCTGTGGGCTCACCGGACCCGGTGTCCACATCCGCTCGTGAGGGTGCAGTGTTGTGGCGCCGGCCTCACCCGGCAACGGTGTCGGTCCGCCTGGCGGAACATTGCGCGGGTTTCCGTTCCACACCGCGGGTTTCGTGGTGCAACGACGGTGTGCGGGGTCAGGAAGCCGGTGATGGTCCGGTGCCGCCGTACCGGGCAAGATATCCCTCGATCATGATCTGCAGTCCGTCGATGTAGTCCTCACGCGTCGTTCCGGACGGCCAGTCCTCCGCCACCGCGTGCAGTGCCAGCAGCCGCTCGGGACCTGCCTCGCGAATCTTGGTGGCCAGCGGAGTGATGTCCTCCGCAGGTGCTGGCGTGCGGAGATTCAGCAGCGCGCCGAGGGTGTAGTTCCACAGTGCGCGGTAGAACAGCAGCGCGCGCCGCGGGCTCATGCCGAGCTCCAGCCCGGCGGCGATCGCGTGGTCTACGAGAACGAGCGCGCCGGCTCCGCCGCGTCCTCCCCGCTCGAGGAGTTCGAGGATCCAGGATTCGGCGGCGAGCGTGTCGAAGATCGCTACGAAGATCTCGCACATCCGGATTCTGGGGGTCTGGGACAGTGAGATGTCCTCGAGTCCCCGGGAATATTCGTCGAGTACTCGGTCGAGGAGCTGTTCTTTGTCGCCGACGTGCCGGTACAGCGCCATCGGTGTGGTGCCGAGGTGTTTGGCGAGCGCCCGCATGCTGAGTGAGGCCAGGCCGCCCTGTTCGAGTTGAGCTCGGGCCGCGGCGACGACCCGGTCCGCGGACAACCGAGGGGGTCGTCCGCGGCGAGGCGTGCCGTGATCGGCAGCGGGTGTGGCCATCCGCTCATTGTGCCCGACGGCGGGGGTTGAAGGCCTTGCCGGACCGTGGGGTCGTAGGGTAGACCGCTTCATTATGAGAACGCGTATACAAATTAGGAGACTGTCGTGACGACTCTCCCTGCAGCCCCAGCCGTCCGATCTGGACTTGTACTCACGGCCGCCGCGGCGGCGCAGTTCCTCGTCGCCTTCGACATGTCGGTCATCAACGTTGCGCTGCCGGACATCCAACGCTCGTTGGGTTTCACGGACACGGATCTCTCGTGGGTCGTCAACGCATACGCACTGGCGTTCGGAGGCCTGCTTCTGCTCGGCGGTCGGTTGTGCGACGTGGCCGGGACGCGCCGCATCCTCGTCGCCGGACTGCTGGTGTTCGGGGTCGTCAGCGTCGCTGGTACGTGCGCACCGACCGCAAGCCTGCTCGTCGCGGCCCGCGCGGTGCAGGGAGTCGGGGCCGCGATGATCGCCCCTGCCGGTCTGGCCGCGCTCAGTCAGGCATTCCCGGACGGGGCCGCCCGGGCGCGGGCGTTCGGGGTCGGCGCGATGAGTTCGGCGCTCGGCGGTGCGCTGGGTGTGGTTCTCAGCGGTGTACTCACTCAGGCTTTGGGCTGGCGCTGGGTGATGTTCGCCGGTGCCCCGGTGGCATTGGTCGCTGCTGCGGCGGCCGCGCGCGGATTCGGGCGCGTGCCCGCACGGCCGGGCGGCGGCACCCTGGACGTGCCGGGTGCGATCCTGGCCACCGCGGCCCTGACCGTTCTGGTCGGCACGGTCGGCGTCACGGACACCCAGGGATGGGGCTCGCGGGTCGTACTCGGCGGCACGGTGGCGGCCCTCGCCCTGTTCGTTGCGTTCGTCGTGGTGGAGCGCCGGACCCCGAATCCGCTGGTGCGCTTTTCCACGTTGCTACGGCCCAGGATCGGCCTCGCGAACGCGATCATGTGCGTGCTGTGCGCCGGGCAGTTCGGCGCGTTCTTCTTCGTTTCGCTGTACATGCAGCGCGGCCTCGGATACTCGCCCGCCGTGACCGGCGTGGCCTTCCTACCGTTCTGCGCGGGTCTCGTCGTCGGCATCGTTGCATCGTCCGGACTGTTGCCCCGAATCGGACCTCGCCCGCTGCTGATCGTCGGTACCGCGATCGCTGCCGCCGGTGCGTGGGGGTTCTCGATGATGTCCGCGGACGGCGGGTACGTCGCGACGGTGCTGCTGCCGTCGCTCGCTACGAGCATCGGCATCGGACTGTCGTTCATGCCCTTGAGCAATGTCGCGACGGCAGGCGCGCCGGACGGGGAGGTCGGTATGGCGGCCGGTCTGTTGAGTGCGTCCCGTCAGATCGGCGGTTCTGTCGGTCTTGCCGGCCTGGTCAGCATCGCGGCGGCGGCGACTGCCGCCGCGGCGCCTTCCGGCGCATCCGCGCTCGTGGCCGGCTACTCGCACGCGTTGTCGATCTGCGCGGTGCTACTGCTCGCGGGCACGATGCTCGCGCTGTTCTTCCCGTCGTCCTCGCGCCCGAAGCGCGCACGGCCGGGAGCCGGGTCGGCGAAACCGCGAACCTGACCGACTGCAGGGGGCGGACCGGAGATTACTTTTCGCTCTTGGTCTTTGCGTGTGCACCGTGACGCACGATACCTGCGAGGACGAGTGCCACCGCCTCGTCCGGAAGTCGCGCGGGGATCTCGTCACCCAGATGCGTGACGTACAGGTGGATCAGACCGCCCAGTGTCAGAACGACGAGCCGGGCGTCGGCGTCGGGATCGACCTCGCCGCGCTGCTTGCCGCGTTCGATGATCGCCTCCGCGGCGGACAGCCGCTGCACCCAGAAGTCGCGGCGCGCGGCTTCGACCTCGGGGTCGGTATCGGAAACGACGGTGCCCCGGATCAGTGCGATACCTGCGGGTGTCCGCGCAAAACGCGCGAGGTCGGCGGTAAACAACTCGAGATCCGATCCGGTCGAGCCGGTATCGGGGATCGGGACCTCGGCGGCAGTCCGGGATACCAATGCGTCGACGAGCAGGCGCGGCAACGTCTTCCACCGCCGGTACAGGGACGTCTCGTGTACTCCTACGTCTGCCGCGATGTCAGCGATGCGCACGTTGTCGATCCCGACGCGTTCGATACGGGCGATCGTCGCATCCAGCACCCGGGCACGCAACTTCGCCCCGCGCACCGCAATCCGCCTGCCGTCGTCCGAGGAGGTAACCATACGACGATTATCGCAAGAGCACTTGCGTTATGCACCCTGCCCCTCTTACCGTTTTGCTATCGCAAGTCAACTTGCGATAGAAGGCGAGGACGCAATGGGCCACGTGACAGCCCCCTCCGGACAGTGGCGCGGTACCACCGCCAATGGTGTCACCGTCCACCACGGCATCCGCTACGCACGCGCTGCGCGTTTCGAGCAACCCCGCCGGGAACCGGCCCACCGCGAGGTCATCGACGTCACCATCCCGGGACCGGTCGCCCCGCAGTTGCCGTCCCGACTCGAGGCCGTCATGGGGGTACCGGCACCGCTCGCCCAGTCGGAGGACTGCCTGACCGTGACGGTCACCGCGCCGGCCGGAGCAGACCCGGGATCCTGCCCGGTACTGGTGTGGTTGCACGGTGGCGCGTACCTCTCGGGCAGCGGACAGTGGAATCTCTACGCCGCCGACCGACTGGTCCGCGAGACCGGGATCGTCGTCGTGGCGGTCGGGTACCGCCTCGGCGTCCTCGGCTACCTCAAAGCCCCGGGAATCTCAGCCGGAAATCTGGGATTGCTCGATCAGATCACGGCTTTGGAGTGGGTTCGCGACAACATCACCGCATTCGGCGGCGACCCCGCGCGCGTGACGGTCTCAGGGCAGTCGGCGGGGGCACAGTCGGTCGTCGCGATGCTCGGCATCGAGCGAGCGCGTGCCACGTTCTCGCAGGCGATCGTGCAGAGCGCGCCACTGGGTCTCCATTTCCACGGCCCAGAGGAGGCGCAGCGGGTCGCCGACGTGTTTCTGGACGAGCTGCAAGGCGACCCGCATCGCGCCGATATCGCGGATCTGCTGGCCGCCCAGGCCCGCACGGCCTGCCGGCTCGCCGGCCCGGCCGCCCTCAACTCGGCACCTCCCCTGCTTCCGGTATATGACACCGATCCGCTTCCGGCACGACGACAGTGGCAGGACGCCGTGGTGCGTGGCGCCGACGGGCTGCGCGTCCTGATCGGCACCACGGCCGACGAAATGGGAGCATTCTACGGCCACCACCCCGTGTTCTCCGCCGTGCGGCGGGTGCCCGTGCTCGGTCCCCGCCTCGTGGCTGGTGTGCAGCAGCTCGTGCAGCGCAAGGTCTTCGACGCGCCGACGGACCGGTTCGCCGACCTACTTACCGACGCCGGTGCCGATGTCCGCTGCTTCCGTTTCCACCGCCTGCATCCGTCGAACCCTTTCGGCGCATGCCACTGCATCGAGCTTCCGTTGTTGTTCGGTAGCGACGAGGCATGGCGCGACGCCCCCATGCTGCATCCGCTGGTGCCCGACGACGCAGCCTCGATAGGTGCCCGCACCCGCCGGTACTGGGGTGAATTCGTCCGCAGCGGCGACATCAGCGACACGACCTGGCCGCGACACCGGACGGGATCCGGTTCCCGGCACGCACTCCCCTGATCACGCGCCCTAATCAGAAAGGCCGCTCATGCACAGTCGGCACGCAACCGTTATCGGTGCGGGGATAGGCGGTTTGACCGCCGCTTCCGCCCTGGCCCGCCGGGGCTGGACGGTTCGCCTCCACGAACGGCAGACCGAGATCCGGGCTGTAGGCGCGGGAATCTACGTCTGGGACAACGGCCTGTTCGCGCTCGACTCGATCGGAGCGTTCGACGACGCGACGTATGGAGCGCACATCGGACCGGCTGTCGAGGCTCGTACCCACACGGGCGATTTGCTCTACCGCATCGACATCAACGGGGCGGACCGGCCCCGCTGCTACACACTGCTGCGCGAGCGACTCGTTGCCGCCCTGGTGCGGTCGGCACGCGAGAGCGGGGTCGACATCGTCACCGGCTCGGGTGCCACCGCAGTCCGCCCCGACGGCGCAGTCGACTTCGACGGTGGCGCCACCGAGCAGTCAGACCTCGTCGTGGTCGCGGACGGCGTCCACTCCCGGCTGCGGGACAGCATCGACCTGGCGTACCGGAGGATCCGGATGACGCAGGGTGCCGCCCGCCTCATGATCCCGGCCTCGCCGGACTACTTCCCAGCCGAGGACGCAGTCAAGCATCTCGAGTTCTTCCGGGGCCGCCGTCGCCTGTTGTACACGCCGTGCACACCGGATTTGATCTACCTCGCGCTGGTGTGCGACGCGGACGACCCTGCCATCCGCGGTTCCCGCCTCGACGTGCCGCTGTGGCAGCACAGCTTTCCCGTGCTCACGCAGCTCTTGGCCGCGACCTCCGGCATCAGGATTCGCTGGGACACATTCGAATACGTGCGCATGTCGGCGTGGTCTCGGGGGGCGGTGGCGTTCCTCGGGGACGCCGCGCACGCGCAACCGCCCTATCTGGGGCAGGGCGGTGGAACTGCCATGACCAACGCCGTGGCCCTGGCCGAGGCCGTGAGTCGGCCCGGTCGGGAACCGGCCGATGCACTGGCCGTGTGGGAGCGGGACATGCGTCCCGGCACCGAACGCACACAACGAACGTCCTATCGGATGCGTCTGCTGAATTCGGTACCCGACCGCGTGCGCAACCCGCTGCTGACCGCCGCCGGCCGTGTGTCCGCCTTCACCGAATCGCAACTCGCCGCCACCCGCCTTCGTCCGACCATCAACACCTAGAGGATCAGGAGACCAACCCATGATCAACACCATGACCGTCAACGGGGTGCAGATCGCGTTCGATGACCAGGGGCTCGCACCTGGCCCCGCGATCGTCCTTCTCACTGGCTGGGCACACGACCATCGGGCCTACAACCGGCTGCTGCCACATCTGCTGCCGGACCACCGGGTGATCCGGGTGTGCTGGCGCGGGCACGGCCCCGACCGTACCCCGGTTGGAGACTTCGGCGTCGCCGAGCAGACTGCCGATGCGATCGCTCTGCTCGACGCACTCGAGATCGAGTCCTTCGTACCGGTCGCACACGCCCACGGTGGCTGGGCTGCCCTCGATATCGCCGACGCGCTCGGCGCTCAGCGGGTACCCCAGGTGATGATCCTCGACTTGATCATGACTCCGCCCCCACCGGAGTTCGTCGCAGGCCTGCACGCCATTCAGCAGCGCGAGACGTGGCTGGCCGGCCGCGAGGGTCTCGTGCAGTCGTGGCTGGCAGGCAGCAGCGACGAAGCGGTGCGATACCACATGGAACACGAGTGCGGGGGCTTCGGATTCGACATGTGGTCACGAGCCTGCCGCGTCATCGAGAACGCCTATGACACCTGGGGTTCACCGATGGGGCGCATGGAGCGATTGATCGAACCGCGACCTATCCGGCACGTGTTCTCCCACCCCAAGGTCCCTGAGTACGACCAATTGCACGAGGAGTTCCGCTCCCGCAACCTGTGGTTCAGCTACACCCGGCTCAACGGGCAGACCCATTTTCCCGGCCTCGAGCTCCCGGACCAGGTAGCGCGCGAACTTCACGACCTGCTCGGAACCCCGCCACACCCGTCACCCGCCGGCGCGCACGCGTGACGGCTCCGCGGGTGGCCGTCGGGCGCCGGCAGCAGCGGGATCATGGCGGTGCCGAACACGACGACGAGAGCGACCGTGGTCAGCA
>NZ_JBSFRH010000052.1:0-45437 GCF_053589135.1 Rhodococcus sp. NPDC003382
AAGTCCGAGTCCGACATCCGCAAGATCGTGATGGACAAGCTCGAGCTGGTCGGTCTGCTCGGGGCCGAGGACAAGCTGCCCGGTGAGATCTCCGGCGGTATGCGCAAGCGTGCCGGCCTGGCCCGGGCGCTGGTGCTCGATCCGCAGATCATCCTGGTCGACGAGCCGGACTCGGGGCTGGATCCGGTGCGCACGACGTACATCTCGCAGACGTTGATCGACATCAACGCCGAGATCGACGCGACGATCCTGATCGTCTCGCACAACATCAACCTGGCGCGGACGGTGCCGGACAACATCGGCATGCTGTTCCGTCGCGAGCTGGTGATGTTCGGTCCGCGCGAGGTGCTGCTGACCTCGGACGAGCCGGTGGTCAAGCAGTTCCTCAACGGCACGATGATCGGTCCGATCGGGATGTCGGAGGAGAAGGACGAGGCGCAGATGGCGCACGAGCAGGCGCTCGTCGACGCCGGGCATCATGCCGGTGGTGTCGACGACGTCGAGGGCATCGTGCCGCAGATGCAGGCCACGCCGGGCATGCCCGAACGCCGCGCCGTGGCGCGCCGCCAGGACCGTGTCCGCTCGATCCTGCACACGCTGCCCGAGGCAGCGCAGCACGCGATCCGCGAAAGCCTCGGAGCCGAACCGGCATACGCCGAGTACCGGGACTTCGACACCCCCACCGAAGAGATCCCGGCGGTGGTCGTCCGATGAGCGCACCCGCCATCGCACCCCTGGCGGAAAAGAAGCGGGGGATGTCGGGCCTGTCGCGCCTCGCGAAGTACCTGACGAGCAAGCCGGCCGCATCCCTCGCGACGAGCGGCCGGTCCGCCCGCCTGGGCGGAAACGTCCTGCGCTACTGCGTCACCGACACCATCGCGATGAAGCTGCCCTTGCGTGAAGTCATCGAGCAGATGTGGATCCTCCTGAAGGTCACCGCACTGCCGGCGCTCCTGATGGCCGTCCCGATCGGCGCCGAGGTCTCGGTCCAGGTCGGCGGCATCATGAACCAGGTCGGCGCCAACTCCCTCGCGGGCGCGGCCAGCGGCCTCGGCGTCGTCGGCCAGGGTGCGCCGATGGCGGCGGGTCTGCTCATGAGCGGCGCGGCCGCCTCGGCGATCGCCTCCGACCTCGGCGCCCGATCCATCCGCGAGGAGATCGAGGCGATCCGGGTCATGGGCATCGACCCCGTCCAGCGCCTCGTCGTTCCCCGCTTCCTCGCGATGATCGCGATCGCCCCGATGCTGTGCATCGTCATCATCGCCGCCGGTGTCGCCGCCGGCCTGACCATCTCTGCCAACGTCAACGACGTTGTGCCGGGCAGCTTCTGGCAGTCCTTCGGCGCCTTCGCCACCCCCACCGACCTCGCATTCTCGGTCCTCAAATCGGTGATCTTCGCCGCGATGGTCGTGCTCATCGCCGGCCTGCGCGGCCTCGAGGCCAAGGGCGGACCGACCGGCGTCGCCAACGCCGTCAACGCTTCCGTCGTGCTGAGCGTGTTCTGCATCTTCATCGCGAACCTCGTCGTCAGCCAGCTCCAGCTGATGTTCTTCCCGGCAAGGCTCGCGTGATGACGACCGGAACACCCGCGCATCGCGGGATTCGCAAGCACACACCGGTGTCGGCCCGACTCGGTGCGGTGACCCGACGCGCCAGGGGAGCGGTCGAGGAACTCGGCCAGATCGTGCTGTTCACGGCCCGCACCTTCTACCTGCTCCCGAAGACCGTCAAGCACTACCGCAAGCAGACCCTCGCGACGATGAACAACATGGCCTGGGGCAACGGGTCGCTCGTCGTCGACGGCGGTGTCATCAGCCTGATGTTCTTCCTCGGTATCGCAGTCGGCGCGGTCGTCGCCATCCAGGCGTTCATGGCCTTCGACCTGCTCGGCTTCGGCGCCCTGACCGGCATCATCGGCTCGTTCGGCAACGTGCGCGTCATCGCGCCGATCATCACCGGCATCGGCTTCGCGGCCCAGGCCGGTTGCCGGATGACGGCCGAGATCGGGTCCATGCGCATCTCCGAGGAGATCGACGCGACCGAATCGATCGGTCTGCAGGCTATCCCGTTCGTCGTCGGACCCCGCCTGATCGGCAGCATGCTCGTGGTCCTGCCCGGCTACCTCATGGCGCTCGTCGTCAGCTTCATCACCGGTGGTCTTGTGGTCAAGAACTTCCACGACCAGCCGAGCGGCACCTACGACCACTACTTCGGCCAGTTCCTCAACGTTCCGGATCTGGCCGCGTCGGTCGCCAAAGCCCTGATCTTCTGTGCCGTCGTCACGATGATCCACTGCTACTACGGGTATTTCGCGTCGGGCGGGCCGGCGGGCGTCGGCTCGGCGTCGGGACGTGCGATCCGCGCGAGCCTGGTCGCCATCGTCGTCCTGAACTTCGTGATGACGGTGATCATCTGGGGCCTGAGCCCCGAACTTGTCTTCAAGGGATGAGGAAACGAACATGTCGAGAAGCCAGGACTTCCTGCGCGGAACAGCGGCAGAGCAGTCGCGGAGGCTGGCAACGACCGGAATGGCTACCCTCGCGGTACTCGGGGTCGCAGCCGCCGTCGGCGCGACGATGTACCCGAAGTGGTCCGCCCCGAAGGGAATCGACGTCGCAGTCGACGTCGCCTATGTCGGACCGGGCGTCACGGAAGGAACGAAGGTCGTGTTGCGCGGCCGGTCCGTCGGAACCGTCACCGAACTCGAACGCACGGACACCGAATCGGTGCGGATGCACCTTGTTCTCGACGAGGAGCAGATCGGCGGACTCACCGACCGGTTCGAACTCGACTTCCGGCCCGAGAACTACTTCGGCACGTCCGCGGTGAACCTCGTCGCGCAGCCGGGTGGCAACCCGATCGCCTCCGGGATGGAACTCGCACGTGAACCACAGGGCGACTACACGATGTCGACGATGATCGAGCAGGGCTCGCTGACAATCGACGGCACCCTGACCGACGACATGATCTCGTCGCTCGACAAGACCGTCCACTACCTCGACGGACTGACGCCGTGGATCGACACCGGCGTCGAGGTCGCCGATCACGTCGCCGACACCCAGCAGGAACTCCCGACCGTCCAGATCGCACACTTCAACGACATCCTCGAGGCGATGCCCGGATTCAGCGAGCAGGCGATCGCGTCCCTCATGGCCATCTACGACAGCAACTACAACCACCTCGCGGACGGCTCGATCGGCGTCGACGATGCGGTGTTCGACGAAGCGAATGCGGGTCTGACGCTCGCCGCGAACCAGCTGTTCGGTCAGGCCGGCGCCCTGCTGGCGTCGCACGGCGGTGAACTCACCCCGTTGATCGACACGGTGGTCGTGGCCTCGGACGTCTTCCCGCACCTCGTCAACGGCGGTATGACCCCGGCCGCGGCCCGCGAGATCGTGCGGCGCCTCGACTCGACCTTCGTCGACACCCCCGACGGACAGCGCCTGCGCCTGCGCATCCTCGTCGACGGTTTCCCCTCGTTCACAGCGCCCCTTGGACTCGGAGCGGCACCGGCCCCGGAAGGAGGCGAGCGATGACGACCCGAGCCACCTACATCGCGACCATCGTCAAACTCGTGATCGCGGCGGTCATCTCGGTCATGCTGTTCGGTCTGGTCATCAGCGCGATGCGCAGCCCCGTGGACGGCGCCACCCGCAGCTACACCGCGGAATTCTCCGACGTGTCCGGTCTCGGATCCAACGGCGACATCCGCACCCGAGGCGTCCGCATCGGGAAGGTCGAGTCCATCGACCTGCACCGCCGCGACGGCAGCACCATCGCCGAAGTGCGATTCACGATGGAGGAGCCTTACACCCTCACCGACGACACCACCCTGGCGGTCAAGTACCAGAACCTGACCGGCGTGCGGTACATCGACGTCGACTTCGGATCCGGGTCCGGTACTCCGGTGGATCACGTCGCGCTCGACCGGACCCGGCCGTCGTTCGACATCACCGAGCTGTTCAACGGCCTCCAGCCGGTGCTCGCCACGATGAGCACCGAGGACATCAACCGGTTCGCCGCGAACGCGATCTCGCTGCTGCAGGGCGACGGCAGCGGTCTCGCCCCGATGATGGACGACGCGCAGAAGCTCGCCGACCTCGCTGCCGACCGCGAGCAGGTCCTGTCCACCCTCGCCGACAATCTCGCCCGGATCGCGGACAGCATGGGCGGCCGCTCCGACGGCGTCGTCGAATTCCTTCGCTCCGTGAGCTTCCCGATCGGAAAGGCCATGACCGTTCTCGACGAGTTCCCGAAGACCGCGTCCTACGGTCCGCAGTTCCTGACCCCCGTCAAGCGACTGCTCGACGCCTACGGCCTCGCGCCGGGTGCGGACGTCGACGCGATGGTCGCCGAGGCGTTCACGTCGCTGGAGGAAGCCGCGGACGCGATTCGGTTGCTGCCCCCGGCGGTCGCCGGCCTGCAGTTGCCGGCGAGTCTGCCCGCTGGAGCGGGAGCGGGCTGCACCCACGGTCTCGCCCAGTTGCCGACCGATGTCCAGGTTCTTCTCAACGGTAGTGAGGTCGTCGTATGCAGCGCGTCATGAGCAAGGGACGATTCGGATCGGGCCGCATCGCGGCGTGGTTCGACAACGATCTCCGGATCGGCGCGGGCGTCGCGGCTCTCGTCGTCCTGGGTCTCGTCGCCACCGCGGTCCTGTACACGAATCCGCCCGGACGGAAGACCATCTCGTTCGAGACGACCGACGTCTCGGCCATCTCGGTGGGGCAGGACGTGCGCGTCGCGGGTGTGTCCGTCGGCAAGGTGTCCGACATGCAGCTCGGTGACACCTCGGTGCGCGTCACCGCCGAGGTCGACGACGACCTCGAGGTCGGCACCGACACCCGCGTCGAGGTTCGCATGCTCACCCCCGTCGGCGGCTACGCGGTGACGCTCGTTCCCCTGGGCGAGGTTCCGCTCGGCGGCTCCACCCTCCCCGCCGCGCAGGTCACCGTCCCGTACTCCATCGGCGACGTGCTGCAGGCGGCTCCCAACGTCACCGACAACGTCGAGGCTGAGCTGATCGACGCCAACCTCGCGCAGGTCGCGGAGGCCCTCAACAAGAACCCCGGCTCCGTCGAATCGGTGATCGCCGGAATGAGCGCGGTCGCGCGCGTCATGGACCACCAGCGCGCCCAGGTCCACACCGTCGCGAGCCTCGCCTCGGAGTACCTGACGACGTTCAACGCGAGCCGCCAGATGGTGTTCGACCTGATCCGCGAGATCGACATCGTGTTCGCCACCTACAACACCACCCACGCGGGCTTCAACGAGGCGTACCGCCTGCTCGGCCACGTCCTGATGACGGTCGCGCCGTACGAGGAGTACTACCTCGACCACCGCGAGGAGGTGGCGGCCGGCATCGCACAGGTCCGCGGCATGATCGAGCAGTTCAACGCGGAGTTCGGGCCGTCGATCGACGCACTGGCCGCAACCCGCGATCAGCTCGCGAACTGGCTCACGCCCACCGGCATCGCCGAGATCGGCGGCGGCACCCTGATGGCCTCGGACATCTGTGTCCCCGTACCGGGACGCCAATGCTGATGCAGCCCTCGACATTCCGTCTTGATGACACGAACGGCAGGTTGTTGTGAAGAGAACGACCAGAATGACGATCATCGCGCTGACCACCACCGCGATCGCGTCGTCGTGCGGCGTCGCCGTCACCCACGCCCAGGCGAACGACACCGGGGCACCGTCCGAGACCCTGTGCGCCGAGATGCCCGACGGCATCGGCCTCTACCCGGGAAACCCCGTCACGCAGATGGGTTTTCCGGTCGGCAAGGTCGACTCGGTGGTGTCGAAGGGCGATCACGTCGAGGTCGTCTTCACGACCGACGGCGGACGTCTGTTCCCCGCCGACGTCCAGGCCGTGACGCGGTCGAAGTCGATCCTCGCGGACCGCAGCCTCGAACTCGTCGGGAACTACGAGTCGGGGCCGACCCTCGAACCCGGATCGTGCATTCCGCTCCGGAACAGCCACACACCGAAGACGATCTCCGAGGTCGTCGGATCGGCCGCGGACTTCATCGAGGCGCTCTCGCCGGAGGGTGGTGAGGACACCATCGAGATGGCCGTGACCGGATTGAACGAGTCGCTGCGAGGCCAGGGACCGAACGCGCGGGCGATGATGGAACACGCCGCCAGTGCGATGGAGAACCCCGACCGGTTCGTCGCGGACATCGGCTCGTCCATCGACAACATGGCCCCGCTGACCGAGGACGCCCTCGCCCAGTGGGCGGCGATCAAGAACATCGTCGCGAATATGCCCGACGTCGTCGACGCCGGCATCGACCTGTGGCCCGGAACGATCGACGTCTGCGTCGGCATCGGATGGCTCGTCGCCCTGCTCGACGACGTCCAGAACAGGTACGGCGACGAGATCTGGCCGTTCGTGCACGGCCAGGCGACCGATGCGATCGCTCTCGCCGCGGCCCGCTCCGGCGACATCGGCGACCTCGTCTCCACCGTGCCCTCCCTGAAGGGAGCCGTGGACCAGCAGACCGCACAGTCCGGGCCGCTGACGGCAGGGTTCACCCCGCCCGCGATCGCTCTGAAAGACGAAGAAGCAGAACGGCTCTGCGCTCTCCTCGAATCGCTGAGCCCGGGAAGCTGCAATCGTGCGGGCTCGGGAGAGAAGATCACCGAAGAGGGCCTGCTCGGTCTGCTCGACCTGAACGGAGCGGTGCGATGACCTCGACCACGATCCGGCGCGGAATCCGGACCTTCACGGCGCTGGCCCTCATCCTCGTCGCCTCGGCGTGTTCGCTGCGCCCCGAGGACCTGCCGTCCGTGCGCGGCGGTATCGGCGACGGCTACGAGATCTCGATCGAGTTCGCCAGCGTGATGAACCTGCCGTCCGGCGCCGACGTCATCATGGACGGCGTCCGCGTCGGCGAGGTCCGCGAGGTTGCCCTCCAGGACGACAGCGTCGCCGTGACGGCCGGGATCCGCTCCGACACGCGCGTGCCGGCGAGTATCCGTGCGATCGTCCGCCAGAACACCCTGCTCGGCGACACCTACGTCGCGCTCGTGCGGGACCCGCAGGGCAAGACGGGGGAGTACCTCCGCGACGGCGCGACCGTCCCCACCGAGCGCACCACCTCGCCGCCCCAGCTCGAGGACACGATGGCCGTCCTCGCGACCTTCATCAACGGCGGCAGCATCCGCCGCATCGAAGAGGTGATGGGTCGCGTCAACTCCGTCATGCCGGACGTGCCCGAGATCCAGCGTCTCGCTTCGACCGTCGCCGTCGACCTCGACGATCTCGGCGGGCGAACCGCGGAGATCGACCGCATGCTCAACGGGTTGGACGCCACCGCAACGACTTTGAACAACAACGCGGAGTCGCTCGAGACGATCTTCGATGCGGAGACCGTGCACTACTGGCGTCGCCTCGCGGTCGATGTCGTCTCGCACATCGGCCAGATCCTCCCGTCGGTCGGCAGCCTCTACGAGGGCGGCCTGTGGTTGATCCCGATGTTCGAGTCGCTCGCCGACACCACCGACATCTCACGTGGCACCCCGTCCGCGGCGGTGGACCTGTCCAACTTCCTGCGGACCACGCTGATCCCGTTCGCGCAGAAGCCGGCCGTCGACGTCGTCGCGGTCGACTCGACGAACGGCGACCAGCTCGTGTCCGACGCCGAGAACATCCTGCGAATGTTGGGAGCTGTGAAGTGATGCGGCGAACCGTACTGTCCCTCGGCGGCATGGCCGTCATCGCGGCCCTGTCCTTCGGATACATGAGCCAGCAGGGTCTGCGCACCGGACTCATGGAGGACGTCTACACCGCGCAGGTCGAGGTGCCCGACACCAACGGGCTCGTCGTCGGATCGCGAGTCCTGCTGCGCGGCATAGACATCGGTGAGGTCACCGACATCACGGCGTCGGCCGACGCCGTCATCGTGTCGTGGAAGTACGACCGGAACACCCCGATTGCCGCGGACAGCACCGTCCGCCTCGACAACCTGTCGGCCCTCGGGGAGCCGTTCCTCGCCGTGTCACCCGGCTCGGACGGTGGACCGTCCCTCGAGGACGGCGCCGTGCTCGCGTCGGACCATGTGGTCGTGCCCACGACGTTCGAGGAACTGTCCGAGCGGCTCACCAATCTGCTCACGCAGGTCGAACCCGACGGCGTCCGGGAGATCTTCCGCACCCTCGACATCGCACTGCCCGACGACCAGCGCGTCTACAGCAACCTCGAGCGGTCGGGGGAACTCATGGCCGCGACGATCACGCAGAACTCCGACACCTTCACCACGCTGCTCCGCACCGTCCAGCCTCTGCTGCTCGACAGTGGAACCATTCCCGAGGGGATGCGCGCCACCGAACCCCGTGTTGCCGAATTCGGTAGTGGTTTCAAGGATCTGCTCGCCGGTATCCGCTTCGCCTCCGACCGCGGCCCCCTCAACGCCGGCATCAAGTACGGCGCGAGCCCGTTCATCGGCGAACTGCAGAAGTTCCTCGACGCCACCGCGCCTGACCTCCAAACCATCGGCGTCAACCTCCTGCCTGCCGTGTCCGAAGCCGCGAACAGCATCCGCAGCATGGACATCGGCACGCTGATGAACAACGTCCTCACCTCCACCGAATCCGGGGACGCCCTCACCCTGAAATTGGAGATGCCCGGCAACTGACTGTCCCCCTCCCCATCCCGGCCAGCCACGACAGACGAGGAAACGATGAACGTCACCACCCTGCCCAACGCCACCGACCGCACCGATCTGGTCGAAATCACCGCCGACCGCAAGCGGTGGACCCCGCCCCGCGCCGCGGTCGGGGCCGCCGGGGTGGTGCTCGTCGCCGCCCTCGGCCTGACCACCTGGCAGTGGCTCGACGCCCGCAGCGAACGCGACGCGCTCCTCGCGGACGCGGCCGGTCGCGAGCAGGCCGAACAGGTCGCCCTCGACTACGCCATCGGCGCCGCCGAAATGGACTTCCGCGACCTCGGAGCATGGAAGGGCCGCCTCGTCGCCGGCACCACCCCCGAACTCACCGACCGCCTCACCAGGGCCGCCACGTCGATGGAACAGATCATCGTGCCCCTCCAGTGGTCGTCCACCGCCGAACCCATCACCGCCAAGGCGGAAGCCGGCCCCGACGGCACCTACACCGTCGACTGCTTCGTCAGCGTCCACACCACCAACGCCCAGGCACCCGAAGGAATCCAATCGACCGCGACGTATCGCCTGACCCTCGACAGCGACGACGAATGGGCGATCACCGAGATCAGTGGGATCGGGGGAGAGGCACTGCCCGAACAGCCCCGGTGACGCTTCCGTCCGGATCCGCGCGCTGATCGGACAACCGCCGACGTCCAGGACCGACGTTTCTGTCCGTCCGGCGAGCGGATTACGCCCTCGGGTACATCCGGTCGGTGCGGTCCGCGATGGAGACCATGTGCTCCCGAGCCTTCCGAAGTGCCCACAATGCGTCCGAGAGTTCGTCGGCGACCACCTTCAGCACATCGGCCGTGGCCGTGTCCGACAGGGTGCCCAGTTCCGGGTCGATCGTCTGAATCTCGGCCGGGTCGAGGGCGGCGAACTTGGGAATCGCGAACTCGACGAGGATCTCGGCGGACTCGAGCGCGTCGGCGGTGACGCGCATGTTGACGGAGAGCTTGTCGATATCGACGGGTGAGGGGATCGGGTCGTCGTTCATGTCAGGTGTACTCGAATTCGTGATGGTGTGATCGGGGCGGGACCGGACGGAGCGTTGACGATCCGAGGTCCCAACCCGATCGGGATGGTCGGCACAGTGTGCCATTCGAGGCCGACAGATCAACCAGGTCCCCGTTTCCAGGCGTGTCCGACGAGGAGTCGCGAGAGATGCCGTTCTTCGGATTGCGCGTCGGCAGGAACAGATTCCCTGGCGTACTGCAGCAGGCCGGTTGTGACGGCGGTTACCTGGCGGAGCTGGCGACGCGGGACGTGATCGTGCCGCAAACGTGCAGGTCAGGACGTTCGACGAAAAGTGTTGCACTGGCGTAACAGTGCAGACCCGTGCAGCGGTGGCAATCCGGCGACATCTGGCGCATCTTTCCCTCAGCTAACTAGGAGGTGAAGATGGCCGGAAGACCTGGAATCGACGAGATCATCGGCGTCGCGGAACGCCTGGGAATCGGAATCACGTCAACAGAGGCGGAGGTTTACCAGAGCCATCTGGTGAACGTCCTCGAGGAGTTCGACGCGTTTCTCGGTTCGGACCTGCCCGAGGATCCGCCGCCGCAGTTCGCGACGGCACGGCCCGCCGGGTATCGGCCGAGCGAAGCGGAGGATCCGCTCAACGCCTGGATGTGGAAGACACGCATCGAGGGTGCCGAAGGCGGACCTCTCCACGGACTCACTGTCAGCTTCAAGGACCACATCGCGGTGGCCGGGACGCCGACGGCGTACGGATTGCAGGCCCTCGAGGGCAACATCGCGGACTACGACGCCACGATCGTCTCCCGCAGCCTGGCTGCCGGCGCAACGGTCGTCGGGAAGAACGTCATGGACGGCCTCGGCGGCGGCTTCGGCTTCGGCGGAGGGATCGGGGACTTCGGACGAGTCTTGAATCCCCATGATCACAAGCATCTTTCGGGTGGCTCGTCGTCGGGATCGGCGGCCGCGGTGGCGGTCGGAGACGTCGACATCTCGTTCGGAGGGGACCAGGGTGGTTCCATCCGGATCCCGGCGTCGTGGTCGGGCACGGTCGGCCTGAAGCCGACCTTCGGCGCGGTCTCGCACTTCGGCGCAGGGTTCGGCTCGGATCAGAGCGTCGATTACGTCGGGCCGTTGACCCGGACGGTGCGGTTGGCCGCGGCTGCGTTCCAGGCGGTGGCAGGGCGTGACGGTCTCGACCCGCGGCAGTCGGCGACGACACCCGAGTGCTTCGACGTTCTCTCCGGGCTCGAGGGCGGGGTCGAGGGGATGCGTATCGGGATCCTGGGTGACGGGTTCGCCGATGCCGATCCTGCGGTGGCCGAATCGGTGATGGCGGCCGCCGAGGTCCTGGCCGGCCTCGGTGCCGAGATCGTGGAAGTGTCCGTGCCCGCGTTCGCCTGGGCTTTGCGTGCGCAGACGGCGCTGATGCCTGAAGGCGCCCGGGCGGTCTTCGACACCGGCTTCTTCGGGGTGTTCACGCGGACGTGGTACCCGGCGGAGAACATCGAGGCGATCAACCGGATGTGGGCGAACGATGCCGACGGGTTGGATCCGCGGATCAAGCTCAACTATCTCGTCGCCGATTTCAGCCGGCGACTGTACGGCGGGCGCGTCTACGCGAAGTCGCAGAACCTGCGTGGCCAGGTGATCGGCGAGTTCGATCGTGTCCTGGCCGGAGTCGACGCACTCGTGATGCCGACGACGCTCACGACGGCACCCGAGTACGAAGCACCCGCGCCCGGCGAGGCGCTCGCGGTGAAACTGGCCGGTGCGGTCGTCGGCAAGGCTGTCCGGAACACCCGGCCGTTCAACTACACCGGTCATCCCGCGCTCGCCGTGCCGTGCGGAATGATCGGCGGTCTGCCCGCGAGCATGCAGCTGGTGGGTCGATTCTTCGACGAAGGAACACTGCTTCGCATCGCATATGCCTTCGAGCAGGCGAAGCCCGACCTTCAGGAAGAGCTGGTGTCGAGTGCACGAGCGACCGTGACCGTATGAGGCGCCGGAACAACTCCGCACGACACGAGGGGCGGGTGTTCCGGTCACTCACGGTCCCGAACTATCGCCGCTATTTCTGGGGAAGTTTCGTCAGCAATATCGGCGTGTGGATGCAGCGGACGGCCCAGGTCTGGGTCGTCATGCAACTCTCGGGCGGCAACGGCGTCGCACTGGGGGTCGTTGCATTCCTGCAGTTCGCCCCGACCCTCGTGTTCGGTTTGTACGCCGGCCTGGTGGGGGACAGGTTCAGCAGGGCGAAGATTCTGCTCGTCACGCAATGCGCCATCAGTGCCGTCAGCGCGCTGATGGCAGTCCTCGATTTCGCTGGGCTGATGTCACTTCCGATCATGTACGTGCTCGCCGCCGTGGTGGGAATTGTGACGGCATTCGATGCGCCCATTCGACAGACGTTCGTTTCCGATCTTGTAGTCGATCCCGAATTCATCGGAAATGCGGTCGGATTGAATTCTGCTGCATTCAATTCGGCGCGTTTGATCGGGCCGGCGGTGGCAGGCGGAATCATGGCGGTCACCGCGACCTGGACCGTATTCCTGTTGCACGTCGTGGCATCGCTGGGAATTATCGTCTCGCTCTATTCGATCGGCCGCAGCGTGCCCGGAGGTGGACGTGTGCCACGGGAGAAGGGGCAGCTCCGGGAGGGGATCCGGTACGTCCTGTCGTCGACGGACCTCGTCGGTTTGCTCCTCATCGCCGGAGTCATCAGCGCTCTCGGTCTCAACGGCATCCAGGTGTTCATCCCGCTGGCGTCGGGTGAGCTGTTCGGTCGCGGGGCTCTCGCCTTCGGAATGCTGACGTCGGCAATGGCGATAGGTTCCGTCTTCGGCGCGCTCGTATCGAACTTCCGATCGGGAATGCCGAAGCGGCGAACCGTCTTCGGTGGTGCTGCCGCGGCGGGAATCTGCGAGTGCATCCTCGGTGTGATGCCGACGTACGAGCTGTTCGCGGCAATGCTGATTCCGACCGGGATCGCGCTGATGTACTTCGTGGTCGCGGTCAACACCCGAGTGCAGATGTCCAGTGCGGACTGGGTGCGAGGGCGGGTCATGTCGTTGTACATGATGGTGTTCTTCACCGGCGCCGCACTCGGGTCGACCGCAACGGGCGGCCTGTCGGAGCTGCTCGGAGTTCCGCTCGCTGTCGTGACCGCGGGGGCGTCGATGATCGCGTGCGCGCTTCTCGTCGGTGCAGCATTGCTTGTTCGAACCGGAAGGCGCGCTTCGGATGAAAGTGACGGCGTGACCGGCAATTCCGATTCTGCAATTGCGACGAAGGTCACGTCGACGGTTTCCTTGCGCGCAAAATCGCGGGTGTGATCCAGGCTGTGCGCTCTACTGTGTAGGGCTGCATTTGTCCGTCGATCAGTTCGATTGTTACGAAATGACCTGTGCTGTAACACTCGGTGCAGTTTCAAGAAACAACACTCTGGAATATTGGTCCTCGAAAGATCAAACGGGCCCGATCATTTCACGATTCATCGGATGCCCACACGAAGATGCACACTTTCTCCTTCGTTCGGTGCTGCGACGATGCCGGCCGCGATGAAGCGAGTGACACGGACGCGAGGAGGCGTTCGTCATCGAGGATTTCGCCCACAGATCAGCGGCAACGTGAAAGGAAGGGTGAGTTGATGAGCCAGGCAGTTGTGAAGGAGCCGGTCGTTGCTACCGGAGATCAGTTGCACGTTTCGGCGCCGGCGCTCGAAGTTCGCGACCTCGTCACCGAGTTCCGCACGGAGAAGGGCAATCTGAGAGCGGTCAACGGTGTCTCGTTCTCGGTGCAACGCGGTGAGGTTCTCGCCGTGATCGGAGAGTCGGGCAGTGGCAAGAGCGCAATGCTGCGGTCGATTCTCGGCATCCAGCCGCCGAGCACCTTGATCGAAGGTGAGGTGCGGCTCGGGGGCCGGGACCTGCTCGCGATGAGCAGCCGCGAACGCCGGCGCGTTCGCGGACGAGACGTCGCGATGGTGTTCCAGGACCCGCTCACCGCGCTCGATCCGGTCTATACCGTCGAGCAGCAGCTGGTGGAGACGATTCTCGTCCACCAGAAGATGTCTCGCTCTCGTGCCCGAGCCCGGGCGCTGGAACTGCTCGAACTCGTCCAGATTCCCTCGCCGGAAACGAGACTGAAGGCGTATCCGTCCGAGTTGAGCGGCGGCATGCGGCAACGGATCGTGATCGCCATGGCGATCGCGGGAACCCCGCAGGTGCTGCTCGCGGACGAGCCCACCACTGCCCTGGACGTCACCGTGCAGGCCAGGATGATCCGGCTGTTCCGCCGGATCCAGATGGAAGCGGACATGGGACTCATCGTGGTCACCCACGACCTCGGTGTGGCGGCCGAGCTGGCCGACCGCGTGGCGGTGATGTACGCCGGGCGGATCGTCGAGTACGGCACAGCCAAAGCGGTGCTGACGAATCCGCAACATCCCTACACGGAAGGGCTGATCGAAGCCAACGTCCGACCCGGGCAGGATTCGCGTCCGCGGGCGATCATCGGGGCGCCGCCGAGCTTGAAGCGGCTTCCTCCGGGTTGTTCGTTCGCGCCGCGATGCCCGGACGCCGTCTCGGAATGCTGGTCGGAGCTACCGGCATTGGCAGAGATCGGCGAAGAGCGATTCAGTCGCTGTGTTTTCAGTCCACGTGCCGAAATGGCACTCAGTACCAGGGAGAACTGACCTATGCGGATGGGATTGGTGCGCCGTGGCAGCCGAGCTTCTAAGCCTCGGCGGCTACGGCTTCTGGCCCTCGGCCTCGCCGGAACGATCGCACTCACCGCGTGTGGTTCCGCAAGCGGGGCGGATGGTGGGGACCAGGTTCTGCGGATCGCGATGTCGGCGGGAAACATTCCTTACCCCGCGACTCCGCCGAACGAAGGCTACGAGGGCTACCGATTCGTCGGGAACAACATCTACGATGCTCTGACCCGACTGAATCTCGATCAGGCCGAAGAACTTCCGACGCCCCAGCCGTCTCTGGCCGAATCGTGGGAATCGAGCGAGGATCTGACCACCTGGACGTTCAAGCTGCGGGAGGGAGTCAAGTTCCACGACGGCACGGACTTCAACGCAGATGCGGTCATCTTCCAGTTCGACCGGATGCGCAACCCCGACTTCGAATTCTATTCCGCCACCGATGCCGGCCGCGGCGCGGCTGCGTTCCGCTTCATCTCCGGCTGGGAGAAGGTCGACGACTACACCGTCACGATCCGGACCTCACAGCCCTACGCCTGGGTTCCCTGGGACGTCGCATCGATCTACATCCCCAGCCCGACCAAGGTCAAGGAAGTAGGCAACGACGCCTACAACCAGTTCGCAACGGGAACCGGGCCGTTCGTCATGACCGAGTACGTCGACGGCGAAGTGATGGAGCTGACCCGGAACGACGACTACTGGGGCAATGTGCCGAAGCTGGACAAGATCGTCCTCTACCCGCAGGCCGAGGCCGCGTCGCGTTTCGCCGCGCTGACGTCCGGTGAGGTGGACTGGGCAGAAGTGCCGGCTCCGGACTCGATCGCTCAGCTCGAGGCGGAAGGTTTCAACATTCAGCTCGGCAAGTACCCGCACGGAATCATGCCTCGGTTCAACCAGTTCCGGGCTCCGTTCAAGGACAACCTGGCGCTCCGGCAGGCCCTGAACTTCGCGCTGGATCGTGAAGGCACCGCCGCGCTGATCAACGATGTGGGCTACCCGGCCTCGCAGTGGGTGTACGACGGTCATCCCGCCTTCGACGTGGACAACAACTCCGGGTACACCTACGACGTCGAGAAGGCCAAGAAGCTCCTCGCCGAGTCGGGAACCCAGCCCGGAACGCTGAAGCTGACGATGGCCTACCCGACGGGTGGATCCGGGAACATGTTCCCCGACGTGATGATGCAGAAACTGCAGGCGGACTTCGCGGCGATCGGGGTCGACGTGACGCTGGAACCGATGGAGTGGAACACGCTGCTCACCGCGAGCCTCGAAGGTCTCGACAAGCCGCAGTGGCAGCACATCGACATCCTGTGGGCGTCGCCGGCGGCGGGAATGATGCCGTCCCTGTATTCGACCGCCTTCATGTGCGTCCTTCCCGGCGGTTCGCCCAACGCCTCGGGCATGTGCAACCAGAAGGCGACGGACGCGCTTCTTGCCGCCGCTCAGCAGCCCGATGTGGCCGAGCAGGACCGCTATCTCCAGGACATGATGGGCGCGGCAGTCGACAACGCCGACTTCTTGTTCTGGATGCACGACCTGAACCTGCGTGTGCTCTCACCCAGGGTTCAGGGCTACGTACATCCGCAGTCCTGGTGGGTGGATTTCACCACCATCTCCATGGAATAGCTTCGAGGGGGAGTCAATGCTCTCGGTGATCTTGAGACGTACCGCGCTGGCGGTGCCCACGCTCTTCGGTGTATCCATCGTCGTCTTCCTGCTCATGCAGGTCCTACCCGGTGACCCGGTCGCGTCCTTCATGACCGAGGATTCCACCGACGCAGAACGTCAGGCCATGCGTGCCGAACTCGGCCTCGACCGACCTCTGCCGATCCGCTACTTCGATTGGCTGACGGCGGCCCTCCAGGGTGATCTCGGCTATTCCCTGCAACGACGCAGGGAAGTCCTCGATCTTCTGACCCAGGCGATCGGCAACACCATGGTCCTCGCGCTCGCTTCCGCGGTGTTCGGCATCGTCGCCGGCGTCGCAATCGGATTCATCGCAGGTATCCGCCGCGGTTCGGTCGTGGACCGGGTGGTGTCGGTGATCAGCCTGTCCGGCCTGAGCATCCCGTCGTTCTTCCTTGCGATCGTGCTCCTGGCGGTGTTCTCCGGAGGATTGAAGTGGTTCCCGTCCGGCGGGGCGGTCCTCGACGAGGGTCTCGGCACGGCGCTGCGGCACCTGACGCTTCCCGTCCTCGCCGGATCGCTGGTCACGATGGCGATCACGGCCCGGGTGACCCGGGCGAGTGTCGTCGACGTGTACAGCGCGGACTTCATCGAGACACTTCGAGCGAAGGGCCTGAGCTCCACCCAGATCAACCGGCACGTCATGCGGAACGCGATCTCCCCGGTGCTCACCACGTCCGGTGTCCAGATCGGTGCGCTGCTCGGCGGATCGGTCCTCGTGGAGACGATCTTCCGCTGGCCCGGCATGGGAATGCTCGTGTTCAACGCAATCTCGTCGCGTGACCTCCTCGTCGTGCAGGGCGCCACCCTTGTGATCGCCCTCTGCTTCGTCCTGATCAACCTGGCCGTCGATCTCGCCCAAGCGGCAATCGATCCCCGAGTGAGAGCAGGTGTCGCATGACCACTCTTCTCCTGCAACAAGGACCACTCGCCGGCAGCGCGCCGACGACCGAATCGAAGGTGGAGGCGGAGCGACTCCGCGAAGCGTGGCTGGCGCAGGAAGAGAGCGTTCGCAGCCAGTCGTTCTGGAAGGAGACCGGCCGCCGATTCCTCGCCAACAAGGTCGGTGTCGGTGCCGCGGCCGTCGTGCTGCTCCTGGTCCTCGCGGCAATCTTCGCGCCGCTGATCACGAGCCACGACCCGCTTGTCGGGAACCCCGCGGACCGCCTGCTCGGGGTGTTCAGCGGAGGGCACATCCTCGGCACCGACGAACAGGGCCGGGACATGTTCGCCCGCATCGTCTACGGCGGACGGCTGTCGCTGGTGGCCGGCTTCGTGCCCACCCTCGTCGCGGCACTGATCGGCACCGCGATCGGCGTCACGGCGGGCATGGTCGGAGGGCTGATCGGCAGCGGTCTGATGCGCGCGATGGATGTGCTGTACGCATTCCCGGCCATTCTGCTGGCCATAGCGGTCGGCGCCTCCCTCGGCCCCGGCCTGACCAACACCGTGATCGCCGTGACGATCGTGTTCATCCCCCCGGTCGCACGTGTCGCGGAATCGGCGACCCGCCGGGTCGTCTCCCGCGAGTACATCGAGGCCGCCCGGCTGACCGGAGCATCGCGCATCCGGATCGCCCGCAGCCAGGTGCTGCCGAACGTGTTGAACGACATCATCGTCTACTCGTCGGGCCTGGTCGGCGTCGCGATGATCACCGCGGCGAGCTTGAGCTTCCTGGGCCTGGGCTCCCCGCCGCCGGCACCGGAATGGGGCTACATGCTCAACAGCATGCGTGGCGCGCTCTACGTCGAGCCGCTGGTGGCCATGATTCCGGGCATCTTCATCTTCCTTGCCTCGGTCGCATTCAACATGGCGAGCGACGCCCTTCGCGAAGCAATGGATTCGCGTCTGTGACAAGACGATCGACGGAAGGAGCGTGAAATGACCGTCACGACTGAAAATCCCGATCTATCCACGCCGAAGTCCCGGCACCCGGTTCTGGAAATCCTCGACGTCTCCAAGTCGTTCGCCGTGCGGGACGGATTCAAGACTCGTTCGCTGTCGGCCGTGGACCACGTGTCGCTCTCGGTCGACGAGGGCACCACACTCGGCATCGTCGGCGAATCGGGTTGTGGCAAGTCCACACTCGCCCGGATCATCGTCGGTCTCCACACGGCGAGCACCGGCGAGATCATCTTCGACGGCAAGCAGATCTCGACCACCGGCAAGCGCGACCGCGCCGCCGTCGAGCAGATGCAGATGGTGTTCCAGGACCCGTCGTCCGCTCTCAATCCCCGGGCCACCATCAGCGAGTCGATCGCCTTCCCGCTGCGGGTGCAGGGTGTCGCCGCCGACGAGATCGACAGACGCGTCGCGAAGGTCATGGCCGACGTGGGCCTGCCCAGCAACTACGCCGGCAACTACCCGCATCAACTCAGCGGCGGGCAGCGCCAGCGCGTGAACATCGCTCGCGCACTTGCGTTGCAGCCCAAGCTTATCGTCCTCGACGAGGCGGTCTCGGCACTCGACAAGTCGATTCAGGCGCAGGTGCTGAACCTGCTCGAGGATCTGCAGGAAGAGTACGGGCTCACCTACGTATTCATCAGTCACGATCTCAACGTGATCGAGTACATCAGCGATCGCATCGCGGTGATGTACCTGGGGCAGGTCGTCGAATCCGGTGCCGCGTCGGACCTCTACGAGCATCCCCTGCATCCCTACACCCAGTTGCTGTTCTCCTCCATTCCGAATCTCGATCCCGACGAGAGCCGGCGCGACGATCCGGAGGCCGTCGACGCGGGCGAGATTCCCAGCCCGCTGAACCCTCCGAGCGGGTGCCGGTTCCGGACCCGATGCTCGTTCGCCCACGACCGGTGCGCGAGCGAGGCGCCGGTGCAGGTCGAGGTGTCGGCCGGGCACGCCGTCGCTTGCCACCTCTACCCGGAAGGAGGTGCGCGAGACCTCGTCGAGTTCCTTCCAGGAGTTTCCGAGCATTGAAATCGAGAAAGGCACCAATGATGGCTGTTTCACCGAACGACATGGTTGCGGCGATCCTGTCGGCCGCACAGTTGACCGTGAGCGAACGCGAATTCGACACCATGGTCAGGGACTATCCGGTCATGCGGGCAGCGGCGGACTCGCTGTACCTCCCGGAACTCGAGTTCGTCGAGCCGGCCGTGACCTTCGATTCGAGGACTGCATTTCTTCCCGTGTAGGCGCTGAAGCTCAGAAAGGAAAACTCCTGTGACAAGCGATATTCCGCTGACGATCAAAGAGGCCGCGGAGGCACTGCGATCGGGCGAGACGACGTCGGTGGCGATCACCGAGACCGTGCTCGCCCGGGTCGAGCGACTCAACGACGAACTCGGTGCCTATGTCACCGTCACCAAGGACCAGGCCCTCGAACAGGCGGCCGCCGCAGACGCGGATCTCGCTGCCGGGAAGGACACCGGTCCGCTCCAGGGAATTCCGCTTGCGATCAAGGACATCATCGCGATGCGGGGCGCAGGTACCACGGCCAACAGCCGCATCCTCGACGGCGGCTGGTGCCCGGACCACGAGGCCCCTGTGGCGGCACGCCTGCGGGCCGCCGGGTCGGTCTTCGTGGGTAAGTCGACCACCAGCGAGTTCGCGCTGGGTCTTCCGGACCCGGACAAGGGCTTTCTCGTACCGCACAACCCGTGGAATGTGGCCCACACGCCCGCAGGTTCGAGTTCGGGCACCGGAATCGCGGTCGCGGCCGGGTTGGCGCTCGGCGGTCTCGGAACCGACACCGGCGGATCGGTGCGCGGCCCCGCGGCTGCGAACGGCCACACCGGCCTGAAGGTGACCTTCGGACGTGTGCCGAAGAGCGGCGTGGTCCCGCTCGGGTACAGCCTCGACAGCATCGGGCCGATGGCCCGCAGCGCGTACGACTGCGCGCTCATGCTCGAGGTGATGGCCGGACACGATCCCAGCGACCCGAACGCCGCCGACGTGCCCGTTCCCGCGTACTCCGCGCAGCTCGACGGGGACGTCGACGGGCTGAAGATCGCGCTCCCGATGCCGTACTTCTTCGACCACGAGATGCTCGACCCTCAGGTGCGCGAAGCTGTCCTGGCAGCGGTCGGCCGGCTGGGCGAGATGGGTGCGGCCGTGGCGGAGACCAGCCTCGCCTACGCCGCGGAGGCCAAGGAAGCGAACCACATCATCCTGGTCGCCGAGGCATTCGCGTACCACCGCAACAACCTCGTCTCGCGCTGGTCCGACTACGGCGCGTTCACCCGCCCCGCCCTCGCCCGCGGAGCCTTCTTCTCCTCCGCCGACGTGATGCAGGCGAACAGGCTGCGGACCGCATTTTCGGCGGAAGTGGCTGCGCTGCTCCGCGAGCACGACGTCATCGTGACGCCTGCCGCGGCCACACCGGCCGAGCGCGCCGACACGATGGACGTCAGCAAGCGACTCAGCCAGCCCAGCTACACCGGCCACTGGAATCTCACCGGCCTGCCCGCAGTCGCCATTCCCGTCGGACTCAGCGCCGAGGGACTGCCCATGTCGATGCAGATCATCGGGCGGCCGTTCGCCGAAGCGACGGTCCTCAAGGTCGCCGACGCCCTGCAAAGCGTCACGGATTGGCACCTGCTGGTGCCGCCGATCGCTCAACCCGCCGCTGTGTGACAACGGGCTCCGCCCGGTGACCGCACACACCGGGCGGAGCGCGTGCCGTCCAGACCGATGAATGGAGGATCGATGGATCAAGACGTTTCGAAGGCCCGAACGCTCGAGATGCTGGAGCTCGCAGGACTGACGATCCCCGAGGACGAGGTTCCCTACCTGGTCGAGGCGTTCGAGCAGTCCCGCTTCCACGCCGACCGCGTCCGGTCGATGGCGCAGACGCGTTACGAGGAACCGGCCATCGTGCTGCGTGTGGGGACGGTGTCCGCATGACCACCTATCGGACTATCGCGGGGAGCGCGGCCCAACTGCGCAGTGGTGAGATCACCGCGGTCGAACTCGTGGAGGAGTCGATCGCCAACGCTGACCGCACGAACACGGAGATCGGCGTCTACCTCCGCCGTTTCGACGACGAAGCGCGCGCCGCAGCCGAGAAGACCGACGCCGCTCTGAAAGCCGGGAACGACCCGGGACCGCTCGCCGGGATTCCGCTCGGCGTCAAGGACATCATTGCGACCGAAGGTGCCCCCACCACCGCGCAGAGCCTGGTGCTCGATGCGGAATGGTCTGCGGCACTCGGCGATGCGCCGGTGGTCGCGCGACTGCGTGCGGCGGGCGGCGTCATCACCGGCAAGACCACCACCATGGAGTTCGCGACCGGCGTCCCGGATCCGGAGAAGCCGTTCCCGATTCCCGTAAACCCCTGGGATACGACGCGCTGGGCGGGCGGGTCGAGTTCCGGGACCGGCAGCGGTGTCGTCGTCGGCGCCTTCCTCGGGGGACTCGGCACCGACACCGGGGGCAGCATCCGGATGCCGGCCGCGTTCTGCGGTATCTCGGGGCACAAGCCGACGTTCGGGCTGGTACCGAAGTCGGGATGCGTTCCGCTCGCCTACAGTCTCGACAACATCGGGCCCATGGCCCGGACGGCCGAGGACTGCGCGATCATGCTGAACGCCCTCGCCGGGTTCGACCCCAGCGACGCGTGCAGCGCCGAGGTCGCAATACCCGACTATGTGGGAATGCTCCAGCCCGATCTCACCGGGCTGCGCGTCGGAATCGACACTCTCGAGCGCTTCCCGACCTCCTTCGACGAGCCGGAAGTCTTCGCTGCGCTGCGTGCCGCGGCCGAAGTTCTCGAATCGCTGGGTGCGATCGTCGTCGAAGTCGAGGTGCCGTACTACGAGGAACTTTGTTCGGCGGCGCGGATCACGTCGAGGTCCGAGTCGTTCGCGTATCACGCGGACGATCTGGCCGCACGGTGGGACGACTACTTCCGTTCGACGCGCCGAGGGGTGAGCGGAGGCGCGTTCTACACCGCAGCCGAATACGTTCAGGCTCAACGAGTCCGACGCGTCGTGCAGCGAGCGCTCGCCGAGCTCTACACCACGGTGGACGTGGTGATCACACCGACCGCCACGGTGTCGGCGTTCCTGATGGACAACCTCGACTCGCTGCAGGGGGAGCGGTTCGTGGCGCTGAGGACGAACTACTGGAACGGCTCCGGAAACCCGGCGCTGTCGGTGCCGATGGGGTTGTCGGCCACCGGCATGCCGTTCGGAATGCAGATCGTCGGCCGCCACTTCGAGGACGGGACCGTGCTTCGCGTCGGCGACGCCTACCAACGCCGAACGACATGGCACGAACGCGTTCCCGCCGGCTCGCAACTCGTCGCTGCCGGATCGGAGGAATGACATGGCGGAAACACGAATTCTCTCGGGGACCGCGGAGAAGATCGGGGTCCTGGCTGCGGTCGCCGGATTGGATCTGACCGCTCAACGGATCGACGCGCTGAAGGCCTCGGTCGAGGACATGTGGCTGGCGGCGGCACGTGTGCGCGCGATCGACCTGGGTGAGGTCGCGCCGGCTGCCGCGTTCGACCCGGAATGGACGTGACGATGCAGCCGTACGAACTCACCATCCAGGAAGCCGCGCAACGCATGGCGGAAGGTTCGCTCACCGCCGTCGAACTCACCGAATCCAGCCTCGACCGGATCGGGGAAGTCGAGCCGGCCTTGAACGCGTTCGTCGCGGTGACCGGCGATACCGCGCTCCGGCAGGCCGAGGAGGTGGATGCGGCACGACGCGCCGGCGTCACGTTGGGGCCGCTCGCCGGCATCCCCATCGGCGTCAAGGATCTCTACGACATCGGCGGGATCCCGACGACGTCGAGCTCCCGGGTCCGAGCCGACTACGTTCCCGACCGGGATTCGACGGCCGTGGACAAGCTGCGGCGGGCCGGATCCGTGCTGGTCGGCAAGACTCACACGCACGAGTTCGCCTACGGTGGAATCACTCCCACCACGCGGAACCCCTGGAACACCGGCCACATTCCCGGAGGTTCGAGCGGTGGCTCTGCCGCCGCCGTGGCAGCGGGGGAGTGCATGGCCGGTCTCGGCAGCGACACCGGCGGTTCGATCCGGATGCCGGCTGCCGCGTGCGGTGTATTCGGGATCAAACCGACCTACGGGCTGGTATCGCGTCGCGGCGTCACCTCGCTCTCGTGGTCGCTGGACCATGTGGGCCCGTTGACCCGCACCGCGCTCGACTCCGCATATGTGCTGGCCGCGATGGCGGGGTACGACTCCGGTGATCCGGCCTCGGCCGACCGGCCACCGGTCCAGTACGCCGAAGGGGTGCTCGCCGCCGCCGGCCGAGACGTCGATCTGCGAATCGGGATCCCGCAGAACTACTTCACCGATCGGGTCCAACCCGAAGTTCAGGAGGCAGTCGAACGCGCGGTGGAGGAACTGGTCGGGCTGGGGGCGACCACTGTTCCGGTGGAGATACCGTTCGCCGACGAGTTCGCGGCGGTCTCGCGGCTCATCGTCGGGGCAGAGGCTGCGGCGTATCACCGGACGATGCTGCGCGACCGTGCGGACCTCTACACCGACCAGGTGCGAACGGCACTCGAAACCGGCTCGCTGGTGATGGCCACGGACTACATCGATGCTCTGCGGGTCCGAGCGTTGATCCAGGACGCGTGGAAGGTCATGTTCGACGGCATCGACTGCCTCGCGGCGCCGGTCTCGCCGATCGTCGCGCCACCGGTCGAACTGGGCCCGATCGAGTGGCCGGACGGCACGGTCGAGGAGTCGGCGCGCGCGATCGGCCGGTTCTCGGCACCGGCCAATCAACTGGGCCTTCCCGCCGTGGCCGTGCCCGTCGGAGTCGCCGACGGCATGCCGATCGGGATGCAGTTGATCGGGCGTCCCTTCAGCGAACTGCCGCTGCTGTGTGCCGCTGCGGCGTACGAAAGTCTTTCCACCGTCAGACGTCCCGTGGACGTGTGCGTCCGCTGAGAAAGGAGGACAGGCGTGGCGACGTCGCTGGTCGTCGAAAATGAGACATCGTCGCCGCGAGGACTACCGATCGGCTTTCACCTGTTCTCGATGCTGGCAGGTTTGTCGCTGGGCCTCACTGCACCGCTGACGGCCGGATTCGCGGTTGCTTTGGGGTCCAGTGCCTTCCAAGCGGGTCTGTCGGTGGCATCGCTCACCGCGGTGGTGTTCGTGATGGATATCTTCGGGACGCGACTGCTTCCGTATATCGAGGCGCGGCGCTCGATCTGCTTCGGGATGGCGTTGTGGAGCATCGGTTCCTTCGGTTCGGCACTGTCGCCGAACATGCCGATCATGGCATCGTTCCGGCTGCTCCAGGGCCTCGGACTGGCATTCTTCGCGTCCGCGGCGCCTCAGGCCGCGGTGGCGATGGCGGGTCCGGGCAATGTGGGGAAGGCCCTGGGGCGGTTCACGGCATGCATGGCATTGGGTTCGGTGGTCGGCCCGCTGGGCGGGGGTGCCCTTGCGGCGATCGGCACCGGAGATACGGGTCTGCGCATCGCATTCCACGTGTGCGGGGTACTCGCTGCGATCTGCGCAATCAGTGTGTGGTGGGTGATCCCCGAACACGGAGCCGGGTTTCCTTCGATGGAGCGACCGCGGCTAAGTCTGCCGCGGTTGCCGGGAATCCTCCGCCCGCGGTCGCTGATGGGGCTCGGCCTCGGTGCGACCGGCCAGGGGGTTCGGAGCGCGCTCGCGATCACGCTCCTGCCGTTGGTGGCGGTCGAGGACTTCGGGTTGTCCTCCGTGGGGATCGGTGTGGTCCTGTCGTGCATGTTCCTGCTGGAGGTGGTGATCATGTCGGTCGGAGGCGCTGCGTCCGACCGGCGAGGCAGACGGCCGATCCTGACCGCATCCTCGATCTTGGGAGTGGGTGCGGTCATGGCAGGGGTCGCGGCGCTGTTTCTCGAATCGGTGCCGTTGTTCATCGGGGCGGTCATCGTGCTGGGCGTCGCGTGCGGTGGAATGATGTCGCTGCCGCCCGCGATGGCCGTGGATTTGGCCAGTAGTCCGCAGGTCGGCCTGGCGAGCTATCGCATCTCGAAGGATTTCGGATTCACCTTCTACACGGTCCTGATCGGGGGAGCGATCGGGGCGATGGGGTCGGCCGCAGCGCTCGCCTTGTGCGCGGTGTGTTTCGCGGTCGTGCTGGTTCTGGCACTGGCAGTGGGGGAGACGCTTCCACCCCGAACGTGACCAAATCTTCACAATCCGGACCACCATCTGCAACGCCGACGACGAAAACTGGGTGGCCGGCGGCAGTTCACGACTCCTGCCGCCGGCGTCGTCGGCTGTGTCGCAGGTGGAGGTGAGTGTGTCTCCTTACGGTGGGGGAACCGCGGTGCGTTCGAAGATCGGAGCGCTCTTCTGGGTGCGGGGCCTGCTTCGGGCGGAGGTCTTATCGGGACGCTTCGCGCAGAACCCACTTCCGAGCGAAGACCGGCTTCAGAGCAGGTACGGTGTCGGTCGCGCCACCATCCGTGAGGCGCTGCGCATCCTCACCGACCAAGGACTCATCGAGAGGGTTCGCGGCGCAGGCACTTTCGTCGTGTGCCCCGAGGTCTTCAGGCATCGTGTCGTGAACTCGTGGGACCTGGTGCAGAATTCCGAGGCCGGACCCAACCGGGTCGCGTTCAAACTCACCCACCTCGAAGTGATGCCCGCACCCGGACATATCGCGGCCAAACTCGAGGTCGGCGAGGACGACGATGTCATCGTGTTCGAGCAGCTCAGCTTCCTCGACGGAAGCCTGCTCAGCCTGCGCTGCGGGTGGTGGCCGGGGGATCTGCTCAGCGCGGCGCTGACGGAAGGTGCCGACCTCGACCGCTCGCCCTACGAAATCCTGGAACGAACCGGTCGCGTCCTGGTCGGCGACACGGATCTCATCGTCAGCGCATCTGTGGCAGACGAACACGTCGCACAGCTCCTGGGAGTCGCCGCCGGCGCCGCGCTGCTCGACACCGAACGCGTCATCTACAACCTCGACGGGCGGCCGGTGGAGTTCAGCATGTCGCACGCGAGGGGTGACCGGATCACGATGGGAACCTCGATGCGCTCGCTGCACGAGCGTTGAGCAGCTTGTTGGTGCTTGTGTATCCGGGCATGCCGACCCCGCCGACGACTGACTGTGCAGCCGGATCTCGTGCAGCGATAGCATCCGTCTCGATGTGTGATCATTTCGATGATTGCACGGACGGTTATGTCTTCACGCGCGATATCGAACTGGCGGCGGATGCTTGCGCTTCATGGTTTCGGGACGTGCTGGGCGCGCCCGCTCTCGACGAGATCGGGCGTGACTACGAGTATCCAGTTTCGCTTCTCCGTCACGATCGGGCTCGGTAACTTGCACTCCAGCCAATCGTCGATGTGCTCGTCGGCGATTATCAGTCGTCCCCGCGTCACCATCGAGTGCGACGGCGGGCAACGTTGGGCACAGTGAACTTGTTGTGTCGGATTGGACGGCGCGATCACGTGTGAAGTTCGCTCTCCAGGCGGTCGCTCCCGTGGACGGGTAACCCGGCGACAAGTCAGCGAGCGATTGCTTGACGAAGTTCCTCGTGACGAGGGATTCTGAACGTCGGCGTCACGGAGGGGACTGGTCATGATTCCGACGCTCGCCGGCGTTCACCATCTGAAGTTGCCCGTCGCAGATCTCGCGCGCTCGGTCGAGTGGTATCGGACGCGACTCGGTTACGAGGTGGCGGTCGAGTTCCACGAAGAGGATCGACTCATGGGTGTTGCGATGCGGCATCCGGCAGGCGGGCCGGTGATGGCACTTCGGCTCGACCCGGAGAAGGCTGCAGCAGCGGCAGGATTCGACTACTTTTCGATCGGCGTGCCCGACCGCGATGCACTCGAAGCGCTGGCAGGACATCTCGACCAGCTCGGCGACCAGCACGGTGGGGTGCACTTCGCATCAATAGGATGGATTCTCCCACTCCTTCACGATCCCGACGGGCACGAAGTGCGCTTCTACACGGTCGAATCCCATACCGAAACCCCTGAATCGGAAGTGCGCACGGTCGTGAACCCAGTGGAGTCGGCGGCAGAGGAAGAAGTACGCCGCGGACTACGCTGATCCCTCATGTCTACCCGGGTTGCAGTGCAGAAAGCGGGAAAGGCAGGTCGTCTTCCGCAGCACCGCCGCAATGGTCCCGCAAGACTTGGCTATGCCTGTCACCAGGCTGCTGTAGCCACCTGGTAGTGATCAGCGAGCGCCGTGAGGTAGGGCCCATCCGCGATGACTACGCCGCGCAACTGTTGATAGTCGCCGTACTCATCCAGTGACGGTGCTAGCACTACCGACCGAGTTTCGGGATCGATGGCCATCAACCCAGCGTCGAATAGCTGATGTAAGTCGGAACGCAAGAGTAGGCCTTCGTTCAGGTCGTGCGATTCATGCTCCGCGAAGCCACGCAGGTGCGCTGCCTGCAACACTGCTGCCGGGCAGGGCCCTGTCACTGCGCATCGCAGCCCGTACCGTTCCAGGAGACCCTGACGAAACTGCTTCTGCCCATTGCGTACTCGTACAAGTGCCTGCCGCCGTCCTCCCTTTGGGGAACTAGTCCGTGGCGCCGGGGTGGATGGGAGCGGCACCGAGAGTTCCTCGAGCACCTTGCGTAGGCCGTCCGGATCGCACCGTCGAATCGCGTTCTGTTGTGCGTTGTCCAACAGTGGCTCGATTGCATGGAAGGGTAACGCGCCATCCAGTGCCTGCCACTGCGCACCGTAGCTGGCGACATAGCGTGTAACGGGCACTTCCAGCGGAAGTGGTTTATCGAACTCGTTCCGGCAGGCCTCGTGCCTGCACAGATACTTGGGTGCTTTGTTCTTACGAGGTATTTGTCCTGGCCTCTCGCACCGCGGGCACACATATCGGATCTTCACGTCGGGCTGGGTATCGATCCGGTCGATCCGCGAGACACCATGGATCGACCTGGAGTCGCGGAGGAGGATCATATCTCCTACCTGGACGCGGAGGTGGTTTGCGACTCCGCTGTCGTTAACATACGTCGACCCGATCTCATCGGGGTAGCCGTCGTTGCTCTCCCAGCTCCGGCTGTCCAACTTCGACAGCAGCGCCCACGCCTTCACTTCGGTCCCCTTCAGATGCTGGCGACCCTGCGGGCCGCGCTATCGCTAAGGGTACGAAGCCGATGTGACACTCGGCTTGTTGGACCGGACGGCTGCGACTGTAGATGGATGTTTTCCTCAAAGGGGCAGCGAGGGCGAGCGAAAGCCAGCTTTTCAAGATCAATGACGTGCGGAAGACCTAGAAAGCCCCGTATGTGTAACGCGCAGTATCTGCATGTTCGTGCGCTCCTATCGGGTGCTGGAAATTTGTCGGTCGGATCGCTACATGGCGAATTGTGATCGATCATCAAGATAGGGCTAAAGTCCCCGTAACGGAGACGGGTCGACCGTCGATTGATCGTTGAACTATGCCGACATCTGTAGCAACACCGCTGCCGGATGCGCGGCCCAGACCCGACCCCGAGGGACGCCCGTGCAGTTACCGTCGAACTTCGACTTCACCGAGTATTCGAGCTCGCGGGACGGAACCGATACCCCTTCGCTGAATCCGGGCAGGGCAGGGTGGGGATCGGACGCTCCCACCTTCGGATTCGCCTCCGACCCGTTCGGAGGTTCGGCCGGTTCCTCGATGGCGTCGCCGGCCGACATGTTCGCCCTCCAGCAGACCCCCGTCTCGGCAGGTGTCGAACAGGGACGCACGCCTGTCGGGTGGGCGGCTGGAGCCGCAGCCGTCGCACTCGTGGGTCTGGTGTTCGCCCTCGTCGCCGTCAACGGTGGATCGGTCCTGTTCGCGGCAATCGGCTGGGTCATGTCGGTACCTGCAGCGTTCCTGTTGGCCAAGCACATCTCCGCGGACACGACGCAACGCACCCGTGCCGTCTACCAGCCATCGGTGTTTCCTCGGATCGTCTACTGGTCTGCGGTGGCACTCACCGGTTTGGGAATCCTGCTCAACGCGTGGCAGATCGCGGACTGGGCAGGCCGTCTGTGAAGAAGCTTGCAGTACTCGGCGCCGCACTCATCGGTTGCCTGCTCCTCACGCCGTCGGCATCGGCTCAGCCCACCGAGTCGGCAGTCGCGGACTTCGGCGGCTGCCTCGCCGCGCAACGCGAAGGCGACCTGCTGCTGATGATCGACGAGTCGGGCAGCCTGCAGCAGTCCGATCCGGATGCCGCTCGCGTTCAGGCCGCGAACTACCTGCTCGAGCAACTGAGTGCATTCGGGAGCGCGGCAGGTGTCTCCCTCGACGTGGCCGTGGCCGGGTTCTCCTCCGACTTCACGGTGCACGCGCCGTGGACACGACTCGACACCGGATCGCTGCCCGATCTGAAGGATGAGGTCGACGCATTCCGCTCGCGGACCGCCGGGCTGGACACCGACTACTGGACCGCACTCGATGGCGCGCGGAGCGCACTCGCCGACCAGGCGCAGTCGGGGACGGCATGCCAGGCCATCGCGTGGTTCTCCGACGGCAAACTCGACTTCAGCACGCGCGACGACGAGAAGCCTTACGCACCCGGCATCTCCTTGAGCACGGACCAGGGTGTCGCACAGGTCGTGGCAGCGGCCCGCGAATCGATTTGCCGCCCTGCCGGTATCGCCGACCAGGTGCGATCCTCCGGTATCGCGACTTTCGCGGTGGGCTTGGCGAACGGGACGGCAGCGGCCGCCGACTTCGACCTGATGCGCGCCATCGCGACCGGCGCACCCGCTGCCGGTCAGGCGTGCGGCGCGAGGACGCAGCCGTCCCCGGGCGACTTCTACCTGGCTCAGAACATCGACGACCTGCTGTTCGCATTCGACGCGTTCTCCAGCCCCGGCCAGGCGCCGTTGGAGAGCGAGACCGGTGTCTGCGCGTACGAGGTGTGCGACGCGGGAAAGCACCGATTCGTCCTCGACGATTCGATCGGCTCGGTCGCCGTGCTCGCCTCTGCCGACACCGACGGGCTCGTGCCGACGCTCGTCGCACCCGACGACACCGAGCTGCCGATGAAGCAAACCGCAGCTGCGGCCACGACTGACGTCGCAGGTGTCGGTGTCGAATACCGCTGGCTGTCCGAGCGGTCGGTGTCGTTCACGATGCAGAAGCCGGACGGCGAATCCGGCGAGTGGCAGGGCATGTGGGCACTCGTCTTCGTGGACCCCGACGCGTCGCATGCCGATGCGCGATCCAAGTCGAACATCCACATCTCCGGCAATCTCTTCCCTGCTTGGCTCGGCCAGGATGTGACTGCCATCCACGCGGGAGAAACGACATCCGCCGTGCAACTCGGCATCGTCGATTCCGATCGCCAGGAGATCGACCCGTCCGAGCTGTTGGGTTCGGCGTACCTGTCGGTGTCGATCACCGATGCAGCCGGGGTGGATCACCCACTGGCTTCACGTATTTCGAAGGACCGCATCGACGCTCCCATCGAGCTCAACTTGACGAACATCGCGCCGGGTGAGGCCACGTTGCGGCTGGCGCTCGAGGTCACGACCGCCGATGCGACCGACAGATGGGGCACCCTGATCGCGCCGGGTACGGACCTCGCACCCCAGTTCGTGGACGTGCCTCTCACGATCGCTCCGCCGATCGGATATCCGACGCTGCCGAACCGGATCGACCTCGGCACGGTGGAAGGTGCCGGCACATTCGCACGCGAGGTGCCGATCACCGGACCCGGTTGCGTGTGGGCCGACGCCGCATCACCCGCGCGCGTCGACGCGGTACCGGACGGCGTCGGGGATGCGGAGGTCCGAGTTGCGGGTGCGACCTCGGCCGACAACTGCATCGCCGTCGCGGAGGGCGAGACGGGTGTACTGCCCATCGAGCTGGTCGTGCCCGAGGCCGGCAACGGTGCATTCAACGGGTCGGTCCGCCTGATGGTCGCCCCGACAGGCGAACCCGATCGTGCAATGCCCGTCGACGTGCCGTTCACGTCGGAATTGCTGAAGCCGCTCGACACCGGTCGATTCTGGCTCGTGTTCGCTATCGTGTTCGCCCTCGGTGTGGCGATTCCGCTCGCGCTGCTCTACTTCCTCAAGTGGCGTGAGACGAAGATTCCGGCCGAGACGTTGAAGGCGCAGAGTTTCCGGGTCACCATCTCCGACGGTCGGCTCCACCGAAACGGGAGAGCGTTCGCGCTCGAGGGTACCGACCTGCGCGACCCCGTCCGCGGCCTGGACAAGCCGGCACGCAAGCTCGCGGTCGACGGTGCCGAGCTCGAAACCCGAATGGGCGCATCGCCGGTCGGGACCGGGTACGTGGTCGTGCGTGCGCCCGGAATGCGCGGCGCATCCGGTTCCACCCCGTCGACCGATCGCCACGGTAATGCGGTCCTTCCGCTGGCCGTGCACAACAACTGGGTTCTGTTGCACGACCCGGAAGGTCCCGCAGACCACGCGACGCTGCTGTTGCTCGTCGCCGGTGGAGCGTCGTCAGGACGTGTGCAGGAACTTGTCGACCAAGCCGGAAGACGCGCCGAAGGGCTGATCGGTGAGCTGAGGAAGCGGTCCGCGCAGGTCGACGACCGTCCTCCCGCCTCGGGAGCCGGGCCCACCATGGCGCCTCCGGCGCCGGCCGCGGCGTCCCCGTTCGATCCGTTCGGTGTCCCGGCCGCGACCTCGGCGCCGACTTTCGGTGCGCCACCGTCGTTCGGCGGTTCGGGATCCGGTGCGTTGCCGCCGTCCGGACCGGCATCCCCGGGGCAACCCTTCGACCCGTTCCGGCCGCCCGGTGCCTGACAGACGTACAGCTTCGAATTCTCTCGATATGGAAGGCCCGTAATGAGGCGTTTTCTTGTGGTGGGTTGCGGTGGATCCGGTGCCGTCACTCTCGCGTACATGATGGATCAGCTTCGCTCCGATCTCGCGGCAGCGGGGATCGACAAGATCCCCGGTGGTTGGCAGTTTGTCAGCGTAGACGTGCCGACCGCCCCCGAGGCTGGGCCGGACGGGCTCGGGAACGTGCGCGACCAGGGCGGCTACTACTTCGGCAGTGGGCCGCAGGGTGATTCGTACGCCGTTCTCGACAACGCGCTCAGCAATCAGCTCGCTGCCCGGAACAGTCTCGGCGAGATCGCCACGTGGGCACCGCGGGACCCCTCCGCGGTGACGGTGCCGATCGGATCCGGTGCCGGTCAGTACCGTGCGCTCGGGCGCATGATCACGTTGAGCAAGGCCGGGGGTATCCGCGACACGTTGCAGAACGCCTGGGACCAGTTGTTCACGGTGCAGACCGCCACCGAGATGTCCGCGCTCAACATTCCCGGTGGAGGGAGTTTCGAGCAGGAGGAGTCCCCGATCGTCCTCGTCGTCTCGTCGATGGCCGGCGGCGCCGGCGCGTCGATGGCCCTGGACGTGTGCCGGCTGCTGACGTTGATTCCGAAGCTCGATCCGCGCCTGATGGGCGTGTTCATGGTTGCGCCGGACATCTTCGACGGTCTCGGTCGGAGCGCCACCACCGGTGTTCGCGCCAACGCGCTCGCGATGCTCGGTGAGATCGTGGCGAGCCAGCTCGGATCCGCCCGCGAGCACGACGTCGAGATCCTGCGTGCGCTCGGCCAGCAGAGCGGTGCGGGGGAGAAGGTTCCGTTCGCTCGGGTGTTCCCGGTCGGCCGCCGTGTCGGTGTCGAGGGTGCGCCGTTCGGTGACGGTTCGCAGAAGGCGATCTACCGAGGCCTCGCCCGCGGGCTCGCCGGAATGATGATGAGTGGCGCGGCGACTCGTCAGTTCGTGCAGTACGACCTGACCAACGGTGCCGGTCTGTCGGGGCAGCGCGACAACATCGGCTGGGGCGGCCAGTGGGACAACCTGCCGTGGGGCACCTACGGATTCTCGAGTCTGAGCATGGGCCGCGACCGCTACGCCGAATACTCCGCGCAGCGTCTGGCGCGCAGCGCGGTGGATCGGCTGCTCGAAGGCCATCGCAATCCCGCCAACGTTGCGTCGGACGACGACCAGGTCACCTCGATCCTCGACAGCCAGTGGCAGACCCATCTCGCAACCATGGGACTTCCTGCGGTGCAAGCAGATCAGCGTGCGGCTCAAATCGGGGTCGGTCCGTGGCTCACCCAGGTTGTGCTGCCCGCGGAGGACGGACTGCGGATGGCGCGGCAGATCGTCGAGGCGGAGCTGCGGGCGTATCTTCCATCCGGTAGCGGTCTGAGTGCCGCCCAATGGGTTCCCGAGATCACGCGGGTTCTGGGTGCCCGACGCCAGACCTTGACGACCTCCGCGGAGCATCACGCGCTCGGACACGCATTCCAATGGCACCGGACCCTCGCGGACAACATCGAGCGGGTCGTGGCGAAGGCGGTGTCGGATCTCGGTCTCCCGTATGCGACCGCGCTGGTCAACCGCCTGTCGGTGCTCCTGAAGGATCAGGTGCGTGCCGGGGCGGAGGAGCTGGCGAAGCAGACCCCGGCGGACATCACCGCGCAGTCTGCCGACACCGCACAGATGCTGGCGTCGCTCAAGGGCAACATCGAGAGCGATGCCGACATCCTCGACCGTGTGCTCACCAGCTGCAGCCAGAACGTCTACCGGCAGTTGTATGCGTCCTTGTCCGGGAAGGTCGCCGAGGTCGCCACGGCGCTCGTGCCGGAGATCGTGCAACCGCTGCTCGACGCGCTCAACGAGTCCCAGACCGCCCTGCGGAAGGCACGCAGCAAGCCGGCGAGCGATGTCGGTCTCGCCCGGCTCGCGACCGACCAGTACGGCGCGTGGCCCGCGGACAAGGCCGACCGGGTACCGAAGCGGTTCGCCGAGGCCAACAACGAAGTGATGCTCACGCCGTCGGCGGACTTCATGGATCAGTACCGCACCGACCTTCCCCTGGCCGTTGCGTCCGACGGACTGGGAACGCCGCCGTTCGAGACCGCTGTGCAACGTGCGGTCGCGGATGTGGTGACCGGAGTCTGGCCCACGATCGACGGCAGCCGGTCGCCCGGCGAGGAACACCCCGTCCTCGAACGGACGTCGGCGTGGCGGACTCGTGCGTTCCCCTACGATCCCGGAACCCGCGAAGCACTCGTCCCGTCCGCCGCACGCTACGACGTTCATGTTCGACCGGCTGAAATCCTCGGCCGCGCAAGGCAGTTCGTCGCACGAACCGGCGAATCGTTCGACCGGTTCTGCCGGGTGTCGCTGCGCGAATACATCGAGGACATCGCGGTGCCCGAGTACGCGCTCGAGGAGCGGCGTGAGCGTCTGCGGTCGAAGTTCGTCGAGGCGCTCTCACTCGCGCGGCCCCTCGCGAGCGTCAACCAGCAGGCACTCGAAGCGCTGCACCCCGGTCAGCAGATCGAGTACCGGTACAAGTTCACATCGGTGCCGTTCCTCAATCTTCCCGTAGCGGAGATGCTTTCGCAGGTGCTGCAGAAGAACCCGATGATCGACCACGAAACCCGGTCCGAGTTCACCCGGCTGCTGACCGAGGAGGACAAGCTCACCCGCATCGACATCTTCGGCTCGTATCCGAACTATTCGCCGCTCGCGTACGACTCGGTCATCGCGCCGGCTGCGAAGCAGTGGGCCGATTCCACACCTGCCCAGCAGGAGGCGTTCTGGCAGTGGCGTCGTGCCCGGCCACTCGCCGCGTCGCTGCCGATGCACGACAGCGAACGGCGTGCACTCACCGCAGGTTGGTTCCTCGGGCTCGTCGTCGGCCGGCTGCGTTTGCCCGCTGAGCCGTACAACGAGCCGGTGCGCGTGTGGGACGCCGATACCTCCGGGTGGGTCGATTTCCCGAATCCGCTGCTCACCCCGCCGGCGCGGTTCCTCGCCAACAACGATTGGTTCCCGGCGGTTCTCGAATCGATCCTGCTCGCGATGGCGCGGTCGCACGAGTCGCCGGTCATGAGTTCGATGCTGCCGTATCGCGTACTGCGCGCGATCTACGACGCGTCCCCGGAGAAGCCGGCCAGCGGCATCCTCGAGGTGTCGGCCAAGTCGGTTCTGACCGAGTGGCTGCGCAGCGGCGACACGGGAACCGGTTGGCAGTCCCAGGTCGCCGATACCGGCCCTGATGTCTCGATCGATGTCCGCGCGAAGAACGCGATAACGTGGCTGACCGTCGTTCGAGACCTTGCCGGCACCCACTACATGGAACCGGGCCGGGACGGAGCTCCCGGTGGGGGCGTGTTCTCGTCGATCCATCTGCGTGAGCAGGCATCCCAGACCCCGATCTTCCGGGACATCGCCGCAGACGTGTATTGGGCTGCCGGCGAACTCATCGATCTGATCGAGGAATGCAAGGTCCGCGCCGAGCAACCGGACCGCCCCGCCACCGTCGACGTGCCGTCCGGTCCGTCGGTGCCGTCGGCGCAGACCTTCCAAATCCCCGACATGGGGCAGTTCTGACATGGCGGGCGCCGATACGAAGGTGCTGACCCTGTTCGTCGCGACCCCCGGTCCGGCCGACGGCGTTCGGGACGTGCTGCGCGATCTGTCCGCGGCGGAACTCGTCTCACCGTTCGTGTGGGTGGACGACTCCCGACTGGGCGAAGTTGGTGCTCCGATCCCGGCAGTGGAGACCGTTAGGGGAGTGGATCGCACGCTCACGCTCCAGGACGTGCTCGCCTCGCGCCACTACGATCTGGTGCGCCTGTGCGTGCTCGTGCCGACCGCAGCCGACGCCGTTCCGGTGCGACTGCGAACGGAAACAGCGTTGGCCGAGCTCATGTCGGCCAACTCGGGTGGGGCGCGGTGCGTGCGCATGCGTCTGCTGCTGCATCGGCCGGCTGACGAGCAGTCGGGACTCGCGACCCCGGCGCTGGCAGGTTGGCACAACCTGCTCGTGGCGCCGGAGGACTCCCGAGGGCCGGGCATGGGTCACGAGTCGCTGGCGACGACCATCGATCCGGTCGACACCGGCCGGCACGCAGCGCCCGTCATCGTCGGCGTAACGGGGCTGTGGACGGATATCGATCACGCACCGTTCGACGACGAACCTGTCCTGCCCGGTAATTCGCTGCGGGTCGTGCGTTCGTTCTATCGCAGGCTCGACACGTCGCACGCGGAGCACCAGTTGCACGCCGAATTGCTGGACTTCGGTGGGCAATTGCCGCTTCCCCGCGACGCGGGTACTGCGGTGCTCTACGTGGACGACGTGCCCGCGGCCTCACGTCGGATGGCCCAGGCGCTGTGGACCAAGCACGGTCATCTGCTGACCAGTGCGCGCGTCAAGACACCGGCGGCGGCTGCGCCCCGCGTTGTGTCGTTCAGGGATGCGCTCCGCATGTTCGGACGGTTCATCCTGGCGGTTCTCACCAACGCGCCGGCGAGGCTGTTCGGCCGTATCGCCACAATGTCCTCTGCGGCGCTGGCGTCGGCCACCCAGAACGCGTTGTTCGGTTCCGCGTCCGGTGCCTATCGCGTCGTCGTGGGTGGTATCGACGCCGATGGTCAGCGGGTGGCGTGGACCGAGTACGAAGCCGCGTCCCGCCAGATCGGGGCCGCCCTCGACAGCGCGAAGGGTGCTCCGCAGTCGGCCGCACCCGACCTCTCGGCGCTGTGGCGGGACTACGCGCGGGCCGCGCTGACCCTGGCGGACGCCAGCGAACGCTCCCCGGGGCTGCCGCCGATCCAGGTGGGTGCGCATCGTGCCGTGTTCCGGTCGGCGTCCGACATCGTTCCCGGCCCCGCCGACGACTTCACCGACATTCCGGGCGTGGTCTCGGCGACCGTTCACACACATGCGGTCGAGGCGTCCGATGTGCTCGGAATCGCGGAGATGTGCGACCGTCTGCGAGGACTGGAGCAGGACCCGGTGATCGGCCTGGACGCGCGGCGCACCGGTGCCGCGATCAAGTCCTGGTCGGCCACGACTCGCCGGAGCTTCGCGAGCACGTTCGGTTCGGCCCTCGCCGATCGACTCACGGCCGATGTCGCCGAGACCCGGACACTGCTCGAACGGGTGAAGAACGCGGAAGAGCTGCGCGACCCGGCCGAAGAGAGCGCGGAAGAGCACGCCCGCATGTTCCGCAAGGTGCATCTCGCGACCGTCGTCGCAGTTGCGATTGCGGTCGTCGCCGGCGTGCTCGCGTGGAAAGACTTCATCTCGTGGTGGAAAGCCGGTCCGGCCATCGCCCTCTGCGTCCTGGGCTGGGCCACCGCTGTCGTCGTGATCTGCCGCCGGTCCCAGCAGTTCCTCGAAGACCTGTTGGCACGTCGCGAGGCGGCGACCGCGGCCGCCGAAGCCGATCGCGCCAACCTGCGGGCTGTGCTCCGCGAGGTCGAGGTTCTCACCGGCGCCTACAAGCAATACCTGTCGTGGAATCGAGCACTCGGTGCGTTCCTCGCCAAACCGCTCGGGACACCCGAACACCACCTCGCGTCGCGGCGACGGATCGAATGGGGCCTGCCGCGGCACAGCGCCATCGGATCGGGTAGTCCGGGCGACGTCGACACGTCTCGCGTCGCCGACGAACTCCGTCAGGATCTGTTCACCGTCGGATGGCTCACCGACCCGTGGGACACGCTCGTGGGCTCGGCCGGCGCTGCGGTCGGTCTCGCTGCACGCGACGTCGAGCGCGACCCGAGCCTGCTCGCGGTCAAGGCCGGTGCCGGATCCGGATCGCCGCTCGACGAGTGGTCGATCCGGTTGCACCGAGGGGAGCTGGAATCCACCGGTGCGGCCGTACTCTGGGACCGCGCGCTGCGCGAATTGAACGGTCCGCGTGCCGAGCTCGCCCGGGAGCTGCTGGGGGTCGTCGAATATCGCGTGGACGGAGTCCTCCAGCGGACCGACGTCGACGAGTTCCTGGCCGGCGTCGGTACCGCCGCCGGGGCGGGCTTCTTCGACCGGTCCGCATTCAGTGGCACCGCGTCGATGAAGGGGCTGACCCGCGTGGCCGGCGAGGTGGCGTCGTCGTCACCGGCCGGGTGCGGACTGGTGGCGGTGACCACCCAGTACACCGAGGGAATCTCGGTCGAGGATCTCGCGGTTCCGCAGGCGCCGACGGCGTCGGTCGAGATCGCCGAGGTCCCGGACATTGCACTGCGTCCCGCGCAACCGGCCGTGCAGCGCGCGGATCGGCCCGGCGCCGGAATGTTCAGCGCCCCGGTCATCGACGGCATCAACTTCTGAGAGCGAGGAATCCAGTGTCGGAGGCAGTCTTCGAGGCGCTGCAACAGTGGCGCCAACAAGAGATCGACGAAGGCCGTCTGCGCCCCGGTCTGATCAAGGACACGAACCTGCGGCAGATCCTCCGGCACAACCGGCGAACCGGTGAGGAGATCGCAGAGATGTTGCCGGGACACGCGAAGCCATTCGTCGAGGGCATCGTCGCGGTACTGGAATCGCACGCACCGCGCTGGGAGATTCCGGTGTCGGTCTCGAATGAGACTCCGGTCGAGGAGGAGGCGCCGAAGTTGGAAGTTCCTCCCGCCGAACCGCTTCCGGGAGACGAATTCCTGGTGGATCTGCGCACCGAGGACTTCTGCGAGTATCTGCACGGCGAGTCGGACCATGTCGTCGGTGGCCTCACCGTCACACCCGAACCTCGCGGTGGCCACTGCATCGACTGGGAGCCGCTTCCGGCCGTGCCCGGGACGATCGTGCTGTACCGCGTGGTGGCGGGGGAGACGCATCGTGCCTACAAGCCCGAGGCGGGCCGACTCGTCGGGGTCACCCGGGGAACCAGGATCGTCGATCTCGAACCGCCCGCTGCCGCGGTCCGGTATCTCCAGGTGTGGGCTCATGTCGGCAGCAGCGAGCGGGACGCGGCGCAGCGCCAACCGATCCTTGTTGCCGAAGGGCATGTGCTCAGCCCGGTCGAAGGCTTCGTCGTCATCGAGGACGACGGAGCGGTGATCGGCCAGTGGTCGGCGTGGCCGGGCGTCTCGCGTGTCCGAGTATTGCGGATCCCGCTCGACGGGAGTGGGCCCGTCTCCAACGATCCCCGGCATCGGATCCTGGCCGACCAGCCCAATCTCAGCGGGTTCGTCGATCGTGAGGCGCAGCGCGGGCACCGCTACCTGTACCGCGCCATCTGTGAAGTGGAGGTCGACGGACACACACGGCTCTCGCCCGCTGCGCAGGACGAAGTGCTGGTTTCCGCGGTGCTCGAACCGGTCGCGGATCTGGAGGTGGTCACACATCGCAACGGTGACGACCTTCATTTCGATCTGACGTGGACGCCCCCGGCGATCGGGAACGTCGTCATGTACCGAACCCGGAGCACGCCCCGCGCCGGGATCGAAGGCACGCTGCTGTCGTCGGGTGCTCTGGAAGTATCCGGCGGATTGTCCGAGGCGGACCGTCTCGTGCATCCGGTGGTGGCGGGCGACGCCGGTCGTCACAGCATGACCAACGTGTCGTGGCCACGCGGTTGGGTGCGCGCGTATTTCACCCCCGTGACAGTGCTCGACGGGCAGGTACAGGTGGGGCACACCGTCATTGCCACCCGACCGTTGCCGGCCTTGAGGGATGTGCGCGTCGTCGAACGATGCACCGAGCAGGTCGTAACGTTCCCGTGGCCGGACGGCGCTGCGTCGGTATCGGTGTACGTGAGCGCTCCGCAGGTTCCCGCCGAGCATGCGATCGAGCAGCGGCCGGTCGCGGAGGTCTCGCGTTCGCAGTACGACCGTGACGGTGGGCTGCACCTGAGGGATCGGCTTCCGGAGCTGGGATGCTCGGTGCACGTCGTGGCGGTCGCATACACGGCAGGAGAACGGAAGGTCGGGATCCCGACGACCGTCGAGTATCCGGGGTTGTTGCGTATCGAGTACACGGTCGAAGTGCGGCACGCCCCGGAAGGTGGCGTGTTCCTCGCGATCCGGCTGGCGTCCGAGATCGAACTGTCCACCGCTCCTCCCTTCGTCGTCGTGCACAACGAACATCGGCTGCCGTTGAGTGCTCGGGACGGCCATCCGCTCGAGGTGCGGGTCAGTGGCGAGACGCAGCCGGGGGCCCGCAATTTCCAGCCGCGAAGCCTTCGTCGCGAATGGAGTCAGCCGTGGCTGGTCGACGTCACCGGGATGCGAGGCTTCGTCCGCGTCTTCGCCGACGTTCGCCCCGAGAAGGCCCGCACCATCGCGTTGCTCGACCCGCCGATCGAACGGATCAACCTCGACTTCGCAGCATGGTCGCGACCCGAAGAACAGGCGTTGTGACATGCCCGACGTCGAGCGGCCACGCTTCGGTCAGCTGACCTACACCTCGTTCGACCGCCCCGATGCGGCCACGGGCGGAGGCTGGCAGGTCAAGGAGGTATCGGGAGCACTCGATCCTGCGGAGGAGGAGGCACTCTGCGCGGGGGTGCTGACCCGCTTCGAAACTGCCGGTCCGCTCCCGCGGTTTCCCAGCCCCGAGGAGATCGAGGACCGCCCTCGGCGGTTGATGTACACCGCGGGGAAGCACGGCGGCATGTACTGGCACACGGTTCCGGCAGGACCGGACGCTTCGGGCAGGCCTGGGAATGTGTTCGCGCACGCGCTACTCGACCGCGGAACGTCCGAGGCATCGCGTGCACGTCCGATCGAGCGGTGGCATTCACCGGATTGGCTCGTCCCGTACGGCGCTGAGCAGGTTGCTGCCGCGACGCTGCCTGCAGACGAACCACGCCTAGGGGATGCAGTCTCCCGCGAGGCGGTTCTCGCGTTCCTGCTTGCTCCCGACACCTGGCGAATCGGGATCTTCGGTGTGCTGCTGGACGCAGTCGCGCGTGCGCTGGACGGTGGGCCGCCCGTGGTGCTCGGGTGCCAGGACCCGAACAGTGCGGCGCTGTGGATCGCGGCGGTCTCACAGTTCATGTCGCCGGGGGCGTGCCATCGATTCGGGTGGTCTACTTTCGACCGCCTGCACAGCGTCGACGACGCGATAGCGCGGGGAGCGCACCTGTCGGCGGTGCCGCTCGACGATCTTCCCGGCGACGCTACCGGGTGTGTTGTGTTCGGCGAGAACGAATCTCCGGAGCTCGGCGAGCTCGACGGCGATCCGCACTGTGTCGCCAACGGTGACCTGGTGCCGGTCTCGCCGTGGTCGCTGTTGGCCCAGACGGCCCTCATCGACGTCGAGGTCGCGGCCCGGGCTCTGGCTCAGCAGGACGAGATCGCTGCCGAGGTGGGTGACCGCGGGCTGAATCCGATGTGGCCGCTGGCGATGGCGGTGGTGGCGAACGGTGACCTTCACGACGCGCTGGACGAAGCGACCACTGTGCTTCTCGAGCACAGTCCCGAGTCGGTGTCCGGCACCGATTTCGAACGGTTGATCGTCGACGTCATCGATCACAGCCTGGGCGAGACCACCGAGCATGCGGCGCAGGCGCTGTTGCGGTGGCAGTCGGACCGCACCCTCGCCCAGGTCGTGCAGGATCTGGCCGGCACCGTGTTCGCGTATCGGGCGTTCGGCGACTCCGAGTGGGTCTGCCGCGCCGAGCCGTCTCGCCTTGTGCTTGTCGAACAGTGCTGTCGAACAACGGAACTCGTAGCGGACGCTGGTCGTGTACTGGATGACCTGCGTCGTCGCGCCCGCGCGGCACTGCACCCGGACGAGCTCGCGACGGAGGCCCTTCGATACGTGGATCTCGTCGTCCGCGCAGGGCTGGTCGACGACCGAAGTGCCGATGTGATCGTCGAGCTCCTGGGGCTCACCGTCGTGCCGGTCCTCTACGATCCCGACCGCGGCCCGGCCTTCGTCGCCACGATCGACACCCTCGCGGACTCCACGCACATCGACTACCTGCAACACGCGGTGGTCGCCAGCACGGAGTTCACCACGCGGCCGCTGGGATCTCGCCTCGTCCCCGAAGTGATCGACTGGCTCGCCGGTACGTTGCCCGGCGCACCGAGATTCGACGACTTCGTTGCAGATCGCTCCCTGGTCTACACGCCAACGTGTGCGCTCGTCGCCGAGGGCGTGTTCGTCCTTGCCGGAGACGGTAAACGTGTGCGTCCGGAGCTCGGAACTGTTGCACTGTGGCGGGCACTTGCCGAACTCGATCGAGGAACGATTGCATCGGCCCACCTCGATGCGGTTGTCGATGGTGTGTCCTGGACGCCGGCGCAATGGCGAGCGGTGATCGCGGCGTATCCGCGTGTGGTCGCGCCGCGATTTCTTGCCGACACGATCATCCGGGCGGACTGGAGCGAATACGTCGGCGACATCGGGCGTCACCTCGACGACATACTTCGCGGTGGGCTGCCCGAGCTGCGGATGCCGATGTCGCAGCGTGATTCGCTCGTGCTGTCATGGGCTGCGATTCGCCTTCAGGAGACGTGGGACGACATCAGTGCCGGCGCGTTCCGGCGTGCGATCGAGAGCCACGGTCTCCCGGTGCTCACCGACTATGCCACGAATCGCCCGGCGGAGCTTGCGGACGATCTGCTGGCGCGATTGGCGGTCTTCGTCGTTGCAGCGTGTGGCTGCGGGGTCGGAATCCATCCGCTTCCTCCAACGCACGAGGATGCACTCGTCGAAGCGGTCGTGCGCAACGGCGAGTACGTGGTCGAAGCGTTGGTGGCCCTCGTGTACAGCGGTGCGATCGATGAGAACCGGATCATCGCCGACGCGGTTGCTGCGTATCGCGACGCGCAGAACGCACGCGATTCCGCTGACTCGGTCGACTTGCATTCGCGCTTCGTGATCGGGGATCCGTCGCGTCGGCGAACCGTTCTCGACGAGGTCGTCAATCGGATCCTGGCGGAATCCTGGTACCGCGGGCCGCGCAGCGCGGCCGAAATCGTGGCGGTGTTGCCCGTCGAACCGTGGGACCAGGCTCGACGTGACGGCTGGGAGGCCGTGGTCGAGGACTGGTTCGAGCAGCGACGGCGTGACGTCCACCAGGCAGCGGCGGAGCACCGGAGGACGCTGCGGTGACGACAGCATTGGGACACAAGGGTTTTCGAGTGGGAGAAGGACAGATCTGATGCCCGGTTACGTACTGGACGGCGCAGGCCGGGTGGACCTGCCGCGACAGCCGCTGGCGGTGACGGTGACCGCGCTCGATGTGCCGGTGGTGCTGCGCGTCCTGACTGCGGACGGCGCCGATTCCGTGTCGGCGTTGTATCCGAAGCCGGGCTTCGCCGTGTTGCCCAAAATCGATGCCGAGATCGTCGTGGTGGCTACGCCTGGCACCGTGACCGGGTTTCCGCAGGGTACCGTCCTGCAGACCACGATCGCGGTCGACAGCGGCCAGACCCTGGACCCCGATCGCGCCGAGCTGACGCCGCTCGACGTGTCGGGGCTGCACCACGTGGAACTTGCGACCGTCACGCCATACGGTGATCGGCTCACCGTCACTGCGCGGAAGACCGCCGTCGACGTCCCCCTCAACGATCTCGGTGCGCGCGCCCGCTCGGCGGCGCGTGGCGTGCTCGGCGTCGACCGGCTCCCCGAAAGTCGTCAGGTGCGGGTCGAGGTGGACGTCGACACCACTATGTCCATGTCTCCCCTGATCGACGACGGCAGCGTGCGCGAGATCGTCGATCTGCTGACCGGCGTCGCCGCCGTCGTCGGACGTCGGGAAGAGTTGCACGTCAACCTGATCGGGCACACCGTCACGCCGGTTCGCGTATCGGATCTGCGCTCGGCAGCCGACGAGGTGCAGGCGGCACTCGACTCGGTGGGACTGGGTATCGGATTCCGTTCGACCGCTGTAGATCGATCCGGTTGGAGCGAACCGACTCTGGTCTACACCGTGACCGATGGCATTCCGGCCGATGACGTTGGCGGCAGCAGTACCGACGTTCGGCGGCGTCCGATCATCCTGAGCGCCCAGGCCGAGACGATTCCCGCAGCCGGGACGACGCCGCTCGTCGGTGGCCCGTTGCGTAGGGGTAGCCGGCTGGACGATCCCGCAGAGCTGTTCGAAACGGTGCAATCGCTTGTAGCGGGGCTGGCCTCCGCTTCGGATTCGGAAGGCCGCCCGTCATGACCAAGTGCCCTCGGTGCTTCACCCCGCTGCCCGACGACCGTACGTCGTGGCTGCCCACGGCACCCGGCGACGTCGAGGTAGACGACATCGCGACCGCGTTTCAGGGCACACCTGTGCGCTCCGGAAAGGTCGTCGACCTGGACCGGCCCGCCACTGCAGACGACGATTGGTCGCCTGATCCGTTGGCGGTCGAGGAGAAGGTGGGCGGCCCGGCCGTCGAGGTGTGCCCATCCTGCCACTATCGGCTGCCCGTTGGTTGGCGGACCGCGCATGCCACGTGCATCGCCATGGCCGGCGCCCGCGCGACGGGCAAGACCGTCTACATTGCGGTGCTGGTCAAGTCGCTTCAGCTCCTGGGTGAGCGGCTGAACTGTGTGGTTGAGCCGGCCACGGCCGAGACGGAATTGGCGTACCGCGAACTGTACGAAAAGCCGCTCTATGAAGAACGGGGAATTCTCGAATCCACGCCGGCCGCGCACACGAGCAACCAGCATCAGCGGGAGCCGCTGATCTTCTCGCTCGGCACCTGGAACGGCACCCGGCAGTTCCTCGTCCTTCGTGACGTGGCGGGGGAGGACCTCGAGAATCCGAACAACGTCCATGTCCAGCACATGCGGTTCTTCGCGCAGGCCGACGGTGTGGTGTTCATGTTCGACCCGCTCAAGGTCGAATCGGTTCGGCAACAACTCCACGACCTGGTTCCCGTTCAGGAACGCGTCGGTGGAGACCCGCGCTCGGTATTGCGAACCGTGCTGTCGATCATCGGGGACGCCACCCCGAATCTCGCGGTCGTCCTCTCCAAATTCGATGCGCTGCAAGCGCTCCAACATGTCGAGGGAAGCGAATGGAGCGAGATCATGTCGCAGCCGGGTGCGGCCTTCTCCCGCGATCCGAGCCTGCAGTACGCGCCGTACAACGAGATCGACGGCCGGCTGCTGCACCACGAAGTCCGTAGCCTCCTCGACAAACTCGAAGCCAAGTCGATGGTGATGGCCGTCGATCAGCCCCACACGGGAGCCGCAGTGAACAGCCGCTTCTTCGCGGTCTCGGCGCTGGGCGAATCGCCGGTAGGGGACCGGCTGCACCACAACGGCATCTCACCGTTCCGCTGCCTCGACCCGGTGCGCTGGGTCCTCGCGCAGCGGGGAGTGTGGGTCTAGAGCTTTTCTGTTAGGAGCGTGTCTCACGTAGGGAGTCTCTGGAGCAGGACAATGCAGCGGTGAGTCCGAGGAAGGCGGCGAGCTGTTCTCGGACCGTTCGGAGCGGACGATCAGGGATTTCCGAGGCCTTCCCGTAGTTACTGACCTTGGCCCTGATCGGAGTTGGGCGGAGGTGATGCAGCAGAGTCTGCCGCGCGTTCTGCAGCAATGAGGTTTTCTCACCAGGCGGGGGCTTGTAGGTGAAGAAGCACGAGGGCGGCAGCGGTTATCGTGCCGATCCTCCACGGACACAGACTGATTCGTTGTAAGGCCTTCCAGCGGGTCTTCAGCAGGGCATTCGCACGTTCCGCCGGAGCGCGCATCGCGGACAGAAGTGTGTTGCGGCATCGAGTGCCGGCATCGAGGTC
>NZ_JBSFRH010000053.1:0-45350 GCF_053589135.1 Rhodococcus sp. NPDC003382
CCCGCCCCCCATCCGGGGGGATTTCTGTCCCCCCGCGCCCTCCCCACCCCGCCCGGTGGTGGGGGCATCGGGCCCCGGTGTGCCTTTGTGGCGGCCCTGACCGCCACAAAGGCACACCGGGGCGTCAGCCCACTTCGGTCCAATACTGTTCGCGCAGCAGTCTCTTGTGCAGTTTGCCGCTCGGGTCGCGGGGCAGTGAATCGACGAAGTCGACCCTGCGGGGGCACTTGTAGGACGCCAGTTCCGATCGGCAGTAGGCGATGAGTTCCGCCTCGAGGTCCGCCGAGGCGCAGGCAGGTTCCACGAGCTGGACGACCGCCCGGACCGACTCCCCCATCTCGTCGTCGGGCACACCGATGACAGCGACGTCCGCGACGGCGGGATGCCCGGACAGGACGTTCTCCGCCTCCTGTGGGTAGATGTTGACGCCGCCCGAGATGATCATGAACGCCAGCCGGTCGGTCAGGTACAGGTAGCCGTCCTCGTCGAGATAGCCCATGTCGCCGAGGGTTCTCCAGCCCTTGGCGTTCGCGACCGCGGCCGTCTTGGCCGGGTCGTTGTGGTACTCGAAGGGGCGACCACCCGCGAAGTACACGACGCCGACCTTCCCCCGGGGCACTTCCTCGCCGTCCTCCCCGACGATGTGGCATTCCTGCATCGGACGGCCGACCGAACCGGGATGCGCCAGCCACTCCTGCGGCGTGATGGAGGCGGTGCCGATGTCCTCGGTGCCGGAATAGTATTCGTGGACGATCGGGCCCCACCAGCTCATCATCTCCCGTTTCACCGGGACCGGGCACGGCGCGGCACCGTGGATGACCTCACGCAGACTCGACAGGTCGTAGCGTCGCCGCACCTCCTCCGGCAGACGCAACATACGCACGAACATCGTCGGCACGAACTGGGCGTCGGTCACGCCGTGCCGCTCGATCAACTGCAGGCAGAGCTCGGCATCGAAGGATTCCATGACCACGACGGTGGCGCCGAGTCGCTGCCATGACATCGAGAACACCAGCGGTGAACCGTGATACAGCGGTGCCGGCGACAGGTAGACGGCGTCGTCGAGCGCGCCTCGCATCTCCAGGCCCTTCGCGATGAGCACCGGGGGCGCGGCGGGATCACCGAAGGGCACGGCGACGAGCGGCTTGCGAACACCCTTGGGCCGTCCGGTGGTTCCGGACGAGTACAGCATCTCGCGGCCCTCGCGTGCCTGGTCCTCCGGCATCGGTTCACTCGCGGCCAGCACGTCGTCGTACCGTTCGAATCCGTCGACATCACCGGATGCACTGACACGCACGGTGATTCGGGACAGATCGAGACCTGCGACGACATCGGCCATCGCCGCACTCGTCACGAGCGCGACGGCGCCGCAGTCGTCGAGGATGTACTGCACCTCCGCCGACCGCAGATGTTTGTTGATCGCGGTGTAGTACAGACCCGATCGCTGCGCCGCCCACGTCACCTCGAGGTACGCGCGGTTGTTCTCCATGAGAATCGCGATCTGGTCGCCCTCGCCGATCCCCCGGTCTCTCAGTGCCTGCGCCAGGCGCGCGGACCGGTCGTCGAGCTGCGCGTAGGTGACCACCTCACCGCCGGCGCCCATGATGATCGCCGGTTTGTCCGGCGTGCGCCGGGCGTGTTCGGCGGGAGTGGTCAGAAGGGCGGGCAGCGCCACGGAATCCTCACTCTCTCGGGATCTTCGGGTCACCTACGAGGTTCTACGGACTCTCGAGTCCGTAGGCCTCTTCCAGATAGCGCACGATCTCGGTCTGATCGGCGCCGGGTTCGAGGGCTTCGGTCGCGTCGTTCCAGATCCGGCCGAGTTCCTCGCCGAGAGCGATCTTCACGCCCTGTTCGCGCGCGAGATCCAGTGCGATGCCCACGTCCTTGCGCATGAGTTCCGCGGTGAACCCCGACGCGAACGAGCGTGACAGCACGAACTTCTCGTACTTGGTCTCGGTCGTGTTGTTCCGTCCACTGCCGGCGTTGATCACCGCGAGCAGCGTCGCCGGGTCGATCCCGAACTTGGCTCCCACCAGCATGGTTTCGGCGGCGGCGACGAGACCGGACGCAGACAGCAGATTGTTGAGGGACTTGGCGGCGTGCCCGGAGCCGGCCGGGCCCACGACGATCACCTCGCGGGCGGTGGCCTCGAGCAGCGGACGCACCCGTTCCACGGCCTCGGTGTCGCCGCCGACCATCACCGCGAGGTCGGCTTGTTTCGCTCGCGCGACACCACCGCTGACCGGGGCGTCGACGATCGCGATGCCCTTCTCGGCGGCTCGTTCGGCCAGGGCCTGGGTGCGGGCCGGCACGCTCGAGCCCATGTCCACGACGATCGACCCGGGACGCAGGTGGCCGAGCAACCCGTCGGGTCCCAGGAGCACTGAGTCGACGATGTCGCTGGTGGGCAGGCTGAGCACCACGACGTCGCAGTCCGCGAGGTCGGCGAGGGCGTTCGCCCGCACGGACGACGGGTTCTCGGCGACGAACCGGTCCAGAGCTTCCGGGTTCGCGTCGAACACCCGCAGTCCCGGCACCGCGTTCGAGAAGTTCTGTGCGATGGGTGAACCCATAGCGCCGAGTCCGACGATTCCGGCCCTGGTGGGCGCAGCGGCGGCGCTCATGCGTCGTCCTCCCCACCGAGGGGGCCGAGTTCGGCGGTCAGCGTGTCCTGGACGACGCGCATCGCCGCGACACCGGCGGGGCATCCGACGTATGCGGTCGCGTGGACGACGGCTTCGGTGATCTCCTCGCGGGTCAGCCCGTTACCGAGCCCGGCCCGCACGTGCACCGCTAGTTCGGTGTGCTGGCTCAGCGCGATGAGGATGCCGAGGTTGAGCAGGGACCGGCTGCGACGGTCGAGACCCGGTCGCGTCCACACCGATCCCCACACGGATTCGGTGACGTAGTGCTGCAACGCTTCACCGTCGGTGCCGATGCTCCGCGCGAGTGCCGCGTCGACATAGGCGTCGCCGAGCACTTCCCTGCGGACGGCCAGTCCCGCGTCGAAGAGCGCCGTGTGCGCGTCCTCGACCGTCGATGCCGTGAGTTCGTCTGCCATTTCGGATGTTCCCTTCACGCCGACGGTCCGGCGGAATCGAGCTTGATGGTCACGCATTTGACCTGGCTGTAGTGGTGCAGCGCCTCGACGCCCTTCTCGCGGCCGTATCCGCTGTGCTTCCAGCCGCCGAACGGGGTTTGCACCGATCCGGTGGACCACGTGTTCACGAATACCTGACCGGCACACAATTGCTCGCCGACGGTGACGGCGCGACTCACGTCGCGGGTCCACAGTCCCGCGACGAGTCCGTACTCCGAGTCGTTCGCGATCGCGATCGCCTCGTCGTCGGTGTCGAACGGGATGGCGACGAGGACCGGGCCGAAAATCTCCTCGCGGGCGATGCGCGCCTGGTTGGAGACCCCGGTGTAAACGGTGGGTTCGACGTAGAAGCCGCCGGTCTCGGCGGCGAGTGCCGCGACCGCACCGCCCGTGACCGCCCGGGCGCCTTCCGATTCGGCGATCTTGAAATATTCCTGGACGCGCTCGAACTGGGCGCGCGTGATGAGCGGTCCCATGTCCTCGCCGATCCTGATCGCGGAGGCGCGTTCGGCGACCGCGTCGAGGACCCGGTCGAAGACCGACCGGTGCACGAGCAGCCGGGTACCCGACGAACACACCTGCCCGGCGTTCGACGTGAACGCCTGCACCGCACCGGCGACCGCGGCGTCGAGATCCGCATCCGCGAACACGATGTTCGCGGACTTGCCGCCCAGTTCGAGGGTGAGCGGGATGATCCGGTCCGCGGCGATCGCACCGATGGCCCGTCCGGTACGGACCGATCCGGTGAACGCGACCTTCGCGACCGAGGGGTGTTCGACGAGCGCGGCACCCGCGACGTCGCCGGTGCCGAGCACGACGTTGAACACCCCGTCCGGGAACCCGACCTCGGTCGCGAGTTGCGCGAGCCGCACCGACGACGAGGACGTGAACTCGGACGGCTTGACGACCACGGTGTTCCCGGCGGCGAGCGCGGGTGCGACCGCCCGGCACGCCTGGTTGAGCGGCAGGTTCCACGGGGTGACGATCCCGACGACCCCGAACGGTTCACGCCGCGTGTAGACGTGCTGGTCGGGTTCGACGTCGAGGATCTCCCCGGCCGGTCCACCGGTGAGCCCGCCGTAGAATTCGAAGTACTGCGCCGAGTTCTCCACCTCGGCGAGCGCGACCTTCTCGGGTTTACCGGTCTCACCGATCTCGAGGGCCGCCAACGTCTTCGCATCCGCACGCATCGCCCGCGCCAGTTCGACGAACAATCTGCCCCGGGCGAGTGCACCGGTGCGGCGCCATCCGGGCGCGGCGCCTTCGGCGGCGCTGACGGCCGCGTCGACGTCGGCGCCGGTGCCGCGGGCGATGCGGTGCGTGACGCGCCCGGTCGTCGGGTCGGTGACCGGCAGGGTGTCACCGGTCGACGCCGCGGCCGGTGCCCCGGCGATCCAGTGGTCGAGTGTGTCCATCGAGCTCACAGCCCTTCGTGACGTCAGGTTCGGAGCCGCGCGGGTCCCGGGGTTGCCGGGGTGTCGCGCGGGGCGACCGGCGGGGGCAGAGTGCGCCTCTCGTACAGGCCGTCCAGGAAGTCGTGGGGGTAGCCTAGACGGATCCGGGTGGCGTCGTCGAGACGGGTGAGATGGTCGTCCTCGAGATCGACGGCGAGCGCTCCGATGTTGTCCCGCAACTGTTCCACGGTGCGTGCCCCGATCGACGGGAGCAGTCCGCGGCTGCGCACCCAGGCGATTGCGACGCGTGCCGGGGTGGTGCCCAGTTCCGCGGCGATCTCCCGTGCCGTGTCGCGGGCGCGGCGCACGACCGGCGCGAGCTTCTCCTCCCGTTCGGGAGTGAGTTCCCGGGCGAGCAGTCCCCGCGCGAGAGGGCTCCACGCGCACATCGCGAGGTCGTGGGACTGCGCCATGGGGAGCAGTTCCCGTTCGGCTGTCCTTGTGACGAGGGAGTATTCGACCTGCAGGGCGCAGAACGAGGTCCACCCGCGCAGCTCCGCGATCGCTGCGGACCGCGCGACCACCCATGCCGGCGTGTTGGTCACCCCGATCGCGAGAACCTTGCCGGAACGCACCAGATCATCGAGCGCGCGCAGTGTCTCGTCGACGGGGGTGAACCGGTCCCACGCGTGCACCCACAGCAGGTCGATGTAGTCGGTGCCGAGTCGCCGCAGGCTGGTCTCGACGCTGCGGCGCAGGCTCTTCCGATGGTTGCCGCCGGAGTTCGGGTCGTCCGGGTCCGTGCACAGCGTGTATTTCGTACTCAGGACGACGGAGTCGCGCTCCCCGGCGACGAGCCGGCCGAGGATCTCCTCGCTCGCTCCGTCGGTGTAGTTGTTCGCGGTGTCGACGAAGTTCCCGCCGGCCTCCCGGTATTCCCGGTAGACCGCGCGGGAGGTCTCCTCGTCGGCACCGAAACCCCAGTCGGTTCCGAAGGTCATCGCGCCCAGGCAGAATTCGCTCACGCGGATTCCGGATCGGCCCAGGACCCGCAACGCCATAGGCTTGGGTTCAAGCATCGTCGTCCACCACCCAGTTCACGAAGCGGTGCAGCGGGTACATGCCGTCGTGGGGGCTGCCCATGCTGCCGGTGAGGGCGCTGCCGAGGCGGACGATGCGCTGGACGCCGGCTGTGGCGAGCAGGTCGCGCACCTCGGTCTTGCGGTGGGCAGGGTAGACGCCGACCGTCTGGGTGGCGACCGTCGCGTAGGACGCGGCGTCGCGCATGTCCTGGACCGGAATGACGTTGACGGTCTTGTTCGTCGGGTGGAAGTCCACCATTTCCGGCGAGCGGACCACGAGTCCGCTGCCGTCGAACGTGCCCCACACGCGGTAGTCCGGTTCGAGGAAGCGCATTCCCTCGACCGCGTCCCGGATCTCCGCGTTGGGTTTCGGTCCGACGGCTTCCGCGAAATCGCGGTCCACACCGAGCCGCTCGTGCAGCAGGGCGCAGAAGCGGTCGGTCTGTTCGACGTCGCCCTCGACGCAGATGTGCCGGGCCGCGAGGCACGCGTCCTGGTTGAAGATCGTGGCGTCGCGGGCCGCCAGTTCGGCGACCTCGCGCAGCGTCTCGTCGGATTCGAAGGCCTCACGGCCGACGATCGACATCGACACCTTGGGGTCGAACGAGATCAGCTGGAATCCCGGTCCCGCGTACTTGGCGGCGTTCTCGATCGCGGAACCGCCACCCCACGCGACGAGTTTGTCGAAGTACTGGGAGCGGTAGAGGATGTTCTCGACCTTCTCGTCGCCGCCGCGCCAGTACACCGCCGACATCGACTGCAGCACCGGATGGCCGGGCGCGATGTCGGCCATGGTGCGGAGCACGGCGACGGTGGTGAACGGGTCGGCCGAGGGCATCTTGAACAGGTTGACGCCCTTGGTCAGTGCGGCATCGGCGATGGTGGTCATCGCGGCGCTCGGCGAGTTGCCGGCCATCATGTGGACCAGTCGCGGCGGGAACGCCCGCACCCGGCTGACGTTGCCGTTCGGGTCGGTGCGTTCGGACCAGCCGTCGAGGACGTCGAGGCTGCCGAAGGTGCGCTCGAGCCGGTATTCGAGTGCCTGCCTCGTCAGGAACTGACCCGGACGCGCGAAGGTGTTCTCGATGATGCGCCGCGGAAGCGCACTGACCTGCACGGTCATCTCGAGTGATTCCTGCAGGTATTCGTTCTTGTCGAGGGTCAGGTACTGCGCGGTTTCGACGAGGAAGTCGATGATCTCCGAGATCGGGACGTCGAACGCGGGGCCGACCTCCGATCGCGGCGCGAACAGGCCGTTGTATTCGAGTTTCGGTGTCACGAACGGAACACCGAAGTCGCGGGAGAGGTATTCGCTCTCCTCGCCCCAGACGAGCTCGCCCCGGACGAAGTGGGGCACCCGGATCTTGGACGTGGCGGGCGCGGAAGTGGTTGCGGTCATGATCGTCTCATTCCTCGATGAACCCGCGGACGTAGGCGTCCATGGTGCCGGCGCACGTGATCTTGTCGTCGTCGCCGAGGTCGGTGAAGCGGGCGATGTCGGGCAGGACGGTCGGGCCGCTGCGTCCGCACGGGCAGTCGCGGAGGTCGACGGTGATGCGGTCACCGGAGATCGTTCCGCCCCAGCGTCCGTCGACCGTCGTGTCGAAGAATGCGGCGCGACCGGTGACGGTGTCGCCGTCCGGTTCCGCGAGCTTCGTGCCGTCCTTGTCGAGCACGAACAGAACGATCTCGTCGGGTACGTGGTAGCGCCCGCCGAGGCACCGCGGCATGCGGAGGTTGAGTTCCTGCATCGAGTAGTAGTGGAAGAATCGCTCCGGTGCGATGTTCAGCATCCGGAAGATCTGCTCCTGGTAGTCGTCGGGCAGGGTGTTGCCCTTGAGTCCGCCGCCGACGGTCAGCGCGTTCGCTCCGGTGATGTCGCCGTCCCGGGCGCCCTTCTCCCGCAGGATCTCGACGAGCCGGAACAGCTGGGTGAACTGGGAGTTGAAGAAGATCCGCTCGCCGGGACGGGCCAGGATGTGGTCGGCCCAGTGGTGCAGCCGGCGTTCCTGTTCCGCCGCGCGCGCCTGTGCCTCGGCCTCGAACGCGGCGATCTCGTCGGGTGCGGCGGTGCCGTCCGCCATGGCCCGGCGCATCGCCTGCAGTCGTGCCATGTAGCGGTGGTGACCGGTTGGCGGGGTGCCCTCGAACAGGGGGATGCCGTCGGGCCGGCGGTACTTGTCGAGGATCATGTCGCGCATCGCGACGTGCGCGCTCTGACCGGTGTCGGGGCCGACGGGGATGACGTGCCAGGTCCGCTCCGGCGGCAGTCCCATCTCGCTCAGTCCGTCGATCATGTTCTGCATGTTGGCGTCACGGTCACGCCGGGACTTGTTGAGGAACGATCCTTTTCCGCTGGTGCCGCTCGAGCTGGACACGAGGTGGCCGGCGGCTTCGAGCGCCTCGATCCAGCCGTCCACGTCCGTGACGCCCGAGACGTCGACGTCGGTGACCCGGTGGGCCGACACGGAGTCGAGCCACCGATTCATGGTGGCCCACTGTCCTTTCGCGATCAGGGATTCCGGGTAGCTCTTGTACGTCGTGTGGGGGAAGAGCAGCGGGACCATGTCCTCACGGGAGGTGATCTGCGTGATGCCCTCCGCCTCGGCGCGCTGCGCCAGCAACGGGACCTGCTGCTTGCGCTGCTGGAAATGGGAATCGAGCGTGGCGATGACGTCCCGCTGCATGGTCGTCTCGGACATGTGGGCCTCCGGCCGTTGGGGGATTCGCTGCGGTAACTTTACCCGCCGGTCAAGTTAAATGTCCATAGCGGAATCGCCTGGCACACTTCGTTTCATGACATCGCAGAAGCCCGACGGTTCCGCCGCACCACGACGCGGCGGGCGCCCCACCCGAGAGCAGGCATCCCAACTCGACCAGGCCGTCCGCGAAGCGGCGCTGAAGCTGTTCCTCGAACACGGCTACGAGGGCACGTCCATGAACGCCATCGCCGCCGAGGCCGGCACCACCAAGCCGACGCTGTACGCCCGGTTCCCTACCAAGGAGGACGTCTTCCGGTCCGTACTCGGATGGGCGATCCAGCGGCCGAACTGGCCCGTCCCCGAACCGGAAGACCCGGACCTGGACGACCTTCCGGGCGCGCTGACCGCGATCGCCCAGGCTGCGCTGCGCCGCGCGCTCGATCCCTCGATGATCAAGCTCGAGCAGATCGCCATCGCGCACGCGTCGCGCTATCCCGACCTCGCCCGGCGCACGTACGGCACGGGATTCTGGCCGCGCCGGCAACTCGTCGCCGACCTGCTGCGACGGCACGCCGCGACCGGCGCGATCCAGGCCGACGATCCGGACGTGCTCGCCGAGCACTTCCTCGGCATGGCGACCGGTGCGCCCTCCCGGCTCGCCTCGTTCGGCATTCTCCGCAGCGAGGAGGAACAGGAACGGCACACGGCGATGGCCGTGGAGATCTTCCTTCGCAGCCTGCGGCCGGACGCACCCTCCGATCCCGAGTAGGTCAGCGTCCGGACACTGTGTAGTTCAACGGCCGGAGGCCGCGGCCCGCAGGCAGAACGCGGTGATCCGCTCGATGTCATCGGGAGCCGGCACGACCCGTCGCCAGAGGTGATCGACGAGCACGCCGATCGTCGCGTGTGCGGCCAGGTTCGCATCGAACTGCGGGTCCACACTGCCCAATTCGGCGAAGGGCGCGTGCAGCAGGCCGGCGAGTGGGCCGCTGGGCGAAGGCGGACCGGACTCGCTGTACTCCCCCAGGCCGGCCGTGTTCCACAGCACCGCCCGGGTGGCCGCGCCGACGTCGTCGGCGCCCTGTGACATCACGCCCTCGACCCAGCGCCGGACCTGCCCCTCCGGCGTGGTTTCCTTGCTCATCTGATGGGCGACATAGTCGCGCAGGCGCGCGGTGCCGTCCTCGAGGATCGCGGCGACGAGTGCGTCCTTCGACCGGAAGTGCCGGTAGAAGGCATCGTTCGACAGGCCGGATTCGGCGACGATGTCCGCGACCCGCGCGCGCGAGGCCGTGCCGGACTTCTTCATCACCACCACGGCCGCGTCGAGGAGACTGCGAACCTCGTTGGCGTAGTTGTCCCCTCGTTTCGCGAGCGTGCGCTGCGCGATACGGTACGCGAGATCGTCGGCCGGTTCCGTCATGGTCATCCCTGTTCTACGTGCTCATCGCGGCGCACACGCCTCCGTCGACGAGAAGATCTGTGCCGCTCAGGAAGCCCGCGTCATCCGAGAGCGCGAACGCTACCACGGCCGCGACCTCGTCCGCACGACCCGTCCTGCCCAGCGGGGTCTGCTGCACGAACCCCGCCATCCGGGGATTGTGCTCCGCTTCCTGCCGCCCCTGCGGGGTGTCGATGATGCCCGGCGAGACCGAGCAGATCCGGGCTCCGCGCGGACCGAGCCGCACCGCCTCGCGGCGCACGAACCGCTGCACGCCGAGCTTGGCCAGCGCGTATGCGGCGCCGCTGTGCTCGACGGTCGAACCCGCCGCGTCGCGGATCCGGTCCAGGAACCGGGCGCCGAGCGGATCGTCGAGCACCTCGGCGACCTCGGGTGTCAGCCCCGATTGCGCCATCGACGCCGCCATCGACGCGAAGCACACGGTCGCGGTCCCGGCCGTGGCGAGCGGACGCAACGTCTCGGCCAGCATCGCGGTCGCGACGAGATCGACGGTGAAGATCTGCCGCCAGTCCGCCATCGTCGGCGAGATCCCCGCCGCGTGCGCCACCGCGCGCAGCGTGCCGAGTTCGGCCACGCGGTCGGCGAGACGGGTGAGCGCATCGCCGTCGGTGATGTCGAGAACGATCGGCTCCACCTCACCCGCGGGGGCCAGGGCTTCGGCGGCGGCAGCAACGGATGCGGCATCACGGTCGGCGAGAAGCAGGACGTCCACCGTCCCGGAAAGCCGTTGCGCGCAGGCGTACCCCATTCCCCGTCCCGCGCCGGTCACGACGCCCACCGTGGTCATGCGCCGGCTCCCCAGCACTGCTGCAGCCCCTGTTCCGCGACGCGGGTGACGAGTTCGATCCGCAGTCCGGTCGTTCCGCGGAGGAATGCGAAGAACAGGTCTCCGTCGGCTCCGGCGCGGGTGGCCTCGGTGACGAATCCCCGTGCGACCAGTGCGGCGGCGTCGGCCGCGACGTCGTCGGACCAGTATCCGGCGTGGTGGATTCCGCCGCCGGCCTCCCACAACGTTCCCGGGACGCTGCGCACGACCTCGAGGCGGGGTTCGGTGATCGAGTAGGCGCACCGCAGCTCGACGGTGCGGTCGCCGGCGGGAAGCGTCACGGGCACCGCGCCGCCGACCTCCGGTCCCCACTCGTATCCGAAGAGCGCCGTGAACTCCTCGCGGGTCGCCTCCGGGTCGTCCGCCACGATGCCCAGGTGGAACAGGTCTTCGGCCTTCATCGCTCGCCTTTCCGCGCACCGTCTGTGCAGTGCCGTTTCCCGTCTCAGAATTGCATTCTTGATTGCAAGAGTCATATTCTCACTCGTGGAGAGGAGACGCAATGGCATGGGATTTCGAAACCGACCCCGAGTACCAGGCGAAACTCGACTGGGCCGACGCGTTCGTGCGTGAAGAGGTCGAACCCCTCGATCTGGTCTGGGAACACGAACAATTCGTTCCGCTCGACGGCGCCCGCCGCAAGGCGATCGATCCGCTGAAACAGGAGGTCCGGAAACAGGGTCTGTGGGCGACGCACCTCGGGCCCGAGCTCGGCGGTCAGGGCTACGGCCAGCTGAAGCTCGCGCTGCTCAATGAGATCCTCGGCCGATCGAGCTGGGCGCCGATCGTGTTCGGCTGCCAGGCACCGGACACCGGCAACGCCGAGATCATCGCTCACTACGGCACTCCCGAGCAGAAGGAGCGCTACCTGCAGCCGCTGCTCGACGGCGAGGTGTTCTCCTCGTACTCGATGACCGAGCCGCAGGGCGGGGCCGACCCGGCGCAGTTCCGGACCCGGGCCGTCAAGGACGGTGACCACTGGGTGATCAACGGCTGGAAGTACTTCTCCTCCAACGCCCGGACCGCCGAGTTCCTCATCGTGATGGTCGTGACGGATCCCGACGTCCCGGTGCACAAGGGAACGTCGATGTTCCTCGTCCCCACGGACACCCCGGGTGTCGAGATCGTCCGCAACGTCGGGCTGTACGGCGAACCGATGAACGAGGGCACCCACGCACTGATCCACTACAACAACGTGCGGGTCCCCGCCGACGCGATGCTCGGCGAGGAGGGCGGGGCATTCGCAGCCGCCCAGGTGCGCCTCGGCGGCGGCCGCATCCACCACGCCATGCGCACGATCGGCTTGGCGCAGAAGGCGATCGACATGATGTGCGAACGGGCCCTCAGTCGGGAGACGGCCGGTAGCCGGCTCGCCGACAAGCAGACCGTGCAGGGTTACATCGCCGACTCCTACGCGCAGCTCACCCAGTTCCGGCTGTTCGTGCTCAACACCGCGTGGAAGATCGACAAGTACAACGACTACAAGAAGGTGCGCAAGGACATCGCGACCGCGAAGATCGTGATGCCCACCGTCCTGCACGACATCGCTTGGCGCGCAATGCAGGTGCACGGTGCGCTCGGCGTCACCAACGAGATGCCGTTCTTCCGGATGATCCACGGCGCCGCGGTGATGGGTCTGGCCGACGGACCGACCGAGGTGCACAAGACGACGGTCGCGAAGCAGGTTCTGCGCGACTACAAGCCGATCGACGACATGTGGCCGTCGGAGTGGATCCCGAAGAAGCAAGAAGCCGCCCGGGCGAAATTCGCCGACTACCTCGAACTCGAAGTGGGGAACCTGTGATCGACACCGAATGCCTCGCCGCCTGGATGGACGAGCAGGGCCTGCCCGGCAAGGGTGCCCCGCTCGAGGCCGAGTACCTGTCCGGCGGAACCCAGAACGAGATCTACAAGCTCACGCGTGACGACTTCACGTGCGTCATCCGGATCCCTCCGGCCGGCGCGCCCGCCGACCGCGACAGCGGAATCATGCGCGAGTGGCGCATCATCCAGGCGCTGGACAGCACCGACGTCCCGCACACGAAAGCCGTGGCCGCGTGCGAGGACACGTCGGTGCTCGGCCGTTCGTTCTACCTCATGGAGTACGTCGACGGCTGGTCCCCGATGGACCACCGCGGCACCTGGCCCGCACCGTTCGACACCGACGTCGAGGCACGAAAAGGACTGGCCTACCAGCTCGCCGAGGGCATCGCCCTGCTCTCGAAGGTCGACTGGAAAGCGCAGGGACTGCAGGATCTCGGCCGGCCCGAAGGCTTCCACGATCGGCAGGTCGACCGCTGGACCCGATTCTTCGAACGGATCAAGGCGCGCGAGATCGAGGGCATGGATGTCGCCACCAAGTGGCTGCAGACCCACCGTCCGCTCGACTACGTCCCGGGTCTGATGCATGGTGACTACCAGTTCGCGAACGTGATGTACCGCAACGGTGCTCCCGCGAAGCTCGCGGCGCTCGTCGACTGGGAGATGGGCACCGTCGGTGATCCCAAGCTCGACCTCGGCTGGATGCTCATGAACTGGCCCGAGGACACGAACGCCATCGAGGACAGCGCGGTCAGCTACGTCGATCTGACCGGGATGCCGAACCGTTCGCAGATGCTCGCGCACTACGCCGACGTCTCCGGCCGTCAGGTCGACGACCTCGACTACTACCTGGTGCTGGCGAAGTGGAAGCTCGCGATCGTCCTCGAACAGGGCTTCCAGCGCGCGGGCGACGACGTCAAACTGCAGTCGTACGGTCCGGTCATCGTCAACCTCATGAAGTCGGCGGCGGAACTCGCCGAGTCGACGGACTACAAGGGATGACCGGCGGATACGACGGGCTCGTCACGGAGAGGCGCGGGCCGGTCCTGATCCTGCGCCTCGACCGTCCCGAGGCCCGCAACGCCCTGACCGGTCCGATGATGCGCGGCCTCGGCGCCGCCGCTCGCAAGGCCCAGAACGATCCGGAGATCCGGGCGATCGTCCTCACCGGCTCCGGCGACCGCGCGTTCTGCTCCGGTATGGATCTTCGTGTGTTCGCCGAAGGAAGGTCGGTGGGGTTCGACAACCCGGACGACGCCGACGCCTACCGTCGGCTGTCCGCCGGGGAACTCGCCGTCCCGGTGGTGGGCGCCGCCAACGGCACCGCCGTCGGGGGTGGGCTCGAACTGCTCCTCGGGTGTGACATCATCGTCGCGTCCACCGAGGCGAAGTTCGGTCTCCCCGAGGTGAAGCGGGGCCTGTTCCCGGGCGGTGGAGGCACGACGATCGGGACACGTATCCCCGTCGGCGCCGCACTCGAGATGACGTTGACGGGGGATCCGATCACCGCGACCCGAGGCTACGAACTCGGACTCGTCAATGCGGTGGTCGCCCAGGAGAAGGTGCTGGACACCGCGCTCGGATACGCGGAGCGGATCGCGGCGAACGCGCCGCTCGGGCTCGCCGCGTGCAAGGAGTTGGTCCGGCTGTCCGTGTCCGACTCCGCGCTCGCCGCGTCCCGACTGAAGGAATGGCAGAGCACCGTCTTCTCCAGTGCGGACGCCAAAGAGGGCGCGGCGGCGTTCGTCGAGAAGCGTGCCCCCGTATGGCAGGGCAGGTGATCCGCATGCGTGCAGCGATCTGCCCCGAATACGGATCCATCGACGTCGTTCGCGTCGGCACCCTCGATCCGCCCGCACTCGAGCCGGGCAAGGTCCGGGTGCGCGTCGCCGCGGCCGCGGTGAACTTCCCGGATGTCCTGCTCGTCGCCGACAAGTATCAGATCAGCGTTCCGCCGCCGTTCGTTCCCGGTAGCGAATTCGCCGGTGTCGTAGAGGAATTGGGCGACGGTGTCGACAGCTTCACGGTCGGTGACCGGGTCGTCGGCACCGGCATCGTCGGGGCGTTCGCGGAACAGGTCGTCGCCCCGGCACGGAACCTGACACCGATCCCGGACGGCGTCGACGCCCACGTCGCCGCCGCGTTCGGTGTCGCGCATCGGACCGCCTATCACAGTCTGCGGTCGGTGGCCGGGGTCCGCCCCGGCGACGAGGTGATCGTGCTCGGCGCCGGCGGTGGGGTGGGGCTCGCGGCGGTCCAGCTCGCCGTGGCCATGGGAGCGACCGTCACCGCGGTCGCGTCCACCCCCGACAAGCTGGAGGTCGCTGCGTCCTACGGGGCACGTCACCTCGTCGACCACCGCACCGTGGATGTGAGGGCGGCGCTGCGGGAGGCGCTGCCCGGTGGCGCCGACGTGGTGCTGGACCCGGTCGGCGGCGGCCTGTCCGAGGTCGCGTTGCGGACGCTACGACGCGGCGGCCGGTTCGTCACGATCGGCTTCGCCTCCGGCGAGATTCCGCGGATCCCGCTGAATCTCGTGCTCGTCAAGGGCGTTCGGATTCTGGGATTCCAATTTCAGGACCTTGATCCGGACGAGATGCGGCGCAACGAAATCGAGTTGCGCGAGCTGCTCGCGACCGGACGGGTCGTCCCGCACATCGGCGCGCGCCTGACTCTCGACGACACCGTCGAGGCGCTGCGCATGGTCGCCGACGGCCGGGCGATCGGCAAGATCGTCATCGACGTGGCGTAACCGCCCGGTGTGCCTTTGTGGCGGCCCTGACCGCCACAAAGGCACACCGGCGGCGAAGCCGCACTGCGTGCCTATCCCACCGAGGCGAGGTCGCGCACCGAAGAGGTTCCGCTGCTGCGGAACGTTTCTGTGGTGCCCGGCGAATCCGCCGGAGCCGCTGCAGCCGCGAGCGCGTGGGACTTGAAGGCGCGTGCCGCCACGCTCAGCCGATGCTGGATCGAATCGAACTTCCGGTCCAGATCCGACGGCAGCGCATCGCCCCACACCGCGATGCGGGTGAGGCCGCTGTCGAGCGCGTCGAGCATGCCTTCACGGATTCGGCTGTCCGACTCGTACAGATTCACCGATACCGCAATGGATTCGGGCATCGGACCGATAGGCGAGGACAGCGCCGCCTCCAGATCGACGGTGGTCGCACCGAGGATCTGGATCGGACGCACATCCTGGGGATCGGCCACGGCGACCGTGACATCCCAGCCGGCCATCACATGATCGAAGAGCCAGCCTCCCGCGAACTGGACGGCGTCGGCGACATTCGGTGCGACGACGGCCAGCCGCCTTCTCAGCTGGTGGCGTCGGGCATGAGCTGTCGAGTAAGCGACTGTATGTACTCCCGGAACACCGCGGTAAGAGGAATCGATGGATCGAGCAGCCATGAGGTTTCCATTCCGTTGAGAAAGGCGACGATCTCTACAGCCTTGGTCGCGGGGTCCACGTCGGCGCGATACCGCCCTGCGCTCTGGCCGCGCCGGATGCCGTCCTCGACGGTGTCCAGCGCGGCCCGGTATCGATCGAGCAGGCGACCGTGCAGGGGTGCCGCCGGATCGAGGTTCTCGATCACCAGCGTGGCGAACATCCCCACCAGTTCAGGTGAGCGCTCGAATCGTTCCGGCACCCTCCCGAGCTGTTCGAGCAGGTCGCCGGACCGATCCGCGTGTGCATCGTCGTCGCGGTCGCGGGCATCGAGCACCGCATGCAACAACTGGTCCTTGGACTCGAAGTGATGCAGCAGCCCCGCGGTGGTGACACCGGCCTCTCCAGCGATCTGGGCGAGTGTCGTGTTCCGCCAGCCGTTCCGCGCCAGCAGTCGCTGCGCAACGGAAAGAATGAGCTGACGGCGATCCTCGCCCTTGGAGAGGAGTGTGTCGTACGGCCTCGGTGCTGACACCTCACTCCTTTCGGACCAACCTACCTAGTACACAGTAGGTTGGTTTTCCGGATGTGACAAGGGTCTCATATCGAGCAGTTCCGTGCAGCAGCTCACACGGATTCCAAGTGCCCTTGCCTACAATTCGCCCGGCCTTCAGTCCACGAGTTCGACGACGGTCGCGTTGGCCGTACCACCGCCCTCGCACATGGTCTGCAGTCCGTACCGGAGCCCGTTGTCGCGCATGTGGTGGATCATCCGCGTCATGAGGATGGCTCCGGAACCTCCGAGCGGATGCCCCAGCGCGATCGCGCCACCGAGAGGATTCACCCGCGCGGGATCGGCACCCGTCTCTTCGAGCCAGGCCAGCGGCACCGACGCGAACGCCTCGTTCACCTCGAACACCCCGATGTCACCGATTCCCAGCCCCGCCTTCCGCAGCACCTTCTCTGTCGCCGGGATCGGACCGGTCAGCATGAGCACCGGATCGGAGCCGGCGACCACACCGGCGCGGTACCGCACGATCGGGGTGAGACCCAGTTCGCGCGCCTTCTCCGGCGTGGTGACCAGCAGCGCCGCGGCGCCGTCGGCGATCTGCGAGGAGTTCCCCGCGTGGATCACCCCGTCCTCCTTGAACACCGGCTTCAGGCCCGCGAGCTTCTCGACGGTCGTCCCGCGCCGCAGCCCCTCGTCGCGCGCGACCGTCCCGTCCGCGGTCTCGACCGGCACGATCTGGGCGTCGAACGCACCCCGGTCGATCGCCGCCGCCGCCCACTCGTGGGACTGCGCCGACAGTTCGTCGAGCCGGGTCCGCGAGAACCCCCACTTCTCGGCGATCATCTCGGCGCCGATGCCCTGGTTGAACTGGAAATTGTCGTAGCGGGCGAGCGCGCGCGGCCCGTACGGCATGCCGTCGGCCCTCGCCGCGCCGAGCGGCACCCGGCTCATCGACTCGACACCGCCGGCGACCACGACGTCCTGCTGCCCGGACATGACCGCGTGCACGGCGAAGTCCAGGGCCTGCTGGCTCGACCCGCACGCCCGGTTCACCGAGGTGCCGGGGATGCTCTCCGGCCAGCCCGCCGCGAGCACCGAGTACCGGCCGATGTTGCTGGACTGGTCGCCGACCTGGGACACACAACCCCACACCACGTCGTCGACGATCACCGGGTCGATCCCGGTGCGCTCCGCGAGGGCCGTGAGCACCACCGCCGACAGGTCCGCCGGGTGCACACCCGACAGCCCACCGTTGCGCTTGCCGACCGGTGTCCGGACCGCCTCCGCGATCACCACTTCACGCATCTACTTCTCCCAATTCGTCATTTGAGGACACGTCCCGCGGCGCTACCGTGCGCGGCCGACCGTCCACTGTCCCGTGAATCGCGGTTCCCGCTTCTCGACGAACGCCGAGAACGCCTCCGGCGCGTCGGCCGTCGCGAAATTCATTGCCTGCGCTCGCGCCTCGTTCGCGAGGGCGTCGCGCAGAGTCCGGTCGGCACCCTCGTTGAGCAGTGCCTTGGTCTGGGCGAGCGCGATCGGCGGCCCCGCGACGAGCTTGCGTGCGAGTTCGTCGACGAACACGTCGATTTCGTCGCCCGGCACCACCCAGGTCACGAGATTCATCGCGTGTGCCTGCTCGGCATCGATCGTCTCCGCGAGCAACGTCAGGCGCTTCGCCTGCTGAAGGCCGACGAGCTTCGGCAACAACCAGGAACCACCGAGATCCAGCGACAGTCCCCGCTTCGTGAAGATCTGCGAGAACGTGGATTCGGGCGTGGCCACCACCAGGTCGCACCCGAGCGCCAGGTTCCAGCCCGCGCCCACCGCGACACCGTTGACCTTGGCGACGGTCGGCAGCGGCAGCTCGTGCAACAGCAGGGCGACGTCGGTCAGCGCCCGCATCTTGTGCATCGGGTGCGCGGTACCGGGATTCGCGATGTCCGCACCCGAGCAGAACGCGCCGGCGGCACCGGTGATCACGACGGCACGCACGTCCGGATCGGTCCCGGCGTCGTCCAGGGCGTCGCGCAGGCACCCCCACAGTTCGGTGTCGATCGCGTTCTTCCGGCGCGGCCGGTTCAACGTCAGTGTCCGGACGCCGTCGCGGTCGTCACGCAACAGCACCGGCCCCTCGGACCGGGGTTCGCCCGTCACCGCCGGTACTCCGGGCCGATTGCGCCCTGCCGGCGCAGTTCCTCGATCTCGGACGGCGAGTATCCGAAGTCGGCCAGCACGCGGTCGGTGTGCTCACCGAGGCCGGGGACCGGGTCCATCCTCAGTTCGCGCCCGGCGACGATCGGCGGTGGCAGGATCGCCTGGATCGAACCGGCAGGCGTGTCGATCGTCCGCCACCGGTCGCGCTCGCTCAACTGGGGATGAGCAAGCACCTCACTCGGAATGTTGTAGCGCGAGTTGCCGATTCCCGCTTCGTCGGCCGTCTTCTGTACGTGGGCGAGATCGTGGCGGGCGCACCACTCGGAGATCGCCTCGTCGAGCACGGCACGGTTTCGGACCCGGTCGGAGTTGGTCCGGAACCGTTCGTCGTCCGCCAGATCGTCGCGCTGCAGGATCTCCCGGGCGAGCCGCTGCCATTCCCGGTCGTTCGTCGTGCCCAGGACCACGGTCTGCTCGTCCGCCGTGCGGTAGGCGCCGTAGGGGGCGACCGCCGGCGAACTCATCCCGAGCGGCTGCTGGTTCACGCCCGAATGCTGGGTGTAGGTCAGGGGGTAGCCCATCATGTCGGTCATCGTGTCGAACAGACTCACCGACACCGCCTCGAGACCGCGGTTGAGCTCGGGATTCCGCGCCTTGCCGAGCAACAGCGCCAGGATCGACAGGGCGGAGTACAGACCGGTCGAGATGTCCGCGAAGGGCGGGCCCGGTTTCGCGGGCTCACCCGGGAAGCCGGTCACCGCACAGGATCCCGATTCCGCCTGCACGAGAAGGTCGTACGCGCGTTTGTGGGACAGCGGTCCCCCGGAGCCGTAGCCGTCGATCTCGACGACGATCAGCTCCGGGTACCGCTTCTCGAGTTCCGCGGCGGTCAATCCGAGGCGCGCGGTCGCACCGGGCGCGAGGTTGGACACGAGCGCGTCCGCCGACGCCAGCAGCCGGTGCAGCACGTCCAGGCCGGCATCGGATTTCAGGTCGAGCGTGACCGACTCCTTGCCCCGGTTCGCCCACACGAAATGCGCGGCGAGACCACCCACCACATCGTCGTAGTCCCGGGCGAAGTCCCCGCCCTTCGGGTTCTCCACCTTGATGACGCGGGCACCGAAGTCGGCGAGCACCCGCGTGGCCATCGGCGCCGAGACCGCCTGTTCGAGGGTGACGACGGTGACCCCGTCGAGCGGACCGGCCGCGGCACCGGCGGATGCCGGTTCCGGTGTCATCACATCACCATTCCACCGTCCACCGGCAGCACCTGGCCGGTGACGAAGGAGGCGGCATCGGACGCGAGGAACACGAAGGCTCCCGCAACCTCCGACGGTTCTGCCCATCGGCGCAGCGGAATTCGGTTGAGCATCTGCTCGGCGAACTTCGCGTCGGTGCGGATGGTGTTCGTCATCGGGGTGGCCGCGAGCGGTGCAATGGCGTTGACGAGGATGTTCTTGCGGGCCAGTTCGCGCGCCAGGGACTTGGTGATACCGATGATGCCGGCCTTCGCCGCGGAATAGTTCACCTGACCGAGCGTTCCCGTGATTCCGGCGGACGACGTGACGTTGATGATCCGGCCGGTGCCGTCGGTCGGGAGGAACGGCAGCGCTGCCTTGGCGCAGTTGAACGCGCCCAGCAGGTGGATGTCGAGCATCTTCTGGACACTCTCGGTCTCGAGGTCCTTGAACATCGCCGGTTCGGTGACCCCGGCGTTGTTCACCAGGATGTGCAGCGCGCCCTGGCCGAACCCGGCGGCACGGGCCGCGGCGGCGTCGGCGGCGGCGCGGTCGCGCACGTCGAGTCCGACGCTGTCGGCCTTGCCGCCGTTCGCGGTGATGCGCTCGGCGACGGCGGCCGCGGCGTCGGGGTCGATGTCGGTCACCATCACCGAGGCACCGGCTGCGGCGAGCGCCTCGGCGACCGCGGCGCCGATACCACCGGCGGCACCGGTCACCAGCGCCGACCGGCCGGTCAGGTCGAACAACGGATTGTTTCCTGCCATCAGTAGCTCCTCGGCATTCCCAAAGTGTGTGATCCCAGATAGTTCAAAATCATTTCCTGGCTGATCGGGGCGATGCGCATGACCCGAGCCTCACGGAAGTAGCGGGCGACGTTGTACTCCTCCGAGTACCCCATCCCGCCGTGCGTCTGCAGCGCGCGGTCGGCAGCGGTGAAACCTGCTTCGGCACAGAGATATTTGGCGGTGTTCGCCTCACGTCCGCAGGGCTTGCCGTTGTCGTAGAGCCAGGTTGCCTTGCGCAACACCAGTTCTGCGGCGTCGAGATGCGCCAGCGAGTCCGCGAGCGGGAACTGGATTCCCTGGTTCATGCCGATCGGCCGGCCGAACACCTCACGTTCGTTGCCGTACTTGACGGCTCGGTCCAGAGCGACCCTTCCGATGCCGAGAGCCTCGGCTGCGATGAGCATACGCTCCGGATTCAGACCGTCCAAAAGATACTGGAATCCCTTGCCTTCCTCGCCGACCCGGTCCTCGACGGGGACCCGGAGATCGTCGATGAACAGCTCGTTGGAGGACACCGCGTTGCGCCCCATCTTCCGGATCGGCCGGACCTCGACGCGGCTTCGATCCAGATCGGTGAGGAACAGCGTCATGCCGTCGGTCTTCTTCTCGACCTCGTCGTAACGCTGGGTTCGGGTCAGGAGGAGGATCTTCTCTGACTCCATCGCCTTGGAGATCCACACCTTGCGCCCGTTGACGATGTAGTGGTCGCCCTCGCGGCGAGCGAAGGTGGTGATGCGCGAGGTGTCCAGTCCCGCACCGGGTTCGGTGACACCGAAGCACACGTGCAGATCGCCGCTGGCGACCCGCGGCAGGGTCCGCTGCTTCAACTCGTCGGATCCGTGCACCACGACCGGATGCATCCCGAAGATGGACAGGTGGATCGCGGTCGCGGCGTTCATGCCACCGCCGGATCGCGCGACCTCTTCGAGAAGAATGGACGCCTCGGTGATGCCGAGGCCGTGCCCGCCGTACTCCTCCGGTGTGGTGATGCCGAGCCACCCGCCGTCGGCGAGCGCCTTGTAGTACTCCGTCGGAAATTCGTGCGCGAGGTCCTTTTCCATCCAGTACTGGTCGCCGAAGTTCTTCATCAGCTCGGCGACCGACTTGCGGATCAGTTCCTGGTCCTCGGTCAGCTCGAAACTCATGCCACCGGGCACAGCCATGTTCTCAACTTCTTTCGTCGGTTTCTCGTGGGGCCGCCGGATCGGGTCCGGCGACCCCACGGGACGTGATCGTCGGTACTCAGTCGGAGGCGGGAAGGGCCTTGGCCGCCTTGACGGTCAGCGGAACTCCGTTGTAGGTCAGCTCGCCCACACCCGGCGAGGTGCACAGGACCTCGAGGGTGTCGTTCTCGTCGACGTACCGCTTGCCGATGAGGGTGACGAGATCGGTGATACCGGCGGTCGAGGGGCGGCCGCCGGTCGCCGGGACCATCGGGCTCCCACCGCACGCCAGCACTCCCCCGGCGTCGGCCGGTGCCCGGACCACGACCACGCGGACCGTGCATTCGGCACTGGCGAGTTGTTCTCCGGCGCGGAGCGGAGTCGAGGTGGTCATGCTTCAACCTCACTTTCGGACGTACGCTCGGCGAGTATGCCGAGATCGAAGGACTGGCGTGCCATCCAGAATCGGAGGAATCCGGTGAGCGAGTAGCGCAGGTACAGCGCCGCGCCGACGATCGCGACGGCGACGCCGAGAATCGAGACCACGATCGCGTCGCGCTGCACGAGCGCGTCGGACGTGTTGTGCGACATGAAGTATGCCACCACTCCGAGGATCGGGCCGATCACCATGAGGGCGATGCCGAGGCGCAGCCACAGCGACGACCGGCCGGCGGCGGGATCGGGGATCTTCAGTTCGGACAGTTCACGGGTGAATCGGTCCGCACGGGATTCGGTCGAGGTCATGAGGAACTCCCTAGGTAGAGGGCTGCGAGCTCGGATCGGAGACCGCTGTCGGGGTGGCCTTGTTTCTGGATGCGTCCGCGCACGAGAACTGCTGCGTGGTCTGCGAAGTCGAGTACGGCATTCGCGAACTGCTCGACGACGAGGACCGCCACGCCGCTGCGGGCGATCTCGGCGACCTCGTCGTAGAGCCGGCCGACGACCAGCGGCGCCAGACCCATCGACAGTTCGTCGAGCAGCAGGACCGCGGGATCGGTGGCCAGTCCACGGGCGAGTGCGAGCATCTGCTGCTCGCCGCCGGAGAGTGTCCCGGCGGTCTGCGACGCACGCTTGGCGAGGATCGGGAAGCGCGAGAACGCGACCTCCTCGATCTGCTCGCGGGGTGTGCCCGTGAACGTCATCATCAGCAGGTTGTCGCGGACGGACATGTTGGGGAACACGCCGCGACCTTCCGGGATCAGGCAGACCCCGGCCCGTGCCAGGTCGCGCGGTGCCACTCCGGTGACGTCGCGCCCACCGAGCACGAGCTGCCCGGAACGCAACGGGTGGACGCCGGCGGCGGCCTTGAGCGTGGTGGTCTTGCCGGCGCCGTTCGGGCCGAGCAGGGCCACCACCTGCCCGGCGGAGACGCTCAGGTCGATTCCGTGCAGCACGGTGATCTCGTCGTAGGCGGCGCGGGCGTCGCGCAACTCGAGGATGGCTGTCATGCTTCCCCCAGGTAGGCCGCGAGTACCTTCTCGTCCTTGCGGATCACGTCGGGTGGTCCGACGGAGATGATCCGGCCGAGATCGAGAACGTAGACCTGATCGCACACGTTCATGACCAGTTCCATGTCGTGTTCGACGAGCAGAACCGCGGTTCCGTCGTCCGCGAGGGCCCGCAGCAGACCGGCGAACAGCTCGGTCTCCTGCGGGTCCTGTCCCGCGGCGGGTTCGTCGAGCAGGATCAGGCTCGGGTGGACCGCGAGTGCCCGCGCGACCTCGACGAGCCTGCCCATGCCGGTGGACAGCGCGTCGGCCGTCGTGTCGGCGAGGTGGTGCAGGTCGAGACGGTCGATGATCTCGTCCGCGACCTGATGCGCTCGGCGACGTTCCGGGCCGAGTTCTGCTGCGACGAGCAGATTGTCGCGGACGCTGAGCCGGCCGAACAGTTCCAGTCGCTGGAACGTGCGGGCGAGGCCGTGCCGGGCGCGGCGTGCCGGGCCGGCTCGCGTGACGTCGTGTCCGTCGAGGTACACGCGTCCCGCCACCGGCCGGCGCAGCCCGGTGATGACGTCGAACAGGGTGCTCTTGCCGGCCCCGTTGGGGCCGATGAGCCCGGTGACCTGTCCGCGTTCGGCTTTCAACCCGACGCCGTCGAGGGCGCGGTGGCCCCCGAACGCGACGGCGATATCGTCAACCTCGAGTTGCGACGGCACGATCGAGCACCTCCTGATCCTCCGGAGTCCACGGGCGTTTGACGCCCCACCACTCGACGGGTATTTCCTCGACGGGGCCGTCCGGTCCCGGCGGTACCTTGCGCCGCGAGTTCGACCAGACGCGGGCGGCGATCACACCGGCGACGATGCCGGCGAAGAACACGTACCCGTTGATCACGTCGCCGAGGCGCAGCAGCCACAGCAGGACGATCCATCCCACGAGCGTCGAGACGACGAGCGTGTCGCGGAACGTCGCTTCCCATTCCTTGCGCATCGAGGGCACGACGCCGTCGTCGACGGCCCCGGACCCGTAGGCGAGTCCGGCCGCGGCGGGCAGGGTCTGCACGAGGTTCTGCGCGCCCGGCCACAGCGCGACGATCGCGTTGAGCGGTCCGGCGATCATCGTGCCGGTGAACAGACCGTTGCCGACCACACCGAGGCCACCGACGACAGCGATGAGGAAGATGCCCAGTCCGGCAATGAAATTGAACTGTTCCGGTGCGACGGACTGCAGTTGCATCCCGTAGAGTGCACCGCCGAGTCCGGCGATGCCGGCGGAGATCGCGAACACCACCGTCTTCATCATCAGGAGGCTGCCGCCGAGGGTCGCGTATGCGGCTTCACTGTCGCGCAGCGCGATCAGCTGCCGGCCGAGCCGGCCGCGGCGCAGCGCCGCGACCCCGATGGTGACGAGGGCCAGGCAGATCGCCGCGAACACGGTCAGTTCCGCCGGGGTGTCGACCTGGAAGCCGAACAGGCTCGGCCCGACCAGATCGATCGAACCCTGATTGAAGAACGCGATCTCCATCCCGAAGACCTCGAAGGAGGGCATCGAGAAGATCCACCGGTCCAGCACGACCGCGATCGCCGCGGTGCCGAGCGCGAGATACACACCCGACAACCGCAGCGCCGGGATCGCGACGATCGCCCCGGCGACACCGGAGACGACCATCGCGGCGAGCAGCGCCCACCACTGTCCGTCCGCACCCAGGTGCGCGCACACGATCGCACCGATCCCCGCCATGCTCAGCTGGGCGAGGGAGATCTGGCCGGCATAGCCGACCAGCGGCACGAAGGACATCGCGATCACACCGAACGCGAAGATCTGCCCGTAGGTGATGAGATCGCCCTCGCCGAGCACGGTGGCGAGGATGATGCCGAACGCGACGATCACACCCGCGAACGCGAACGTCCCTCGCACCGTGGGCACCGGCACCTGGCTGAGGTTCCGGTCGCGGCCCCGCAGACGGCCGTGCGGGAACAGCAGCAGCGCGAGCAGCAGGAGGATCGCCGGTGCGGCCAGACGCAGGCCCGGCAGGTAGTCGTTCTGCGGCAGGTAGCCGGCCATGTAGGCCTCCATGCACCCGACCACGACCGCACCGACGAACGTCATCGGCAGGCTCTTCAGCCGCCCGAAGATCGCCGCCGCGTAGGCGCTGACGATCAGCAACGACAGCTGGGTGGCCTCGAGCGCGACCATCGGGGCGATGAGCACGCCACCGAGGGCCGCCAGCACGGTCCCGAGGATCCACGCGACGCGGTTGGCGCGGACCGGGTCCGCGCCGGTCAGACCGACGAGTGCACGGTCGTCGACCGTCGCCCGCATCTCGGCGCCGGTGCGCGTGTTGAACATCAGCACGCGCAGTCCCAGCGCCACCGCGACCGCGACGATCATCGTCAGTGCCTGGTGCCAGGTGATCGTCGCCGAACCGATGTGGAACGCCTGCTGCTCGTTGAAGAACGTGGGCAGCGACCGGGCCTTGATGGGATTCCAGATCCAGCGCGCCAGCGCGATCAGGCCGCTGAGCATCGCGATGGTCATGACGAGCTTCTCGGCCTCGCCGAGTCGCTGGACCGGACGCAGCAACCGTTCGACCAGAAGACCGAACGCCGGCGCCAGCACCAGCAGCACGACGGCGACCGAGAGCCACACCGGCCAACCCCAGCCGACGCTGAGCTGCCAGTAGGCGAAGGCCGCCATCATGCCCGTGGCCCCGTGCGCGAAGTTGAACACGCCGGTGGTCGTGTACGTGACGACCAGGCCACTGCTGATGATCGCGTAGACCGCGGCCGTGGTGAGGCCGACGATCCCGAAAGTGATGAACTGTTCCATTATTGGACGTCACTCATGCTCTTGCCGACTTCCGCGAGCGTCAGCGGCGCTCCGAAGTCCTGCGTGATCTTGCGCGGCGGGAGGTCACACCGGTACAGACCGTTGTCGGGGTTGAAATCGGCGGTCTCCCAGCCGTCCGGGGTCGCCTTCTCGACGTTGAAACACGACTTCGGCGGCAGCGGCGTCTGCAGATCCGACGGAGCGTGCAGTCCACCACCCGTCCACGCCGTCTCCTGACGCGCGGTCTCGTACACACATGCGCGGGTGAGTTCGTCACCGCAGGCTGCTGCGGCCTTGGCGAACAGCAGCCAGGACGACCAGGCGCGCATCGCCGGGAGGGTGATCTGCGCGTCGGGCGCGTACTTCGCGTAGAGCTCCTTCAGCTGCTCGACGGCGGGCTCGTCGCTTTCGAGCGGTGCCATGCCGCTGAGGTCGACGAGGTTGTTCTGGTACTCCGCGGAACGGCCGAGGAGTTCGATGAACTGCGCGTTGTAGGCGTTGTTGTTCGCGTCGATCCAGTCGAGCTTGTAGTCCATGTTGGTCAGGACCTCTTCGAGCTTGGCGAGCTGGTCGAAGCTGCCCATGAAGATCAGGCCCTTGACGCCCTTGCTCTTGATGGCCTGCGCGTAGGGCGTCCAGTCCGAGACACCCATCGCCGGGTACAGCTCGTTGTAGACCACGGTCGCGCCGAGCGACTCGACGGTCTCCTGGGTGACCGCGCCGATTACCTTGGTGACGGCGGAGTCGCCGTTGATCATGCCGATCGCGGACTTGGAATCGGGATAGGCCTCGTTGATAGCCCACTCGCGGAATCCGGCGTAGTTGTCGTATCCGGGGATCTTCGCCGGGGACGCACTGATCTCGAGATCGGCGCCGGCGGCACCCTCCTGCACGGTCTGGGCCGTGAAGGTCGGAAGCAGGCAGTTCAGACGTTCCTTGACGCCGAGGCCGTCGAGCGCAGCACCGCCGCCCACGAGGGCGAAGTCCTCACGGCACGCCTCGATCATGCGCTGGCGCGGTTCCATCAGCTTGGCGTCGCGGGTGTTGGCGACGAGGGTGCGGCCGTTGATGCCGCCGTTGTCGTTGCACCAGGAGGTGAACACCTTTGCCGCGTCGACAAATTCGGGGTTCTTGGTGAAACCCATGTCGGTGAAGACGCCCACCTCGATCTGCTCGGCGGTGACGCCCTGGGCGGAGGCCGTCGAGGCGTCGCCGTCCTGGCACACCTCGGTCAGGTCACCGAAGTCCGCGGAGAGCGCCGACGATCCGCCACCACTGCGGTCGTCGCCTCCGCCCGTCTCGGATCCGGTGCGGCCGCCGCACCCGGCGACGAGCACCGCGATCGCGGCCAGCGCCACGGCGGCCCGTCCGGTGCCCACGACGACTCGTCGACGCACCTCGGGTACCGGAGTCTGCTGTAGTTTCACGTTCTTCCTCCCCCTGCAGGCCCGTTCGGGCCGACCGGTAGTTGACAGGAGAGCGACGCCGTCCGCGTGGCCGCGGTTGCGCCGGGAATTCCCGAGGCCGTAGTGCTCTCGCCTGATAGGGAAACTAGCCTCTCGCTGTAGGAGAATCAACATATTCTACTGGTCCGGAGCGGGGAGAAGATTCGCGGACCTCACCCCCTGGATCATCCGGACGAGATGCCGGAGCGCTCCGGCGGCAGGCCGCCTACCTGCGTCTTCAGGCCGGACGTTGACTATCCGGCAAAAGCCTGGAAACCTACTGAGCAGAAATGAGAATGCAATTCTCGCCGACGAGAGGAGGTTGGTGCATGGCCCTGCTTCCACCGCTGCCCGCAGAGGAGTGGGACGACAAGACGCGAGCGGCGTTCATCGGGATGCTCGCGCGGGATCGCCAGAATCCGGAAGGAGCCGGCACGGCCCTGTCCGCGCTCGCGCACCACCCGGACCTGACCAAGGCGTTCCTGGGCTTCAGCGTCTATCTGCTGTGGCGGTCGACGCTGCCGCCGCGGCTGCGGGAGCTCGCGATCCTGCGGGTCGCGCACCGCCGCGACTGCGAGTACGAATCGCAGCACCACGTCCCGATCGCGCAGGAAGCCGGGCTGACCCTCGACGAGATCGAGGCAGCACGCATCGGTGAGGCCACCGACGAGTTCGAACGCACCCTGCTCGCCGCGGTCGACGAACTCGAGGACAAGAACCGGCTCTCCGAGCAGACGTGGAACGCGCTCGGCGAGCGGCTCGACAAGCGGCAGCGAATGGACTTCATCTTCACGGTCGGTGGCTACGGCCTCATGGCCATGGCTTTCAACACATTCGGTATCGGACTCGGACACGACACCGAGCCCGGACAGGAAAGGTAGATCCGTGCCCCATTTCCCGAAACCAGCCGAAGGCAGCTGGACCGAACACTGGCCCGAACTCGGCACCGCACCGGTCGACTACACCGACTCGTACGATCCGCAGTTCTTCGAGGACGAGCGCAACGCGATCTTCAAGCGCACCTGGCTCAACGTCGGCCGTGTCGAGAAGCTCCCCCGCAAGGGCAGCTACTTCACCAAGGAACTGCCCTCCGCGGGCCCCGGCACCTCGCTGATCATCGTCAAGGGCAACGACGGTGAGATCCGCGCCTTCCACAACCTGTGCCGCCACCGCGGAAACAAGCTGGTCTGGAACGACTTTCCCGGTGAGGAGGTCGCCGGCAGCTGCAAGCAGTTCACCTGCAAGTACCACGCCTGGCGCTACAGCCTCGAAGGCGATCTGACCTTCGTCCAGCAGGAGGGCGAGTTCTTCGACCTCGACAAGCAGGACTACGGACTCAAGTCCGTGCGCTGCGAGATCTGGCAGGGCTTCATCTTCATCAACCTCGACGACAACGCCCAGCCCCTCGACGAATACCTCGGCCCGCTGGCCAAGGGCATCGAAGGCTACCCGTTCGACAAGATGACCGAGGTCTACAGCTACCGGGCCGAGATCGGCTCCAACTGGAAGCTGTTCATCGACGCCTTCGCCGAGTTCTACCACGCCCCGATCCTGCACATGAAGCAGGCGACCAAGGACGAAGCCGAGAAGCTCGCCGGCTACGGCTACGAGGCGCTGCACTACGACATCCAGTCGCCGCACTCGATGATCTCCTCCTGGGGCGGCATGGCCCCGCCCAAGGACCTGAACATGGTCAAGCCCATCGAACGCGTCCTGCGCTCGGGCCTGTTCGGACCCTGGGACCGCCCCGACATCCCCGGCATCTCCGGCGACGAACTGCCCGAAGGCATCAACCCCGGCAAGTACCCGGTCTGGGGCCAGGACTCCTGGGAGTTCTTCCCCAACATGACCCTGCTCATCTGGGCACCGGGCTGGTACCTGACCTACCACTACTGGCCCACCGCCCCGGACCGCCACATCTTCGAGGCCAACCTCTACTTCGTGCCCCCGAAGAACGTCCGCGAGCGCCTCGCCCACGAACTGGCCGCGGTCACCTTCAAGGAGTACGCACTGCAGGACGCCAACACCCTCGAAGCGACGCAGACGATGATCGGCACCCGCACCGTCACCGACTTCCCGCTCTGCGATCAGGAAATCCTCCTCCGCCACCTGCACAAGACCGTCGGAGACTACGTCAAGGAGTACCGTGATGGCGCTGCTGCCAACTGAATTCGCCGACCTCGAACCCTTCGCTGCCGACTGGGTCCTGGCCACCGAACCCGAGCGCTACGCCAAGCGCCTGGCCTCCACCATGCCCGAGATGCAGAAGTTCTACGACGCCGCATTCCCGCGCATCGAGGACGCCATCACCTACTGCGACAAATTCGACTACGACGACCTGCCCGACGACGCCCGCGCCCTCGTGCACCTGATGCAGTCGCTCATCATGGTCTCCTTCCCCGTCGAAGTCTGGAAGCAACCCCGCGTCCCCGACAGCGGCGCGGCCTGGGCCGAAATCATCCACGAACCGGTGGTCTGACGCCCGACCCACGACGAACCGTCCCCCCGCAGCCGATGCGCCGCGGGGGGACGGTTCCGTTCGTCCGGGACCTTTCGGCCGACACCGTCACCGGACACATTCCCCGGACGTTGACGCTCCCCGACAACTGTGGAAATCTGATAGTCAATGAATGAGAGCGTCATTCTCATGAATGAGATTGGATGAGCTCGGGCTCGCCGAGGCGACGAGCTCGGACAGGAAGGTGGACCCGTGCCCCATTTCCCGAAACCAGCCGAAGGCAGCCGGGCCGAAGTCATCCGAGAACCGGTGGTGTAGCGGTGATTACACTCAAGGCCGCCGGCCTTCTCGATGTCGACAGCGGAAAGATCGTGCGCCCCGGCATCATCCGCGTCGAAGACGACAAGATCGTCGGGATCGGCGGTGAACCCGAAGGCGAGGTCGTGGATCTCGGCGACCAGATCCTCCTGCCCGGCCTGATGGACATGGAAGTCAACCTGCTCATGGGCGGGCGCGGCGAGAAGCCCGTCTACTCCACGGTCCAGGACGATCCCCCGCTGCGCATGCTCCGCGCGGTCGGCAACGCCCGGCGCACCCTCCGCGCCGGCTTCACCACGGTCCGCAACCTGGGCCTGTTCGTGAAGACCGGTGGCTACCTGCTCGACGTCGCACTGGGCAAGGCCATCGACGCGGGCTGGGTGGACGGCCCGCGGGTCGTCCCGGCCGGTCACGCGATCACCCCGACCGGTGGTCACCTCGATCCGACGATGTTCGCGGCGTTTGCCCCCGGCGTGCTGGACCTGACCATCGAGGAAGGCATCGCCAACGGTGTCGACGAGGTCCGCAAGGCGGTGCGCTACCAGATCAAGCACGGGGCCAAGCTCATCAAGGTCTGTGTCTCGGGTGGGGTCATGTCGCACACCGGAACACCGGGCGCACAGCACTATTCCGACGAGGAGCTGCGCGCGATCGTCGACGAGGCGCACCGGCGCGGCCTGCGCGTCGCGTCGCACACCCACGGCGCGGACGCCGTCCGCGCGGCCGTCGCCGCCGGAATCGACTGCATCGAACACGGATTCCTCATCGACGACGACGCGATCGACAAGATGGTCGCCGCCGGCACCTATCTCGTTCCCACCACCCGGCTCGCCGACGCGATGGACGTCTCACACGCGCCGCCGGATCTGCAGGCCAAGGCCGCCGAGATGTTCCCCAAGGCCCGCACCTCGGTCAAGGCGGCCTACGAGGCGGGCGTGAAGATCGCGCTCGGCACCGACGCGCCGGCCATCCCCCACGGCAAGAACGCGGACGAACTCGTCGCGCTGGTCGACCGCGGCATGTCCGCACTGGACGCGCTGCGCGCCGCGACGATCACGGCCGCCGAACTGATCGATGTCACCGACCGCGGCCGGCTGGCCGAGGGCCTGCTCGCCGACATCGTCGGCGTCCCGGGCAACCCGCTCGAGGACATCACCGTCACGCAGAACGTGCAGTTCGTCATGAAAGGCGGAAAAGTCTATGTCAACAACTGACGACCTCGTCGAGATCAACCAGCTCCTCGCGCGGTACGCGGTCAACATGACCAAGAACGACGTCGAGGGTGTCATGGCGGTCTTCACCCCCGACGGCACCTACAGAGCCTTCGGCGATGCCTTCACGCTCGACCAGTTCCCCGAGTTGGTCGCCGCGGCACCGAAGGGCCTGTTCATGACGGGCACCGCCCTCGTCGAGCTCGACGGCGACACCGCGACCGGAACCCAGCCGCTGTGCTTCGTCGACCAGACGACCCACAACATGCGCATCGGGTACTACAGCGACACCTACGTCCGCACCGAGGACGGCTGGCGTCTGAAGACCCGGTCCATGACCTTCCAGCGTCGCAGCGGGGCCCACGACTCGGGTATCCCGCACGCCTTCGAGCCGTCGGCATGAACGTCGACGAGTTCCGGTCCGCCCTGCGCGCCTGGCTCGACGAGAACGACCTGACCCCGCCGCCGGACCATTCGCTCGACGGTCAGGTGGCGCAGCTGGGCCGGGTGCGCAGGGCACTGTTCGACGCGGGCTGGATGCGGTACGGCTGGCCCGTCGAGGTCGGCGGTCTCGGGGGCGACGCGGCGCTGCGGGCCGTGCTCGGCGAGGAGGTCGCCACCCGCGACCTGGCCGAGCCGGGTATCTACTCGATGATCGAGGTCCTCGCGCCGACGATGATCTCCTACGCCCGGCCCGAACTCGCGGCCGAGATGGTTCCGCTGCTGCTCAGCGGTCGCGAGCAGTGGTGCCAGGGCTTCTCCGAGCCCGGCTCGGGCAGCGACCTCGCGTCGCTGAGCACCCGCGCCGTGCAACGCGGCGACGAGTGGGTGATCAACGGCCAGAAGGTCTGGACGAGCCTGGCGCAGTACGCATCCCGCTGTGTGCTCCTCACCCGCACCGCGCCCGGCCACGACGGGATCACCGCGTTCTTCGTCGACATGGACACCCCCGGCATCACCGTCAAGCCGCTGCGCACGATGCACGGCATCGACGAGTTCGCCGAGGTGTACTTCGACGACGTCGTGGTGCCCGCGGACCGCATGCTCGGCCGGCCGGGCGACGGTTGGCGGGTCGCGATGGATCTGCTTCCGCACGAACGCTCGACGTGTTTCTGGCACCGGATCGCGTACCTGTTCACGCGTCTGGACAAGTTGCTCGACGAGACCGAACTCGATGCCGACGACGATCTCGGCTCGGCGTATCTGGCGCTGCACACGGTGCGCTGCCGGTCGCGCCTGACCCAGCAGCGACTCGCCGAGGGAGCCGCGCTCGGACCGGAGACCTCGATCGACAAGGTGCTGCTGGCAACTGCCGAACAGCAGTTGTTCGACACCGTGCGCGATCTGCTGCCGGGTGTCCTCGAACTCGAGGACACCCTGTGGCGACCGGAATTCCTGTACTCGAGGGCCGCCACGATCTACGGCGGCACGGCCGAGATCCAGCGCAACATCATCGCGCGCCGCCTGCTCGATCTGGGGAGGGATCGATGACCGACGCCACCACCGTCTCCGACACCACGCAGGCCGAGGAACTGGCACTGCTGGGCGACGCCCTGCGCGGGACCATGACCTCCACACCCGCGCACGAACTCGATTCGGCGCTGGCCGATCTCGGCTGGGGCGACATGCTCACCGAGATGCCCGACGTCGCGATCCCACTGGTGTTCCGACTGCTCGGCGAGACGGGCGCGCACGCCCCGGTGATCAACGACGTCGTACTGCACGCGGCCGGACTGCCCATCGCCGGAACCCTCCCGTTGCCGTTCGCGGGCGGCAGATGGATCGTGTGGGAACGCACCGGCACCGCCGGCACCGCTCTCGACGAGGAGATCCCGCTCCACACCGCCGACGCGGGCGAGGAACTCGACCCCGCGGCGATCGCCGCCGGCCGGCGTGCGCTCGGCTGGTGGCTGGTGGGGACGAGCCGGACCATGTTGTCGCTCGCGCGAACCCACGCCCTCGACCGCACCCAGTTCGGCACGCCCGTCGCGGCGTTCCAGGCGGTGCGACACCGGCTCGCCGAGACCCTCGTCGCGATCGAGGGTGCCGAGGCGACGCTGCTCGCCGCGACCGACGACCTCGGATCGCTGCTGGGGAAGGCCGCGGCAGGGAAGGCCGCGCTGACGGCGGCCCGCCACTGCCAGCAGGTGCTGGGCGGGATCGGATTCACCGCCGAACACGACCTGCACCGGCACATCCGCCGGGCGCTGGTCCTCGACGGATTGCTCGGCAGTGCACGCGAACTCACCCGCGAGGCCGGTGCTTTCATCCGGTCGACGGGTTCGGCTCCGCGTCTCGTCCACCTGTAGAACCTCGGAAGCACGAAGGAGGGGCGCCCGCGGTGCGGGCGCCCCTCCTTCGTGTTACGGGATCAGCAGCCCGGGACGGGAGCGCCGCCGCCCTGGATCGCGAGCAGCGTGCAGAAGGTGGTCGCGCTGACCTTCCACGTGCCGTCCTGCTGGATGGCGTTGCCGGACTGGTCCGGAAGCACGGGAGCACCGTTCATGAGCAGCGTCCACTTGACGTCGGCGTTCTCCGGGTCGGAGAGGGTCACGCCCTCGACCGTCGCGGTCGTGGCCATGGCCTGCGGGTTCGATGTCATCGCTTCGAGCGTCGGCAGGAACACGTCGCCGTTCTCGACGAGCGCGGCACGCTCGGCCGGCGGGGTGGCGCCGTTGAAGAACGTGACGTAGGCGTTCGTGACGGCCTCGGTCGTCGCCGGATCCGCCGCTTCACCGGCTGCAGCCGCCGTGGTCGTCTCGGTGGCGGTGGCCTCGGTCGTCTCGGTCGTGGTGGTCGCCGTGGTCGTGGTGCTGTCGCTGGAGCTGTCGTCGTCGCTGCTGCAGCCCACGAGGGTGACGGCCGCAACCGCCACCATCCCGAAGGTGGCGACAGCACGACGGATGTTCGAAACGCGCATGACGGATCCTCTCCGGTGGACGAACCGGTTTCGTCCACCACTGTGTTGGAACTTCCCCCCAGGTCCCTGCGAGAGTACGTTGCCGACTCGCCCCGGGAAGGCCTTTTCGCCCCTCGAATTCCGTTGCCGTCCAGATGGTCCGGCAGCGGATGCGGGCGACGTTACTCGATCTTCGACTTCATCTCGTCCAGGTTCACCAGGATCGGGAATCCACCGACGCTCAGCGCGTTGCCGTGACCGGTCTGGTGGACGTCGAACACCGACTGGATGGCCGCGTAGAAGCCCTGCACGTCCAGGGTCTGATTGACGGCACGCTTGGCCTGCCGCAGCCCGAACGGAGGCATCGACGCGATCTTCGTCGCGAGTGCGCGGGTCTCCTCGTCGAGACGGTCGCGGGGCACGACCTTGTTGACCATCCCGGTCTGCTCGGCTTCGTGCGCGGTGACCGGGCGGCCCGTGAACAGGATCTCCTTGGCCTTGCGTGGACCGAGTTCCCATGTGTGCCCGTGGTATTCGACCCCGCCGATTCCCATCAGGACGACGGGATCGGAGAAGGACGCGTCCTCGGACGCGATGATGAGGTCGCACGGCCAGCACAGCAGCAGCCCACCGGCGATGCAGCGACCCTGGACGGCGGCGATCGACGGCTTCGGGATGTTCCGCCAGCGCAACGAGTACTCGAGATAGCGGCGACTCTCGTTGGAGTAGATCAGTTCGAGCGTGATCTTCAGATCGTCGGGAACCTTGGTGCCGAGATCGTGTCCGGCGGAGAAGTGTTTGCCCTCCGCCCGCAACACGATGACGGAGACGTCCGGGTCGGCGGCGGCACGCATCCAGGTGGCGTCGAGTTCGTCGAGCAACTCCGCGTTCTGGGCGTTGGCCGCCTCGGGACGGTTGAGCGTGATCGTGGCGATCTTGTCGGCTACCTCGTACAGGATGTACACGGCTGCAACCTCACCCCCGGGGAAGGCCGAGCACACGCTCGGCGACGATGGTCCTCTGAATCTCCGACGTACCACCGGCGATGGTGCCCGCGAAACTGCGGACGTAACGCTCGAACCAGCCGGTCGAGAAGTGGTCGTTGTTCCAGGGATTGAACGGTGCCGTCCAGTTCGGGTGGACGAGACCGTCCTCCCCCGCCGCGTCGAGTGCGTGTTCGGATGCGGACTGCACCGCTTCGGATCCGAGCAGCTTGAGCACCGACAGGGCCGCGACGTCCTGTTCACCGCGGGCGGCCCGCGCCAGCGCGGCCGAACCCAGCAGCCGCAGGCTCTGCAGGTCCATCGCGAGGGTCGCGTACCGATCGCGGTCGAGCACCGTGAGCGGCCGGAAGTCCTCGACCAGATCCTGGAGGCGGTCCGCGAAACTGAGCCAGAGCAGCGTACGTTCGTGCCCCAGCGCGCCGTTCGCGACGCCCCAGCCCCCGTTGAGTTCGCCGATCAGATTCTCCGCGGGCACCCGCACGTCCGTGAAGAAGACCTCGTTGAAGTCGAAGTCCTCCGACGACGCGACCGAGGCGAACGGGCGCCGCACGACACCGGGTGTGTCCGTCGGAATCAACAGCACGCTGATTCCCTTGTGCTTGGGCGCATCCGGATCCGTCCGCACGAAGGTGAGGAGCACGTCCGCGTCGTGTGCGCCGGACGTCCAGACCTTCTGCCCGTTGACGACGAAGTGATCACCGTCGAGCACCGCCCTGGTGCGCAAACCCGCGAGATCGGATCCGGCGCCGGGTTCGCTCATGCCCAGTGCTGCGGTGATCTCCGCGCGCAGGATCGGAACGGCCCAGCGCTGCTTCTGTTCCGGCGTGCCGAACGACAGGATCGACGCGGCGATGATCCCGAGTCCCTGCGGGTTGAAGCTGTGGTAGATCCGGCGGCGGGACAGTTCCTCGAGGTGCACGTACTGCTGCAGGATCGTGGCGTTGCGTCCACCGAACTCGGGCGGGTTGCCCGGCAGCAGCCAGCCGTTGTCGAACTGCAGCCGCTGCCACGGGCGGGCCCAGTCCGGCACATCCGCGCTCGAGCCGGGGCGGACGCCGGTGGCGGCGCCGTCGGGCAGGTTCTCCTCGAGGAAGGCCACGAACTCGGCGCGGAAGTCCTCGACATCGGCATCAAAGGTGAGTTGCACGGTACTCCTCGGCGATCAGCGCCCGATGCTCTGCCGCACCCCCGAGCAGATGCTCGCCGGCCTTGGCGCGCTTGAGCGCGAACTGAAGGTCGTTCTCCCAGGTGAATCCCATGGCACCGAACAGTTGGATGCCGTTGCGGAACACCACGGATTGGCATTCGCCCGCGGCGGCCTTGGCCATCGACGCGGCCACGCGCCGGCGGGGATCGTTCTCCGCGATCGTCAGGGCCGCGTAGTAGGCCAGCGCGCGTGCCCGTTCGATCGCAACGTGCATGTCGACGGCCTTGTGCTTGACCGCCTGGAACGAGCCGATCGGAACTCCGAACTGCTGACGTTCCCGGACGTGCCCGAGCACCATGTCGAGGATCCGTTGGCACGCACCGACGACGGTCAGCGCGAGCCCGGTCAGTGCCAGGTGGCGGGCCGGCTCCACGTCCACGTCGACGCGCCGGTCCTCGGAGATCCGGACTCCCCGGAACGCCACCTCGGCGAGGTGCAGCACCGGGTCGAAGACCGGGCTCCGTGCGACGACGGCCTGCTCGGCCGGCACGACGAACACCCCCGCCTCGGTGACGACGGCCAGCCGGTCGGCACGGTCGCCGTCGAGGACGTGGTGCGCGGTGCCGTCGAGGATCCACTCGTCGCCCTCGCGGCGCACGCCCACACCCTTGTAGATCGCGGCACCGGCGAGTCCGGCATCGTCGAACCCCGGTGCAAGAGGAGCGAACTGGGTCATCGTCGCGAGATAGGGAGTGGGGTCGGTCGCCCGGCCCAGCTCCTCGAGGACGATGGCGAGTTCGACCGTGGTGTCCGGGTCCGTCAGTGCGGTCCATCCGAGGTCGATGTAGGTCTTCCACAGAGGGGACGGGTCGGCGCCGCTGTCGACGATGTTGCGGACCAGCGTGGGCGAGCATTCCTTGGCCGTGACCTCACGGACGGTCTTCTGCCATAGCCGCTGATCGGAGTCGAACTCGAAGAGCATCCCGGCCTGCCTCCTTGGCTGAGCTGTGGTGCACGATGTCGATGCGAGAATAACATTCTCGCTTGACGAAAGTAATAGTCTCTATTTATCGGCGACACAGGCGCAGTCGGCGCACTGCGCAAGGAAACTCTCCGGTACAGTTGCTCGCATGTTCGGTACACGTGTCACAGAACAGAGCCGGTGGTGACCGGCCCCAGCGAAGAGCCGGCCTGGAAGCAGCGCGCAGTCGAGCGCTCCATCAGGACCGCCAAGATCCGGGCCGAACAGCGAGTGCAGCGCTTCCTCGACGCGGCTCAATCGATCATCGCCGAAAAGGGCAGCACGGATTTCACCGTGCAGGAGGTCGTGGACCGGTCCAAGCAGTCGCTGCGCAGCTTCTACCTGCAGTTCGACGGCAAGCACGAGCTGCTGCTCGCGCTCTTCGAGGACGCCCTCAGCCGCTCCGCCGACCAGATCCGCGCCGCGGCGTCCGGCCAGGACGCGCCGCTCGACCAGCTCCGCGTGGCGGTCGAGTTGCTGTTCGAGTTCTGCCGGCCCGACCCGAGCGCGCAGCGTCCGCTGTTCACCGACTTCGCGCCGCAGCTGCTGCTCACGCATCCCGCCGAGGTCAAGGTCGCGCACTCCTCGATGCTCGCGCTGTTCACCGAGCTGATGGAGAAGGTCGCCGCCTCCGGCGAGCTGCGCCCAGGCGCCAACCCGCGCCGACTGGCCGCGATGACGATGCAGACCGTCATGTTCATCGCACAGTCCGCGGGCGCCCCCGACGACGCGACCATCAAGCCGATCTCGGCCGAGGAAGTCTGGACCTTCTGCTCCCGCGGATTCGCCGGTAACTGAGGAATCGTCGGCGAGAATCGTATTCTCAATCGGGGATAGTTCGCTTACACTGGCGGCGTGCCCGATCTCTGGAACGACCTTCTGGCCTGCCTCGAGCTGCGCGCCGACGCCTCGGCAGACCTTCCCGACAGCGACACCCCCGCGACATCGGCGGTGTTCGAGGGAACGAACCAGCAACTCGAATACCACCGTTTGTTCGGCGGTCAACTCCTCGGCCAGTTCGTCCGCGCCGCGGAGGCCGCGTGCCCGACGAAGCGCATCAAGTCGCTGCACGCCCTGTTCCCCCGCGAGGGCAAGGCGTCGGAACCCGTCCGCTACGAGGTCACCCGCCAGCACGAGGGACGTTCGTTCGCCACGCTGAGCATCGTCGCGAGCCAGTCGTCGGGTGTCATCGGCACCGCGTCGGTTTCGATGCACGTGGGCGAGGACGGCCCCGAACTACAGACCGTCGAGTCCGTTCCGCCGGTGCTCGGCGAGAACGACCGTGCCCGCGTCGACCTCATCCCGTGGGAGATCCGGACGACCGAGGATCTCAACTCGTACGAGTCCTCGCCGCCCGAGTACGAAATGTGGATGCGCACACCGGAAGTCGATCCCGCGCTGGCCCCGGCCCTGACCGCGTACGCAACCGATCTGACCCTCATCGGAACCGCCCTGCGACCGCTCGAGGGCCTGGCCCAGACCGGCAACGGCACCGTCTTCACCTCGGCCGTCACCTCCCACACCCTGTGGTTCCATCGTCCGTTCCGCACCGACGAATGGCTGCTGGTGCGTCAGCACAGCCCGCTCATCGCCCACGGCCGGTGCTTCGGCCGGGGCGACGTGCTCGACGAGAAGGGGACGCTCGTCGCCTCCTTCGCACAGGAAGCCCTGCTCCGCCTGCCCCGCCCCTGACCCGATCGAGGTTTCGTTGGATCCGAAAGCCTTGTCCGACAACGCTGTCGGCCTATCCGTGCCGGAACACACGTACCGGGTGGTCCAGTGGGCCACCGGCAACCTCGGCACGCGTGCACTGCGCGGGGTCATCGAGCATCCGAACCTGGAACTGGCCGGGCTGTACGTCCACACACCGGAGAAGGCCGGTCGCGACGCCGGCGACCTCTGCGGCACGGACCCGACCGGCGTCACCGCGACCACGGACATCGACGACGTTCTCGCACTCGGCGCGGACTGTGTGCTGTACATGCCGCGCCTGTTCGATCTCGACGAGGTGTGCCGAATCCTCGCCTCCGGCAGCAACATCGTCACCACCCGCGGCGAGTTCCACCACCCGACGGCGATGGATCCGGCGGCCCGCGCCGAGGTCGAGGACGCGTGCGCGCTCGGCGGCACGTCGATCCACAGCACCGGAAGCAGCCCGGGATTCGTCACCGAGGCACTGCCGTTCGTACTCACCTCGATCCAGCGCAAACTCGACCGGCTCGCGATCGACGAGTATGCCGACCTCTCGCAGCGCAATTCACCCGGAATCCTGTTCGACATCATGGGTTTCGGTCGCGAGCCCGCCGCCTTCGAGGACTACCGCATCGACCACATCCGGTCGAACTTCGGCCCGTCGCTGCACTCGGTCGCCGACGCACTCGGGCTGCGGTTCGATTCCGTCGAAGCCCACGGCGAATTCGCCACGGCACGCACGCAGGTCATCATCGCGGCGGGCACGATCGAGCCGGGTACCGTTGCCGCACAGCGGATCACGGTCGCAGGTATGCGCGACGGACGAGCGCTCCTCCGGTTCCGTGCGACCTGGTACTGCACCACCGACGTCGACGTCGACTGGGACATCCGTCCGACGGGATGGCACATCGACGTCGCCGGCGATGCACCGCTCGACATCGACATCCGCTTCCCGATCCCCTTGGAGCGGATGAGCGCCGTGTCCCCCTCCTACACCGCGAACCGGGCGGTGAACGCCGTGCCGGTGGTATGCGCGGCGGAGCCGGGCATCCGCACCACCGCCGAGCTGCCGCAGGTGCTCGCCGCCCTGGGGTGAGCGAAAGCCTCAGGGACGGCCGAGCAGCCGCGCGGCCGCGCTGTACGGATCGGTGCTCCCGTCCGCGACCGCGGCGGCCAGATCGTCGAGTTCCGGCAGCGAACGCAGCTGCGACAGGGCCAGGGACAGGATCTGGGACCGCACCCGGGCGGCGCGGCGTTCCCCGCTGTCGGCGCGCTGATGCAGTTCGATCGCATCCATCAGCGCGTCGACGCCCTCGCCCTTCGATGCGACGAGCGTGAGGATCGGAACGTCGGTCTCCGCCTTCAGATCCCGGACCGTCCGGTCGGCGCCTTCCCGGTCCGCCTTGTTCACCACGAGTAGATCGGCGACCTCGAGCAGACCGGCCTTCGCGGCCTGGATCGCGTCGCCGCCACCGGGATTGAGGAGCACGACCGTCGGATCCGCGACCGCCGCGATCTCGATCTCGGACTGTCCGACCCCGACACTCTCGAGCAGCACCACGTCGTAGCCGAGTGCGGCGAGCAACCGGATCGCGGCGGGTACCGCGGCGGACAGTCCGCCGAGATGGCCGCGCGCCGCGAGCGAACGGATCAGCACATCGGGGTCGTTGACGTGGGCGGCCATGCGGATCCGGTCGCCGAGCAGGGCTCCCCCGCTGTACGGGGAGGACGGGTCGACGGCGAGCACCGCGACCCGGAATCCGCGCTCGCGGTATGCGGTGACGAGCACACCGACGGTCGTCGACTTACCGGCGCCGGGTGGTCCGGTCACCCCGACCACCCGCACGGGCACCGGGTCGAGAGCGGCGAGCACCTCGTCGCGCCGGTCGTCCTCGACCATCGTCAGCAGCCGTCCCGCCGCGCGCACGGATCCGGTGCGCGCGGCGGCGAGGAGTTCGTCGATCGTCACGGCGCACCGGATCCGTTGCTCGTTGCTGCGGCTGTCACGGAGCGGGCACCTCGATGACCGTGGCCGAGCCCATACCTCCGCCCGCGCACATCGCGGCCACGCCGACTCCGCCGCCGCGGCGGCGCAGTTCGTGCACCAGGGTCACGAGCATGCGCGCCCCGGTCGCGGCGACCGGGTGCCCGAGACCGCAGCCGCTGCCGCTGACGTTGACCTTGTCGGGATCGATGTCGAGGAGCTTGATGGTCGCCACACACATCGCGGCGAACGCCTCGTTGATCTCGAACAGATCGACGTCGCAGAAGGTCATGCCGGCGCGACGCAGCGCCTTCGGGATCGCGTGCACCGGAGCGAGTCCGGTGCGGGCGGGATCGACCGCGACCGATGCCCACGACCGGATGTAACCGAGTGCGGGCAGGCCGAGGCTGTCGCTCGCGATCGCGAGGGCCGCAGCGGCGTCGTTCGCGCCGCACGCGTTGCCGGCGGTGATGCTGAAACCTTCGATCTCCGGGTGCAGGACCTTGAGGGAGGCAAGCTTCTCGAGGGTGGTGTCGCGGCGCGGATGCTCGTCGACGGCGAACAACCCGTGCGGAGTCTCGATCGGGACGATCTCCTCCTTGAACCGGCCCTCGTCGATGGCGGCGATCGCGTTGCGGTGCGAGCGCAGCGCCCACGCGTCCATCTCCTCGCGGGTCACACCGGCCTCGACGGCGGCGTTCCAGCCGACGGTGATGGACATGTCGCGGTTGGGGGCGTCCGGGCGGTCCGGGTGGGTCGGCGAGTTCCACGGCACCCAGTCCTCACCGGAGCGCATCAGGGAGCGCGGCGACGTGGAGGCCGAGTTCACGCCACCGGCGATGATCAGCTGGTCCATGCCCGCCTTGATGCTCGCCGCGGCGGTCTGGACGGCGGACTGCCCGGCCGCGCAGTGCCGGTTCAGTGCCAGACCCGGCACGTCGGTCAGTCCCGCCGTGATCGCGGCGTGGCGGGCGATGACGCCGCCGCCGTAGAGCCCTTCGCCGAGGATGACGTCGTCGATCGCCTTCGGGTCGAGGTCCTTCGCGGTCTCGGCCACGATGTGGTTCGCGAGGTCGAACGCGCTGGTGTCGCGGAGCGTGCCCTTGACGGCCGTACCGATCGGGGTGCGCAGCGCGGAGACGATGACGGCTTCAGGCATTGGTGTTCTCCAGTTCGGTCAGTAGGGTCCGGCGCAGGAGTTTTCCTGTTTCGGTCTTGGGGAGTTCGTCGCGGAACACCACGGTGTCCGGCGTCTTGGAGGACCGCAGCCGGTCCTTGACCCACGCGGTGATCTCGTCCGGATCCGCATCGCCCACAAGTACCGCGACGATCCGCTGACCCCATTCGGGGTCGGCGACACCGACGACCGCGGCCTCGGTGATCCCGGGGTGCTCGAGCAGGACGTCCTCGATCTCGGCGGGGGCGATGTTCTCGCCGCCGCGGATGATGGTGTCGTCCGCGCGCCCCTCGATGAACAGGTAGCCCTCGTCGTCGACGTGGCCGAGGTCGCGGGTGGCGAACCAGCCCTGTTCGTCGAGGACGCTGCGCCCGCCGTACTCCCCGGAAATCTGCTCGCCGCGGACGAACACCAGCCCGGTCTCTCCCGGGGCGACGAGTTCGCCTGCCTCGGTGCGGATTTCGATCTCGATGCCCGGCAGCGGGCGGCCGACGGAGCCGAGCCGGTCGCGGACGGCCGCGTCGTCGGACGCGAGAGCCGTCCGGTGGTCGTCGGGTCCGAGCACCGCGATCGAGGACGCGGTCTCGGTGAGTCCGTAGGCGTTCACGAACCCGGTGTCCGAGAAGGCCCGCAGAGCGTGCTCGAGGACGGGACGCGGAGTCCGCGATCCGCCGTAGGCGAGGCTCTGCAGCGACGGCACGTCGGCCGGCGCGTCGCCGAGCACGGCGACGATCCGCGCCAGCATGGTCGGCACGAGCATCGCGTGGGTGACCTTCTCCCTGCGGACGGTGCCGAGCCAGGTCTCGGGATCGAAGGCGTCGAGGTAGACCACGCGACGGCCCGTGTACAGGTTCGACAGCAGATTCGTCAGGCCCGCAATGTGATACGGCGGGACGGACACGAGCGAGGCGTCGGTTTCCTCGGCGGAGGCGAACTCCATCGTGTTGAGCACGTACGCCAGCAGGTGGCGGTGCCGCAGCACCGCGGGCTTGGGATCCGACGTGGTGCCGCTGGTGTAGATGATCGCCGCGACGGCGTCGCCGTCCCACTCGGGCGCGACCTCGTCGGCGTCGACGGGGGTCGCGGTGGAGTCGACGAACGCGTCGAGGTCGCCGGGAGCGAGTTCGAGCGCCCCCGGGTGCCGGTCCCGCAGCGCCGTCAGCTGGGCTTCACCGAGTCGGTAGTTCAGTGCCACGAACGGCACCCCGGCCAGCGCGGCACCGAACAGCGCCACGGGATAGGCCAGATGGTTCGTGCCCAGGTACAGCACGGCCGGATACCCACGGAAACGGCTCGCAGCGACGCGGGCCCGGTCGTGGAGTTCGGGGCCCGTGAGGGAGCGGCCGTCGTAGGTCACGACAGCTCGATCACCGTTGCTTGCGGCCATTTCTAGAATCATGCTGATGTTCATGAGAACATTATTCTCTCAAGCAGAGAGCTGTAGTTGCAAGAAGGGAAACCAACATGCAGATCACCGGTAGTTCAGCGATCGTCGTCGGTGGCACCGGCGGCCTCGGCGAGGCCACCGTGCGCCGTCTCCACGCCGGCGGGACGAAGGTCGTCGTGGCCGACGTCAACGACGACAAGGGCAAGGCACTCGAGGAGGAGTTGGGCGTGCGCTACGTCCGCACCGACGCCGGCAGCGAGGAGTCGGTGCTCGCCGCGATCGCCGAAGCCGAATCGCTCGGACCGCTGCGCGTGTCGGTGGACTGCCACGGTGGCCCGGCCGGGGGCGGGCGGCTCGTCGGCAAGGATGGCAGCCCGATGCCGCTCGAGAACTTCACCAAGACCATCGAGTCGTACCTGGTCTCGGTGTTCAACGTGATGCGCCTGGCCGCCGCCGCCATCGCCCGGCAGGAGCCGCTCGAGGACGGGCAGCGCGGTGTCATCGTCAACACGGCGTCGATCGCCGCCTACGAGGGCCAGATCGGTCAGCTCCCCTACTCGGCCGCGAAGGGCGGCGTCGTCGGCATGACCCTGGTCGCCGCGCGTGACCTGTCGCCGCTCGGCGTCCGCGTCGTCACGATCGCACCCGGCACGTTCCTCACGCCCGCCTACGGCAAGGCCGGCGACCAGCTCGAGGCCTACTGGGGTCCGCAGGTGCCGCATCCCAAGCGCATGGGCCGCTCCCCCGAATACGCGACGCTCGTCGCGTCGATCGTCGAGAACGACTACCTCAACGGCGAGGTCATCCGCCTCGACGGCGCACTGCGGTTCCCGCCGAAGTGACCGCTCTCGACGGCAAGGTCGCGTTCGTCGCCGGTGCCAGCCGTGGCATCGGCGCCGCGGTGGCCGCCGCACTCGCCGAGGCGGGTGCGGCGGTCGCGGTCGCGGCGCGCTCGGAGAACGAGGGCCGGCTGCCCGGCACGATCCATTCGGTCGCGGACCGGATCGTCGCGTCGGGCGGTCGCGCCCTGCCGGTGCCGTGCGACGTCACCGACGAGGAGTCCGTCGACGCGGCGATCGCCGCGACGGTCGCCGAGTTCGGCGGCCTCGACATCGTGGTCGCCAACGCCGGGGTGTTGTGGCAGGGCCCGATCGAGACGACGCCGCTGAAGCGGTGGCAGCTGTGCCTCGACGTCAACACCACCGGCGTGTTCCTGGTGACCAAGGCGGCGATTCCGCATCTGCGCGCGCGTGGCGGCGGATCGCTGATCGCGGTGACCACCACCGGCGTGACGATGACCGACCGCGGATCCAACGCGTACTGGGTGTCGAAGGCCGCGGTCGAACGGCTCTATCTGGGGCTGGCGTCGGACCTGCGCGGCGACAACATCGCCGTGAACTGCCTGAGCCCGTCCCGGGTCGTTCTCACCGAGGGCTGGACCGCCGGCGGCAGCGGTATCGAGATTCCGCCGGAGATGGTCGAGCCACCGGAGACGATGGGTGCGGCGGCGGTACTGCTGGCCGCGCAGGACGCCTCCGGGATCACCGGCACCGTTCAGCGGTCGGAAACGCTCTAGCGCTACGCGCCGGTGTGCCTTTGTGGCGGTGGGAGCCGCCACATTGCGGCCCAGAACGAGTTGGGCTTCGCGAGCTGCCTCGATGATGCGTCGCAGATCGAGCCCTGTCTCGACATCCATCTCGTGGA
>NZ_JBSFRH010000054.1:0-40302 GCF_053589135.1 Rhodococcus sp. NPDC003382
CATAGCCTCCGCCGGGGGGGGCGTTGGGGGCGGCCCGGCCGCGGTTGTGGTGTGGGGTGGCCCCCCCCCCAAAACCGCCACACCGCTCACGCGAGCATCCGGTGCCGCAGGCTGTCGTAGATCGGAGCCGAGCCGGCGAGCTGGGCGACGAGAACCGCCGCAGCGGATGCCGCGGCCATCGGAACGGTGATCGCGGAGACGGCGGTCATCTCGATCACGAGCACGATGCCGGTGAAGGGTGCGCGTACCGTCGCGGCGAAGAACGCCGACATGCCGACGATCGCCATCGACACGCCGAGACCCGGATCATGAATGGGCAGAACGAGATCGGCGACGTCGGCGAAGATCGACCCCCACAGGGCGCCGACGGCGAGCAGAGGGGCGAACAGGCCACCGGGTGTCCCCGCCGCATAGGACAGCGGTCCGGCGACGAATCGCATGAGCAGCAACCCCAGAGCGCCGGGCAACAGCACGCCTTCGCCGCCCACGATGCGTTGGGAGAGGGTGTCGCCGCCACCGGCGGCGAGCGGATCGAGCACGAGCAGCAGTCCGACGATCGCCCCGATCACCGCGGCGACCACGACCGGAGGTACTCGGTGCACCGCGGAGGCGGCCGCGAGGAATCCGAGTATCAGCTTGTTGTACAGCACGCCGAGAACGCCTGTGGCGGCGCCGAACACGACGAACAGCGGCAGCAGGACCGGTGACGCGGACTCGATCGCGCCCACCGCGAAGTCGGGGCGGTCGCCGGTGATGAACCGGGAACAGGTCACGGCAGCGGCGACCGCGAACAGGGTCGGTATCACGATGCGCGTGCGGAATATTCCGGTCGCCTCCTCGAACACGAACAGGGCCCCACCGATCGGCGCGTTGAACGCGACAGCGAGCCCCGCACCCGCCACCGCGCATTCGGTGATGCGGACATCGGATTCGGGAAGTCCTGCGCGGCGCCCGGTTTCGGTTCCGATAGCCGCACCCATGTGCACGGTCGGGCCTTCGCGACCGAGGACGAGACCCGATCCGATAGCGAGCAGCCCACCGGCGAACTTCGCGGGGACCAACCGGAGGGGCGCGGGATCGGCCTCCCCCCGGTACACCGCCTCGACGTGCTGGATTCCGCTGCCCGACGCCAACGGCACGATCCGGACGATCATTGCCGCCGCCGCGGCCCCGACCGCTGCGACGGCGACCGGGACGAGCCAGCCCGGACCGGGGGCGCGGCCGGCCCACTCCAGCAGCTCGAAACGCCACCGATCGGCGATCCCGAGGCACCAGCGGAACGCCCCGCCCACGAAACCGATCGCGATGCCCGCCACGAGGGCGGCCGCGCTCACGGCAAGCAGTCCCCGAGCGCCGGCGCCCATGATCGGGACGCTAGCACCGGGACCCGGGTGGTCGTGCCGGGTTCGGCGAGCCGGACGAAACGCGTACTCTCCGACCACCGGGCAATCGATGTGATCCATGACACACTGAGTCGGGGGGTGACCGGTCGGTTGTCGATCCGAGGAGATGAACGATGAAGACCAAGGCGGCAGTGCTGCTCGAAACTGGACGACCCTTCGAAATCATGGAACTCGACCTCGACGGGCCCGGCCCGGGCGAAGTCCTCATCAAATACACCGCAGCGGGTCTGTGCCATTCCGATCTGCACCTGACCGACGGCGACCTGCCGCCGCGTTTCCCGATCGTCGGTGGCCACGAAGGCTCCGGCATCATCGAGGAAGTCGGGCCGGGCGTCACGAAGGTCAAGCCCGGCGACCACGTCGTGTGCAGCTTCATCCCGAACTGCGGCACCTGCCGCTACTGTTCCACCGGCCGGCAGAACCTGTGCGACATGGGCGCCACGATCCTCGAAGGCTCCATGCCCGACGGAACCTTCCGGTTCCACTCCGGTGGTAAGGACTTCGGTGCCATGTGCATGCTCGGCACCTTCTCCGAACGCGCCACCATCTCGCAGCACTCGGTCGTCAAGGTCGACGACTGGCTGCCGCTCGAAACCGCGGTGCTCGTCGGGTGCGGGGTTCCGTCCGGGTGGGGCACCGCCGTGTACGCCGGGGATGTGCGACCCGGCGACATCGTCGTCATCTACGGAATCGGCGGACTCGGCGTCAACGCCGTGCAGGGTTCGGTGCAAGCAGGCGCGAAGTACATCGTCGTCGTCGACCCGGTGGACTTCAAACGGGACACGGCCCTGAAGTTCGGGGCGACTCACGCGTACGCGACGGCCGAGGAGGCCGCGGAGAAGGTCAGAGAGCTGAGCTGGGGACAGGGCGCCGACGCCGCGCTGATCCTCGTCGGGACCGTCGACGAGGAAGTCGTCTCGGCGGCCACGTCGGTCGTCGGCAAGGGCGGCACCGTGGTCATCACCGGCCTGGCCGATCCGGCGAAGCTGACGGTGCACGTGTCCGGGGCGGAACTGACCCTGTTCCAGAAGACCATCAAGGGATCGCTGTTCGGCTCGGCCAATCCGCAGTACGACATCGTGCGCTTGCTGCGGCTGTACGACGCCGGGCAATTGAAACTCGACGAGCTCATCACCACGAGGTATACGCTCGAAGAGGTCAATCAGGGTTATCAGGACTTGCGGGACGGAAAGAACATCCGGGGCGTCATCATCCACGCGTGAGCGTCGGTGCGGGAACGATTTGCACGAATTTTCCCGGCTGTTCCGGTCGTGTCGCTATCTTCATGATCATCGGTGACATACCGTCCGTATGGCTCATGTAGGACGGAAAGGAGCTCGCAATGATTGGCAACATCATCGGGACGATCATCTTCGGTGCGGTCATCGGGGTGCTCGCCCGCTTGGTGATCCCGGGCAAGCAGGCGATGGGCTGGGTGATCACCGTCGTGCTCGGCATCGCGGGCGCCCTGATCGGCTACTGGGTGTGGGAGGGTCTGCTCGACAAGGGCAACACCAGCGGTATCGACTGGATCCGCTGGTTCATCTCCATCGCCGCAGCCGCCGTGCTGACGCTCGGCTACACCTCGCTGACGAGAAACAAGTAGCGCTTCGGCGCACGCGCCGACCGGATTCGCGCTACAACCGAATTCCACGGTCGCCGTACCGCTCCTCGATCGGAGCGGTACGGCGACCGTGCGTGCAGAGCCGGGGTGAGGGACATCGGCGCTCGTCCACGGTGGTCACGCGGTCTCCGGGGATGGCTCGGCCCGCCGGACGGACAGGGCGACGAGCAGCGCCCAGAACGCCATCGCCAGCAGAATCCACACCAGAATCAGGGTTCTCCACGCCGGGTTTGGGCCGATCGGGTCCATCCCGGCGGATTCCGTACCGTACAGGTTCGTGAATCCCCAGATCGCTGCGGCCGATACACCTGCCGACGCGAGGACGGCGCCGACGGGCAGCATCCATCGGACTCCTCGTTCGTGCGCGCGCCACGCGTAGTGCCAGGCGGTGAACTGCGAGGCGACCATCGGTGCTGCCACAGCGACGGCTGCCGCCGCAGCACCCGCGGGCCAGGGCCAGCTGCTGCTGGGTATCTGCCAGTCCCGCCCGACCCACAGCAGGATCCCGATCGCGGCGATCCCCAGGACCCCCACCGTGAAGCGGGAATGACGCCATTTCCAGAATCTGTGCGTCGCACACACCAGAACGAGCACCATGCCGAGCAGTGCGGGTAGCTGTGCAAGGGACATCGCTCGGCCGGTCATCATCGCGGTGAGCATCCCGAGCGCGAGCATCGACACCAGCATTCCCCACGGCGCGAGGATGGCCAGGAGCAGCGGCAGGATCGCGAGCGGTCCCGCGGTGACACTGGTCGCGGCATAACCGAGTTTGCTCTTCCAACCGGCGGGGAACAGCGCACCCAGACCCACCAGCGCCAGTTGCAGCTGCGTCCGGCGCAGATCCGGACGGCGCAGGAGGTCGGAGACCGATTCGTCGCCGACGTCCGCGAGGAGTTTCAGCGCCGGCTGCGGATCCTCCGCCACCGTTCGAGCCGGTGTGCGCAACTCGCGGCCGGTCGAGCTCGGGGGCCGGTCCTTTCCGGACTTGCGCTCGTGTAGTTGTCGGAGGTGCTCGAGTTCGTGCTCGAGGATGTCCCAGTGCAATCGTGTGGTGATCGCGTCGACGACTTTCTCCGGTGGGTTGTCGGCGTACATGCCGTTCACCCATTCACGGTTGAGCAGATCGCGGAACGGGCCGCGTTCGGGGGCACCGGCGAAGAACAGTGTGCGCAGCTTCTCGGCATCGATGTTCGCGGTGCGGTCCCGCGTGGCGACGAGGCGAACCAGACTCTGGGCGCTGTCCATCCGCCCCCACAACCAGTCGTTCTGGCGCCACCGCGCACTGAGAAACGCGGCGAAGTTCCCGATCTGATTTCCGTTGAGCTTGCGCGAGATTCGTTCGGTTTCCTTCAGCTTCTCGCCGTAGATCCGATCCTCGAGCGGGCTCTGCTCTGCGGCGGATGCGACCACCAGCTTGGGTGCGACCGAGGCTCCCAGCGGATCCGGCCGCGACGGGCCGGTGACGATCTCCAGGCGGCACAGCGTGCGGTCGGCCCGCGCTGTGTCGGTGGCGCGCCGCAGGACCGTGAGGAGGGGGTCGATCCGGACCGATCCGGGCGGAAGGAATCGGTTGACGAGATCAGCGACGGATACCGTCTGCGCGACGATTCCGTCCCACAGGGCTCGGTAGGGATCGGCCTTCCAGGTGACCGCGTCCGGGGGTGTCCGCGGCGCCGGCGGCACTCCCGCGGCGGCGGCCGCTGCGTGCCGCGTCCACGTGCGCCAGTGCGATCGCTTCGTACCGCGGTCGGGAAATGCTTCGGGATACTCGAAATCCGGTTTGTTGGACGCCTTTTCGAGCAGGGAGTCGGGCTTGCGCCAGGGTTCGCGGGTGATGGTGTCGAGCAGGACGCGGTCGCGGTGGGCAACCGTCACCTCGCAGGTGAAGCGCAAGGTGTAGATCTCCTTGCGCAGTTCCGACATCTGTTCGCGGAATTGCTCGTCCTGTTCCCGGAATTGTTTGTCCAGCTCGTCGAAGCGCTCGGTGTCCCGCGGGTAGGGGTTCTGCCGTGTCGCCTCGAATTGCCTTCGCGCCGTCTCGGTTTGCCGCAGCGCATGCAGCAACAGCGTGACTGCTCTCGCGGCGACCAGTGGGGTGCGTGCGCAGCACCCGACGTTCGATTCGCTCAGTCTCTCGTCCGGCAGGACGAGTTTCATGGCGTCTGCGTCGTCGACGGGGGCGAGGGGTCCACCCTTGGACTGGTCGTAGGCTGCGAACGCCGCGAGCAGCGGCTTATGGGTATCGGGGATCGGCAGGGGATCCAGGCCGACGATTGTGAGGGGCGCACTCGCCAGTCGCTGCAGCCTGCGTACTTCGGCGCATCCCACGACCGCTCGATAGGCGTCGATCTGTTCGATGCCCGGGGCGCGCCGCTCCGGTGCATTGAGGTCGGGATCGATGCCGAGAAGGACAGCCAGCTCGCGACGTTCCGCGGCGACGAGCTGGCGGAGGTTCTCCTCGTCGTCGAGGATGGATTCGGAGTTGTTCTTCAGCTGCGAGGTCTGGAACAGCGACCGCAGCATTCGCGTGGCAGAGCGGGTCTGCGGCGGATTCTCCACATGGTTACCGGGATCCGGTTGCAGGTAGAGCAGCCACCGGTTGACGGCCTGGTCGGCGGGCATTCCCGCGACCGCGCGTACCGCCCAGGTCAGCGGAACGTTGTCGAGCACCCCGCCGTCGATCAGCTCGACGCCGGAGTCGTTGGGATTACCTGTATCGGAGCGTGTTTCGGAACTGACGCCGTGGACGTTGGGTGCGCCCGTCTCTCGCGTCAGGGACTTCTTCGGGTGGGGGTTCACGGTCGCGGGTTCGAATGCGCCGGGGAACGACGACGTGGTGCGCGCGACGTACGCCATCTGTTCGGCGTCGCCGAAGTCGTCGAAACCCTGCAACTCACGGGAGCGGCCTTGATAGCGGAATCGGAAGAACGACCGCGACTCGGTGGCGCCGAGGCGGGGTCCGGCACCGGGGAACACGGCGTCGGTACGTGGCCGCAGCCGTGTGGCGGTGACGAGCAACCGCAGGGGATGGTTCGCCTGTGCGCACGGAACGCCGTCGCTGTCGAGCTGTTCGAGCGCCTTCCGGACCTGTGGGAAGAAGTAGTCGTCGCCGCGCAGCAGCGACTCGTGCCCGTTCCACAACGGCCGGCGGGCCAGGTCGCCGAGGTCGCCCAGCCGCAGCCACATGTCCCGGACGTCGTCCCCGAAGCCGGCTCCGCGCGCGAGGTGCCACCCGAGCAGGACACCGTTCAACCCGCCGGCGCTGGTGCCCGCGATGACGTCGATCTCGACCGGCTCGCTGTACCCGCATTCCTTCAGCAATGCCTTGTAGACCTTCGCGCCGGCGGCGCCGTCCACGAATTCGTCCGGGATTCCGAGAGAACCCTGTCGCAGTCGGACCAGCTCCCGGCAGGCCCCGCCCATCCAGACCGCCAAGCTCACGCCGCCGCGCATCGCCACGGCGATGCGGAGTTGGCGAGCGTAGGTCTGGGACGAGTCGTGACAGGTGGCCGTTGCTCGCGATGGCTGATCCGCCGGGGCCGGAAGTGCCTGGGGAGCGAAGGTCGAGTCTTCGCCGGGTGCGGGTGGCAGGGCGACGGGATCCGGCGGGTGTTCCCGGCCGTCGGTCCGGCTGCGGTCGGTCGGTGGGCTCGGGAGTCCGAGCGCTGTGTTCATCGTTCGCGGCGCGCACATGGAACGACCCCTTTCGTCGGGACATCTGCCGGGCCGGCCGGTCCCGCCGATCGGTCGGCGCCGATTCGAGTGTGTCCTCCGAGGTCGGCCGGGAGCACGAGTAGTCGACTACCCGAATTCCGTGCCCCGGTTCTCGTGTCCGCAGATACTCGGTGCCCGCAGATGCTCAGCTGCCCCCGGAGCGCAGCGCGGCCAGCGCCATCCGACGCAGCACCACGCGCGCCGCGGTGGGGGAGTAGGGGATCGCGCTGTGGGGCGTGGAGTTGATGAGCCCGAACGTCGCGTGCGCCATCGTGCGCGCGTCGGATTCGCGCAGCGTCGGATCGATCCGCCGCAGCACGTCCACCCAGATCTCGACGTAGCGGCGCTGCGTCTGCCGTACTTCGCGGCGCGCGTCGTCGGGCAGCGACTGCAGTTCGCGGTCCTGGACACGGATGAGGTCGGGTTCCCCGAGCGCGAAGTCGAGGTGGAAGTCGACGAGCCGCACGAGCGTGCGCTCCGGGTCGGTGGTCTCGGCGGCGACGGCCGTGCCGCCCGCGAGCAGCCGGCGGCTGATGTCGACGAGCAGTTCGACCAGCAAGGCGTCCTTGTTGGGGAAATGCCGGTAGACGGCGGGACCGCTGATGCCGACCGCGGCGCCGAGGTCCTCGAGCCGCACGCCGGCGAATCCGCGCTCGGCGACGAGCCTCGCCGCGGCCTGCAACAGCTGCCGCCGCCGATCCGCTTTCGCCTGGCTGCGCCGGGTCAGGGGCCGCTCTTCGGGTGGGAGCGTGGGGGCCTCGGGGGCGTCCTGCACGTCGGGCTCCGACATCGCTTCCCCTTCCGTTTCGTGTGTGGTCTGGACAACTCAGTTAATCACAGTTAACCTCGTTTTCAGTTATCGAAGATTAACTCCAGTGACGAGGACGAGCCTGTGACAACCCCTCGAACGACTCTCCCCACCCACCGCGACCAGCACCTCGCGCTCGTCGGCGAGCTACGGGAACGCCTCGCGGTCGCCGCGCTCGGTGGCAACGAGAAGTCCCGCGAACGCCACGTCTCCCGCGGCAAGCTGCTGCCCCGCGACCGCGTCGACGCCCTGCTCGACCCGGGCAGCCCGTTCCTCGAGATCGCGCCGCTCGCCGCGAACGGCATGTACGACGACGAGTGCCCCGGCGCGGGCATGATCGCCGGCATCGGCCGGGTCTCGGGACGCGAGTGCGTGATCGTCGCCAACGACGCGACGGTCAAGGGCGGCACCTACTACCCGATCACCGTCAAGAAGCACCTGCGGGCGCAGGAGATCGCGCTGCAGAACAATCTGCCGTGCCTCTACCTCGTCGACTCCGGTGGCGCGTTCCTGCCCAGGCAGGACGAGGTGTTCCCGGACCGCGAGCACTTCGGCCGCATCTTCTACAACCAGGCGACGATGAGCGCCAAGGGGATTCCGCAGATCGCCGCGGTCCTCGGTTCCTGCACCGCCGGTGGCGCGTACGTGCCTGCGATGAGCGACGAGGCCGTCATCGTCCGGAACCAGGGCACCATCTTCCTGGGTGGGCCGCCGCTGGTGAAGGCCGCGACCGGCGAGGTGGTCACCGCGGAGGAGCTCGGCGGCGGCGACCTGCATTCGAAGGTTTCCGGTGTCACCGACCACCTGGCCGAGGACGACCGCGACGCGCTGAACAAGGTCCGCGAGATCGTCTCCACGTTCGGTCCGCGCACCCCGCGCCCGTGGGATGTGGCGCCGACGTTCGCGCCGGCCACCGACCCGTCCGATCTGTACGACGTGGTGCCGACCGATTCCCGGACCCCGTACGACGTGCGGGAGGTCATCGAGCGGGTCGTCGACGGTGATCCGGCGGGGCCGGGCTCCAGCTTCAAGGAGTTCAAGGCCGAATACGGCAAGACTCTGGTCACCGGTTTCGCGCGGATCCACGGCCACCCCGTGGGGATCGTCGCGAACAACGGCGTGCTGTTCGGGGAATCCGCCCTCAAGGGAGCGCATTTCATCGAGCTGTGCGACAAGCGGTCGATTCCGCTGGTCTTCCTGCAGAACATCTCCGGCTTCATGGTCGGCCGCGACTACGAGGCCGGCGGCATCGCCAAGCACGGCGCGAAGATGGTCACGGCCGTCGCGTGCGCACGGGTGCCGAAGCTGACCGTCGTGGTCGGCGGGTCCTACGGTGCGGGCAACTATTCGATGTGCGGCCGGGCGTACTCGCCGCGGTTCCTGTGGATGTGGCCCAACGCCCGGATCTCGGTGATGGGTGGTGAACAGGCCGCATCCGTCCTCGCGACCGTCCGTTCCGAGCAGCTCGACGCGTCGGGCAAGCCGTGGTCGCCGGAGGACGAGGAGGCGTTCAAGGCGCCGATCCGCGAGCAGTACGAGGCGCAGGGCAATCCCTACTACTCGACCGCGAGGTTGTGGGACGACGGCATCATCGACCCCCTCGATACCAGAGAAGTTCTCGGCCTGGCCCTGTCGGCGTGCGCGAACGCGCCGCTCGAGCCGGTCTCCTACGGCGTCTTCCGGATGTGAGTGAAATGAGCATGAACGAAACTGCCGGTGGCCCCGGCCTGTTCGATACCGTTCTGGTCGCCAACCGCGGTGAGATCGCGGTCCGGGTGATCCGAACGTTGCGCCGCATGGGGATTCGTTCGGTGGCCGTCTACAGCGACCCCGACGCCGGAGCCCTCCACGTCCGGGAGGCGGACACCGCGGTGCGGCTCGGACCTGCCGCCGCCCGCGAGAGCTACCTCGACATCGCGAAGGTGATCGACGCGGCCCGCACCTCCGGTGCACAGGCGATCCACCCGGGATACGGCTTCCTGTCGGAGAACTCGGCGTTCGCGCAGGCCTGCGCCGACGCCGGGCTGATCTTCCTGGGCCCGCCCGCCAAGGCGATCGAGACGATGGGCGACAAGATCACCGCGAAGAACGCCGTCTCCGCGTTCGACGTACCCGTCGTCCCCGGCATCTCCCGGCCGGGTCTGACCGACGACGAACTGATCGCCGCCGCCGGCGAAATCGGGTACCCGGTGCTGATCAAGCCGTCCGCCGGTGGTGGCGGCAAGGGCATGCGCCTGGTCACCGAACCGGGTCAGCTCGCCGACGCGCTGGCGTCGGCACGCCGTGAGGCCGCCTCCGCGTTCGGCGACGACACGCTGTTCCTGGAACGGTTCGTGCAGCGGCCCCGCCACATCGAGGTGCAGATCATCGCCGACACCCACGGCAACGTCGTGCACCTCGGCGAGCGCGAATGCAGCCTGCAGCGCCGCCACCAGAAGGTCATCGAAGAGGCGCCGTCGCCGCTGCTCGACGAGGCGACCCGGGCTCGCATCGGCGAGGCCGCGTGCAACACGGCCCGCAGCGTCGACTACACCGGCGCCGGCACCGTGGAGTTCATCGTCTCCGCCGACGCTCCCGACGAGTTCTTCTTCATGGAGATGAACACGCGCCTGCAGGTCGAGCACCCTGTCACCGAGCTGGTCACCGGACTGGATCTGGTCGAATGGCAGGTGCGGGTCGCGGCCGGCGAGCCGCTCGGCTTCGAGCAGGACGACATCACCCTGACCGGGCACGCGATCGAGGCCCGCGTCTACGCCGAGGACCCCGCGCGCGGCTTCCTGCCGACGGGTGGCACGGTGCTCGGCTTGGATGAGCCCGGCGGGGCGAGCGCAGCGACGGGGAATGACACTGCGATCGGCATCCGCGTCGATTCGGGCCTGCGCGAAGGCACCGTCGTGGGCAGCGACTACGACCCGATGCTGTCCAAGGTCATCGCGCACGGTCCGGACCGGGCGTCCGCGCTGCGTCGTCTCGACCGTGCCCTGTCCGAGACCGCGGTGCTCGGCGTCGTCACGAACATCGACTTCGCGCGGTTCCTGCTCGCCGACCCGGACGTGAAGGCGGGGGCCCTCGACACGGGGCTGCTCGACCGCCGGCTCGGGGACTACGAAGCCCCCGGCACGCCCGACGAGGTGCTCGTCGCAGCCGCTGCCCACCACTGGCTGCAGCGCTGGCCCGCCGCGACGACCGCGGCGCCGGTCGACCCGTGGGACCGCCCCAGCGGCTGGCGCGTCGGCACCGCGGCTCCGACGACCATCCGGTTGCAGACCCCGACCCGCACCGACCACGTGCACATCACCGGCACTCCCGGTGCCGCGACCGCCCGCATCGAGGACGGCCCGGAGCGCCCGCTCACCGCGGAACTCGACGGGGCGGTCCTGAACATCATCCTCGACGGCCGGCGTTCGGTGTTCCGCGTCGCCGCCGACGACGATCACGTGTGGCTGGCCGGCAACGGCGGCACGTGGCCGGTGCGTGAGGCCCGCGAACCGAACATCCGCGGCGCGGACGCCCACGCCGGGGAAGCGGAGCTGACCAGCCCCATGCCGGGCACGGTCATCGCCACCCCCGTCGAGGCCGGTGCCACGGTCACCGCAGGCACCACGGTCGTGGTCGTCGAGGCCATGAAGATGGAGCACGCCCTGACCTCGCCGGTCGACGGCACCGTCGAACTGCTGGTCGCCGCCGGCGATCAGGTCAAGGTCGACCAGCTCCTCGCACGCATCGTGCCCGTCCACACCGACACCGCAGTTCCTTCCGACGCCGCCGTTCCTTCCGACGCCGCAGTTCCTTCCGACACCGAGAACTAGGACCGCCCCATGAGCAGCTACCTCTCCACCGACCAGCTTCCCGACGACTACCGGGACCTGAAGAACACCGTCGCCGAGTTCGCGCGCACCGTCGTCGCGCCGGTCGCCGCCGAGCACGACGCCAACCACACCTTCCCGTACGAGGTCGTGGCGGGCATGGCCGAGCTGGGCCTGTTCGGCCTGCCCTTCCCCGAGGAGTACGGCGGCCAGGGCGGCGACTACTTCGCCCTGTGCCTGGCCCTCGAGGAACTCGGCAAGGTCGATCAGTCCGTCGCCATCACCCTCGAGGCGGGCGTCTCGCTCGGTGCGATGCCGATCTACCGCTTCGGCAACGAGGAACAGAAGAACAAGTGGCTGCCGCAGCTCGCCGCGGGCCGCGCGCTCGGCGCGTTCGGCCTGACCGAGCCGGGCGCCGGCAGCGACGCGGGCGGCACCAAGACCACCGCGAAGCTCGACGGCGACCAGTGGGTGATCAACGGCAACAAGCAGTTCATCACCAACTCCGGCACCGACATCACCGAGATCGTCACCGTCACCGCCGTCACGGGCGAACGCGACGGCAAGAAGGAGATCTCCACGATCGTCGTTCCCACCGACACCCCCGGCTTCACCGCCGAACCCGCATACAACAAGGTCGGGTGGAACGCTTCGGACACGCATCCGCTCACGTTCTCCGACGTGCGGGTGCCGGCCGAGAACCTGCTCGGTGAGCGCGGCCGCGGCTACGCGAACTTCCTGCGGATCCTCGACGAGGGCCGTATCGCGATCGCAGCGCTGTCCACCGGTGCGGCGCAGGGTTGTGTCGACGAGTCCGTCAAGTACGCCAAGGAACGCGAGGCGTTCGGCCGGCCCATCGGCAGCAACCAGGCCATCGCCTTCAAGATCGCGCGCATGGAAGCGCGGGCGCACACGGCCCGGACCGCCTACTACGACGCGGCAGCCCTGATGCTCTCCGGCAAGCCGTTCAAGAAGCAGGCTGCGATCGCCAAGCTCATCGCGTCCGAGGCGGCGATGGACAACGCGCGCGATGCCACCCAGATCCACGGCGGCTACGGCTTCATGAACGAGTACCCGGTGGCGCGGCACTACCGCGACAGCAAGATCCTCGAGATCGGCGAGGGCACCACCGAGGTCCAGCTGATGCTGGTGGCGCGGGAGCTGGGCCTGTGAGCACCCCGCCCGCGAACAACACGGAAGTCACCAAGCGCGTAGTCCAGCGGGGCCTGTGGTTCGAGGAGTTCGAACTCGGCGCCGTCTACGAACACCGGCCCGGCCGCACCGTGACCGAGGCGGACAACGTTCTGTTCACGACGCTGACGATGAACACCCAGGCCCTGCACCTCGATGCCGCCTACAGTGCCGGCACCGAGTTCGGCGAGCCGCTGGTCAACTCGATGTTCACGCTGTCCACCCTGATCGGCCTGTCCGTCGCGCAGCTCACCCAGGGCACGATCGTCGCCAATCTCGGCTTCTCGGAGGTCAAGTTCCCGCATCCGGTCCGCCACGGCGACACCATGTATGCGGAAACCCTCATCACCGACAAGCGCGAGTCGAAGTCCCGGCCGGGGCAGGGCATCGTGACGTTCGAACACACCGCCCGCAATCAGCACGGCAAGGTGATCGCCGTCGCGGTGCGGCAGACTCTCGTCCAGAAGCGGCCGGTCGATCCGGCGCAGGAAGGTTGACGACGATGAGCACCATTCCGGGCCCTGCGTGGCTGTTCTGCCCGGCGGACCGGCCCGAGCGGTACGGGAAGGCCGCGGCGATCGCCGACGTCGTGATCCTCGACCTCGAAGACGGTGTCGCGCACGCCGACAAGGACTACGCGCGGCGCTGCCTCGTCGACACGCCCCTCGATCCCGAACGGACCGTGGTGCGGGTCAACCCGGTGGGTACCGAGGAGCACGCCGAGGATCTGAAGGCGCTCGCGAAGACCGCGTACACGCGGGTGATGCTCGCCAAGTGCGAGTCCGCGGAGCAGGTCACCTCCCTCGCCCCGCGTGAGGTGGTCGCGCTGATCGAGTCGCCGGCCGGCGCCCTCGCCGTCTCGGAGATCGCACTCGCCGCCGGCACGATCGGCGTCATGTGGGGTGCGGAAGACCTCGTCGTCGGGTTGGGCGGTCAGTCCAGCCGCCACGCGGACGGGTCGTACCGCGACGTCGCGCGGCACGTTCGTTCGTCGGCGCTGCTCGCGGCGAAGACCTACCGCCGGTGGGCGCTGGACTCGGTGTACCTCGACATCAAGGACCACGACGGCCTGCGGGACGAGACGCTCGACGCCGTCGCGGTCGGCTTCGACGCGAAGGTCGCGATTCACCCCGGCCAGATCGAGGTCATCCGCCAGGCCTACGCCCCGACCGAGGAAGAGGTCGAGTGGGCGCGACGCGTGCTGGCCGCGGTGCCCGAGGAACGCGGGGTGTTCCAGTTCGAAGGAAAGATGGTCGACGCACCGGTGCTGCGGCACGCCGAGCAGATCCTGCACCGGTCCGTCGAAGCCCGCGTGCAGGGACATGCCCCGACGGGCGGGAAGGACGCGCGACAGTAGCGTTCAGGGCCCCCGGGAGCGTTCGAGGCCCCGGGCCTCGAGGGCGTCGCCCCGGCCGCTACCGGAACCCCGGTTCCGAGCGGCGGGGCGGCGCCCTACGCGTGCTGGATCGGTCCCTCGCCACGATCCGGAGCCGACCGGTCCGTATCGCGACCGGTGGGGTGACCTCGGACACGTGCTGAGCGTGACCTAACTGGACAAAACGCCGGCGTCGATGCTCGGATGACGGGCATGGACGTCGCCATCAAGATCTTCCTCATCCTGCACTTCATCGGCCTCGCCGGCATCATCGGCAGCTGGCTCGCCGTGGTGAAGGAACCTCGTGTCGTGACCGGCATGCTGCACGGCGCGATCCTCCAGCTTGTGAGCGGCCTCGCCCTCGTCGGTCTGCGCGAGGCACAGGACGTGGTTGAGCTGAACCACATGAAGATCGGCGTCAAGCTCGTGGTCGCCGTGGTGATCCTCGTCCTCGCGATCGTGGGCCTCAAGAAGGAGAAGCAGAACCCGGGATCGACGGGTGCTCTCGCCCACACGATCGGCGGTCTCGGCATCCTCAACGTGATCATTGCGGTGCTCTGGTGAGCAGGTGACGAGAAAACGCGACCTGTGTCGCTACTGCTCGGTAGATTCACTCCCGCGGGGTTCGGCGCGCAGCGTCGGGTCCCGTGCGGTCGTTTCGGCGGCAGTGTTCCCAGGCGGTAGATTGGGGCGATGTGCGTGCGCCGAATGCCCACCTCACCGCCCCGGTACCTCGGGGCGGTCTTCGGCGTGCGGGGGGAGGCGGACAGGGGTCCGTGCAGGGTAGGCGCAGGTGCGCCGATGAAACAGAGTTGGACCGACCGGCAATAGACGATAAGCAGCGGTTGCTCTTGTGCGAGTAGCGGTCGGTTCCTGTGCCCTCTCGGGCGAGGAACAGGGCGTTTGTGGTGTGGGGAACTCGAAGATGTTCCGGAAACGAGGTAACGGTTGGACCCGCGAGAAATCGACGGAATCGACAGCGCTGATCAGGCGTTGCAGGGGGACGCATTCCCGCTTTCCCCGGCGCAGCTCGGATTGTGGTACGCGCAGCACCGTAACCCGTCCGTCGCGATCAACAACGCGCAGTACGTCGACCTCCGCGGGGACCTCGACACCGAGGTGCTCGAAAGGGTCAGCCGGATCGCCGCAGGCGACCTCCAGTCCGGATTCGTTCGGCTCCTCGAGATCGACGGGGTGCCCCACCAGATCGTCGACCCGTCCCTCGACACCCCCCTCGAGCTCGTCGACCTGCGGGATGCTCCCGATCCGGAGAAGGCGGCCGAAGAGTGGATGCGCGCCGAGTACAGCCGGCCCATCGACATCGTCGACGACCGGCTGATCGTCGCCGCCGCGCTCCGGCTCGAGGACTCCCGCTACTACTGGTATGCCCGGGTGCACCACGTCGTGCTCGACGGCTTCGGCGCCATGAACTTCATGACGCGCGTCGCGGAGCTCTACTCGGCCGCGGTCGAGGGTCGTGAGCCGGAACCCCTCGAGGTCGGGGACCTCCCGGACCTGCGCGAGGCCGAGCTGGCCTACCGCAACAGTCCTCGCTTCGAACGGGACCGCGAGTACTGGCGCGAACGCATCGCCGGACTCGACAGCGCCGTCGGCCTGAGCCACCGGATCGCTCCGCCGGCGGCCCGCAAGGAGCTCTCCTCGGCCACGTTGTCCGAGAGCTTGGCCACACGGTTCGACGCCGCCGTCGAGCGCAACGTCACCATGCGGTCCACGTTCCTCATCGCGTCGGTCGCGGCCTTCCTGTCCCAGATGACCGGACGGGAAGAGGTCGTCCTGAGCCTGCCCGTGACGGGCCGGACCACCGCGCTGACCCGGCGATCGGGCGGCATGCTGTCCAACATCGTGCCGCTGACCGTGCGGGTCGGGCACGACACGACCGTCGCCGAGCTGATCTCCGAGGTGCAGGTCGCGGTCGCCGGGGCTCTGCGGCACCAGCTGTTCCGCCACGAGGACATCCGCCGCGACTCGGCGGATCCGAACGGGGGCCTGTTCGGGCCCCTCGTGAACGTGATGCTGTTCCACGGCGGCATCCCCTTCGGCCCCATCCTGGGCGAGCTCACGATCCTGTCGACCGGCACGGTCGAGGATCTCGGCATCAACTTCTACGAGAACGTCAACGGCACGCGCCTCAACATCGACTTCGAGGCCAACCCCGACCGCTACACGGCGGAAGAGAACTCTGCGCACCACGCGCGCTTCCTGGACTTCTTCACGGCGTTCGTCGATGCCGACCCGTCCCTGCCGGTCCGCTCCGTCCCGTTGTTGGGTGCTCAGGAGCGGGCGTTGGTGTTGGAGTCGTGGAACGACACGGCGCATGAGGTGGATTCGGCTGCGACGCTGGTCGATCTGTTCGAGGCGCAGGTGGTGCGGACGCCGGGTGCGGTGGCGGTGGTGTTCGACGGTGTGGCGCTGTCGTATGGGGAGTTCGCGTCGCGGGTGCGGCGGTTGGCGCGTTTCCTGGTGGCCGAGGGTGTGGGTCCGGAGTCGTTGGTGGCTGTGGGGATGCGCCGGTCGGTGGAGATGTTGGTCGCTGTGTATGCGGTGATCGAGGCCGGTGGTGCGTATGTGCCGGTGGATCCGGATCAGCCGGTGGAGCGGGTGGGTTACATCCTGGAGACGGCGGATCCGGTGGTGGTGTTGTCCACCTCGCGGGATGGTTTTGCGGTGCCGGGGGATCGGTCCGTGGTGTGGGTGGACGAGTTGGATGTGTCGGGTTTTTCCGATGCGCCGTTGTCCGATGCGGATCGGTGGGGTGTGGTGCGGCCGCAGGGGGCGGCCTATGTGATTTTCACGTCGGGGTCGACGGGGCGTCCGAAGGGTGTGGCGGTTTCGCATGCGGCGATCGTGAATCGGTTGCTGTGGATGCAGGCGCAGTACGGTCTGTCCGGCTCGGATGTGGTGTTGCAGAAGACGCCGTTCACGTTCGATGTGTCGGTGTGGGAGTTGTTCTGGCCGTTGCAGGTTGGTGCGCGGTTGGTGGTGGCGCGGCCGGACGGTCATCGGGATCCGGCGTATCTGGTGCGGGCGATCGTCGAGTACGGGGTGTCGGTGGTGCATTTCGTGCCGTCGATGTTGTCGGTGTTCGTGGCGGAGCCGTCGGTGGTCGAGGCGCGGTCGTTGCGGTTGGTGTTCGCCTCGGGTGAGGCGTTGCCGGGTTCGGTGGCGTTGCGGTTGCGTGAGTTGTTGCCGTCGGTGCGGGTGCACAATCTGTACGGTCCGACCGAGGCTGCGGTGGATGTGACCTTCCACGAGGTGTCGGATGCGGATCGGGTGTCGGTGCCGATCGGTGTGCCGGTGTGGAACACGCAGGTGTTCGTGTTGGACGGGCGGTTGGCGCCGGTGCCGGTGGGGGTGGCCGGTGAGTTGTATCTGGCCGGGGATCAGTTGGCGCGGGGGTATGTGGCGCGTGCGGATCTGACGGCGGATCGGTTCGTGGCCAACCCCTATGGAGCCTCCGGGGCGCGGATGTATCGCACGGGTGATCTGGTGCGGTGGTCGGTGTCGGGGGAGTTGGAGTACATCGGGCGGACCGATTTCCAGGTGAAGGTGCGCGGGTTGCGTATCGAGCTGGGGGAGATCGAGTCGGCGTTGCTGGATGTGGCTGCGGTGGCGCAGGCCGTGGTGGTGGTGCACGACGGTGATCTGGGTCAGCAGCTGGTGGGTTATGTGGTGCCGGAGTCGGGTGCGGTGGTCGACTCGGGTGCGGTGCGGGCCGAGTTGGGTTCGGTGTTGCCGGGGTACATGGTTCCGGATGCGTTGGTGGTGCTCGACGAGTTCCCGTTGAACGCGTCGGGGAAGTTGGATCGGAAGTTGTTGCCGGCGCCGGTGTTCGAGGCGCGGGAGTTCCGGGTGCCGTCGACTCCGGTGGAGGAGATCGTGGCGGGGGTGTTCGCCGATGTGCTCGGGGTGGAGCGGGTCGGTGCGGATGACGATTTCTTCGCGTTGGGTGGTAATTCGCTGATCGCGACCCAGGTCGTCGCGCGGATCGCCGCGGCACTCGACGTCCAGCTCGGCGTGCGCACGGTGTTCGAGTCTCCGACGGTTTCCGAACTGGCGCAGGCTATTTCGGAGTCGCGCGCCGGAGATCGCCGACGGCCGGCGCTCGTTCGCTACCCCCGTCCGGACGAGATTCCGCTCTCGCTGGCTCAGCAGCGGATGTGGTTCCTCAACCAGTTCGACCCGTCCGCCGCCACCTACAACCTGCCGTTCGTGCTGCGCATGGAGGGCAACGTGGACGTCGAGGCGCTCCGGGCGGCGCTGTACGACGTCGTGGAGCGGCACGAGTCGCTGCGCACCGTCTTCCCCGAATCGGGTGCCGGGGCGTACCAGCTGATCCTGCCGATCGGGGACGTCGACCTCGGTCTCGAGGAGGAGTTCGCCGGTCCCGACGAGCTTCCCGGAGTCCTCGCCGAGTTCGCATCGGCGGGATTCGATGTCTCCCAAGAGATTCCGGTTCGCTGCCGACTGTTCCGCATGGGTGCGAACGAAGTCGCGCTCGCCATGGTCATCCACCACATCGCGGCCGACGGCGTGTCCTTCGGTCCGCTCGCGCGCGACATGGCGGCGGCCTATGTCGCACGCACCGAATCGACCGAAGCGACCTGGGCGCCGCTGTCCGTGCAGTACGCCGACTACACCCTGTGGCAGCGCGACGTCCTCGGTGACGAGGCCGACCCGACCTCGCTCGCCGCGATGCAGATCGAATACTGGTCGAACCAGCTCGCCGGGATCCCCGAACAGCTCGACCTGCCCTCGGACCGGCGACGGCCGGCGGTGCAGTCCTTCGTGGGTCGCCGCGTCGGGTTCGACATCGACGCACGCACCTACCGCGCACTCGAGGAACTTGCTCGCGAACAGAATGTTTCGCTGTTCATGGTCATGCACTCGGCGCTGGCGGTCCTGCTCGCCCGGCTCTCCGCCACGGAGGACATCGCCGTGGGGACCCCGATCGCCGGTCGTGGCGAGGAAGCCCTCGACGACCTGATCGGCATGTTCGTCAACACCCTGGTGCTGCGGACCCGGATCGTCCCGAAGACGTCGTTCACGGAGCTGCTGCAGCAGGTGCGGGAGATCGACCTGGGGGCCTTCGCCAACGCGGATGTGCCGTTCGAGCGGCTCGTCGAGGTCCTCAAGCCGGCACGTTCGCAGTCCCGGCACCCGCTGGTCCAGGTCGTGCTGGCCTACCAGAACATGGGGAACACCAGTCTCGAACTGCCCGGTCTGACGATCGAGGCGAGCGAGGTCGACGTCGACGTCGCAAAGTTCGATCTGCAGCTGACCCTGTCCGAACGCACCGACAGCACCGGCGCGACCGTCGGTCTCGGGGCCGAATTCGTCTATGCCACAGATCTGTTCGACGTCTCGACGGTGCGTGGCTTCGCCGAGCGGTTCCAGCGCCTGCTCGGGGCCATCGTCGCCGATCCGAAGCGGTCCGTCGGCGATCTCGAGATCCTCGATGTGGGTGAGCGGCGCGCGCTCGTCTCCACGACCGGTGCCGGCGGTGCCGAACCGGCCACCCTGGCCCGGTTGCTGACCGACGCCGCTTCCCGGAACCCGGACGGCACGGCCCTCGTCTCGGGAGACCGGACGCTGACCTATCGCGAACTCGACGCGGTCTCTTCGCAATTCGCGCGCATGCTGATCGCCCGCGGAATCGGCCCCGAGTCCGTGGTGGCGATCGCGGTGCCGCGGTCGATCGATTCGGTGATCTCGTGGTGGGCGGTCGCCAAGTCCGGTGCCGCCTTCGTTCCGGTGGACCCGAACTACCCCGCCGACCGTATCGAGCACATGATCGTCGATTCGGGTGCCGAGCTGGGCCTGACGACGGAGCAGTACCGGTCGGTCCTGCCGGGTGGCGTCACCTGGCTCGCGGTCGACGACGCCGAATTCCTCGGCGACCGCGCGGTCGCCTCGCCGGCTCCGATCACCGACGCGGACAGGATCCGCCCGCTGCGCCTGGACAACCTCGCGTACCTGATCTACACCTCCGGTTCCACGGGCACCCCGAAGGGTGTCGCGGTCACCCACTCCGGCCTCGCCGGATTCGAGGCCGAACAGCGGGACCGGTACGGCATCGGGCCGTCCTCGCGCACACTGCATTTCGCCTCGCCCAGCTTCGACGCGTCGATTCTGGAGTTGCTGCTCGCGACCGCCGGTTCGGCGGCGATGGTGATCGTCCCGACCTCCGTCTTCGGTGGCAGCGACCTGGCGGACGTGCTGGTCCGCGGCCGGGTCACGCACGCGTTCGTCACCCCTGCGGCCCTGGGATCGGTGGATCCCACCGGTCTGCCGGACCTGCGCGTCGTCGTGGTCGGCGGCGAAGCGTGCTCGCCGGAACTCGTCGCCCGGTGGGTGCCGGGCCGGTCGATGTTCAACGCGTACGGGCCGACCGAGGCGACCGTCGCGTCCAACATCTCCGACGCGCTGGTCGCGGGCGAGCCGATCGTCATCGGCGGCCCGATCCGCGGCGTGACGACCTACGTGCTCGACTCGAGGCTCGGCCCGGTGCCGGAGGGCGTCGTCGGTGAGCTCTACATCTCGGGTGCGGGTGTGGCCCGCGGATACCACGCCCGCGCGGGCCTGACGGCCGAACGGTTCCTCGTGGATCCGTTCGCCGGAGACGGCCGGCGCATGTATCGCACGGGTGACCTGGTGCGCTGGGTGCCCGGGGCGCCGACGCCGCGTATCGAGTACGTCGGCCGCAGCGACTTCCAGGTGAAGATCCGCGGTTTCCGCATCGAACTCGGTGAGATCGACGCGACCCTCGCAGCGCACGAGGACGTCGACTTCGCGGTGACGGTCGGCCACACCGGTGTGTCCGGCACGGCCCAGCTCGTCTCGTACGTGACGGCCGTGCCGGGGCGTTCGGTGCGCGTGGACGCGCTGACGGCGTTCGTCGCCGATCGCCTGCCCTCGCACATGGTGCCCGCGGCGATCGTCGTCCTCGACGAGGTCCCGCTGACCCCGCAGGGCAAGCTCGACCGGAAGGCGTTGCCCGCGCCGGTTTTCGAGACCAAGGTGTTCCGCTCCCCGTCGACCCCCGTCGAGGAGATCGTCGCCAACACGTTCGCCGACGTGCTCGGCGTGACGCGGGTCGGCGTCGACGACGACTTCTTCGAGCTGGGCGGCAACTCCCTCATCGCGACCCAGGTCGTCTCGCGGCTCGGTGCCGCGCTGCACACCACGGTCCCGGTCCGGGCGCTGTTCGAGGCCTCGACCGTCGAAGCGCTCGCTGCCCGGGTCGAGCAGCATGCCGGTGCCGGCGGTCGCGCCGCACTGGCACCGATGGAGCGCCCGGACCGGATCCCTCTGTCGCTCGCGCAGCAGCGCATGTGGTTCCTCAACCGTTTCGACACGGGCTCGGCGGTCAACAACATTCCGGTCGTGATCCGGCTCAGCGGTGAACTCGACATCATCGCGCTGCAGGTCGCGGTCATCGACGTGACCGAGCGGCACGAGTCGCTGCGGACGATCTTCCCGGACTCGCCGGACGGCCCGCGGCAGGTCGTGCAGGAGGCGGTGCAGACCGTTCCCGACCTGACACCCGAGCAGGTCACCCCGGAGGAACTCCAGGACAAGCTGTTCAAACTCGCTTCCGTCGGCTTCGACGTGACCTCCGAAGTTCCGATGCACGCCCGGCTGTTCGAGATCGGTGAACGCGACTACGTCCTCGGCATGGTCGTCCACCACATCTCCGCGGACGGCTGGTCGATGGGGCCGCTCGCCCGGGACGTCATGGTGGCCTATGCCGCGCGGTCGTCGTGGGACGCCCCGGCCTGGGCGCCGCTTCCGGTGCAGTACGCCGACTTCGCGCTCTGGCAGCGCGAGGTCCTCGGTGACGAGCACGACCCGGATTCGCTGATCTCACGTCAGCTGGACTACTGGTCGGCCACGCTGGCCGGCCTGCCGGATCAGCTCGACCTGCCCAGCGATCGCCCGCGTCCGTCCACCGCGTCCTTCGCGGGCGCGAGCATCCGCTTCACCGTGGAACCGGAACTGCATTCGGCCCTCAACACGTTCGCGCGGGAACACGCGACCACCCTGTTCATGGTCGTGCACAGCGCGCTGGCGGTGCTGCTGTCGCGCCTGTCGGGATCGAACGACGTCGCGATCGGCACCCCGGTCGCGGGCCGTGGTGAAGCCGGTCTCGACGATCTGGTCGGCATGTTCGTCAACACGCTGGTCCTGCGCACCCCGGTCGATCCGGCCGAGTCGTTCAGCGACCTGCTCGGCCGGGTGCGCGAGGTGGACCTCGGGGCGTTCGGGCACGCGGACGTGCCGTTCGAGCGTCTGGTCGAGGTGCTCAACCCGGCCCGTTCGCAGGCCCGGCACCCGCTGTTCCAGGTGATGCTGGCGTTCCAGAATCTCGCCCAGACGTCGTTCGAGCTGCCCGGCCTGTCCGTGAGCGGTCTCGACTTCGACGCGCAGGTGTCGAAGTTCGATCTGCAGGTCACGCTCACCGAATCGATCGACGAGCAGGGTTCGCCGGCCGGCATGGCCGCCGAACTGACCTATGCGACCGATCTTTTCGACGAATCGACGGTCCGTTCCTTCGCCGAGCGTTTCGTGCGGCTGCTCGAGGCCGTGGTCTCGGAGCCGTCCACGCTGGTCGGTGACCTCCCGTTGTTGGGTGCTCAGGAGCGGGCGTTGGTGTTGGAGTCGTGGAACGACACGGCGCATGAGGTGGATTCGGCTGCGACGCTGGTCGATCTGTTCGAGGCGCAGGTGGTGCGGACGCCGGGTGCGGTGGCGGTGGTGTTCGACGGTGTGGCGCTGTCGTATGGGGAGTTCGCGTCGCGGGTGCGGCGGTTGGCGCGTTTCCTGGTGGCCGAGGGTGTGGGTCCGGAGTCGTTGGTGGCTGTGGGGATGCGCCGGTCGGTGGAGATGTTGGTCGCTGTGTATGCGGTGATCGAGGCCGGTGGTGCGTATGTGCCGGTGGATCCGGATCAGCCGGTGGAGCGGGTGGGTTACATCCTGGAGACGGCGGATCCGGTGGTGGTGTTGTCCACCTCGCGGGATGGTTTTGCGGTGCCGGGGGATCGGTCCGTGGTGTGGGTGGACGAGTTGGATGTGTCGGGTTTTTCCGATGCGCCGTTGTCCGATGCGGATCGGTGGGGTGTGGTGCGGCCGCAGGGGGCGGCCTATGTGATTTTCACGTCGGGGTCGACGGGGCGTCCGAAGGGTGTGGCGGTTTCGCATGCGGCGATCGTGAATCGGTTGCTGTGGATGCAGGCGCAGTACGGTCTGTCCGGCTCGGATGTGGTGTTGCAGAAGACGCCGTTCACGTTCGATGTGTCGGTGTGGGAGTTGTTCTGGCCGTTGCAGGTTGGTGCGCGGTTGGTGGTGGCGCGGCCGGACGGTCATCGGGATCCGGCGTATCTGGTGCGGGCGATCGTCGAGTACGGGGTGTCGGTGGTGCATTTCGTGCCGTCGATGTTGTCGGTGTTCGTGGCGGAGCCGTCGGTGGTCGAGGCGCGGTCGTTGCGGTTGGTGTTCGCCTCGGGTGAGGCGTTGCCGGGTTCGGTGGCGTTGCGGTTGCGTGAGTTGTTGCCGTCGGTGCGGGTGCACAATCTGTACGGTCCGACCGAGGCTGCGGTGGATGTGACCTTCCACGAGGTGTCGGATGCGGATCGGGTGTCGGTGCCGATCGGTGTGCCGGTGTGGAACACGCAGGTGTTCGTGTTGGACGGGCGGTTGGCGCCGGTGCCGGTGGGGGTGGCCGGTGAGTTGTATCTGGCCGGGGATCAGTTGGCGCGGGGGTATGTGGCGCGTGCGGATCTGACGGCGGATCGGTTCGTGGCCAACCCCTATGGAGCCTCCGGGGCGCGGATGTATCGCACGGGTGATCTGGTGCGGTGGTCGGTGTCGGGGGAGTTGGAGTACATCGGGCGGACCGATTTCCAGGTGAAGGTGCGCGGGTTGCGTATCGAGCTGGGGGAGATCGAGTCGGCGTTGCTGGATGTGGCTGCGGTGGCGCAGGCCGTGGTGGTGGTGCACGACGGTGATCTGGGTCAGCAGCTGGTGGGTTATGTGGTGCCGGAGTCGGGTGCGGTGGTCGACTCGGGTGCGGTGCGGGCCGAGTTGGGTTCGGTGTTGCCGGGGTACATGGTTCCGGATGCGTTGGTGGTGCTCGACGAGTTCCCGTTGAACGCGTCGGGGAAGTTGGATCGGAAGTTGTTGCCGGCGCCGGTGTTCGAGGCGCGGGAGTTCCGGGTGCCGTCGACTCCGGTGGAGGAGATCGTGGCGGGGGTGTTCGCCGATGTGCTCGGGGTGGAGCGGGTCGGTGCGGATGACGATTTCTTTGCGTTGGGTGGTAATTCGCTGATCGCGACCCAGGTCGCGGCCCGGCTGGGCGCCGCCCTCGACACGGCGGTGCCGGTGCGCGTCCTGTTCGAGGCGTCGACCGTCGCGGCGCTGGCGACCCGTGTCGAGCGGTCCGCGGGAGTGGGCGCTCGGAAGGCGCTCACCGCGGTTTCCGAACGGCCGGAGCGTATTCCGTTGTCCGCGGCGCAATCCCGGATGTGGTTCCTCAACCGCTTCGACACCGAATCCGGTGTGAACAACATCCCGGTCGCGATCCGGCTCACCGGAGCCCTCGACGTCGAGGCGTTGACCCGCGCGGTGAACGACGTCGTCGCCCGGCACGAGACCCTGCGGACCGTCTACCCCGAGATCGACGGGGTGGGTTACCAGCAGGTGCTCCCGCCGGATGCGGCGCGGATCGACCTCGGGGTCGACGATGTCGCCGAGAGCGACGTGCTCACGGTCGTCACCGAGTTCGCCGGCGCCGGGTTCGACGTGACGCTCGCACCGCCGGTGCGTGCGCGCCTGCTGAAGGTGTCCGCCACCGAGAGCGTGCTCGTGTTCGTCGTGCATCACATTGCGGCGGACGGCTTCTCGATGGCACCGCTGACCCGTGACGTGATGATCGCCTATGCGGCGCGCACGCACGCGGAGGTGCCGACCTGGTCGCCGCTCGCCGTGCAGTACGCCGACTACACGCTGTGGCAGCGCGAGATTCTGGGCGACGAAGCCGATCCGCAGTCCGTCGCGTCCGCTCAGCTGGACTACTGGAAGTCGACCCTGGCGGGTCTGCCGGAGGAGTTGAATCTTCCGGCCGACCGGCCGCGTCCGGCGGTGTCGTCGTACCGCGGCAACAACTATGTCTCGCGGATCGCACCGGAGACCGGCAGGCTCGTCGACCGGGTCGCCCAGGCTCATCGGGCGACGCCGTTCATGGTCGTGCACAGCGCTCTGTCGGTGCTGCTGTCCCGGCTGTCCGGTTCCGGCGACATCGCGATCGGTACGCCGGTGGCAGGTCGCGGCGAGGAGGCCCTCGACGACGTCGTGGGCATGTTCGTCAACACCCTGGTGCTGCGGACCGGCATCGACCTCGGTGAGTCGTTCGCGGGCTTGCTGGCCCGGACCAAGGACATCGACCTCGGCGCGTTCGCGCAGGCCGATGTGCCGTTCGAGCGGCTCGTGGAGGTGCTCGACCCCGAGCGGGCGCAGAACCGGCACCCGCTGTTCCAGGTCGTGCTGACGTTCCAGAACATGGCGCAGGCGGTACTCGAGCTCGACGGGCTCACCGCGCGCACGGTCGAATTCGACGCTCACGTCGCGAAATTCGACCTTCAGGTCACCTTCACGTCGGCCCCCGAAGGCGGATACACCGTCGAGTGGACCTACGCGACGGACCTGTTCGACGAAGCGACCGTCGCGTCGTACGCGGAGCGTTTCGAGCGGCTCCTGACCGGTCTGCTCGCCGATCCGTCGACCGCGGTCGGCGACGTCGAACTGCTCTCCGCGACCGAACGCACCGAGGTCCTCGAGGCGTGGTCCACGCCCGGCACGCAGGTCGATCCGGCGGCGACGCTGCCGTCGTTGTTCGCTGCCGCGGCCGAGTCGTGGCCGGACAACGCCGCCGTGGTGGCCGGCGGGACATCGCTGACCTACGCGGAGCTCTCGGCCCGGGTCAACGGCCTGGCCCGCCGCCTGATCGAGTCGGGGGTCGGACCGGGATCGCTCGTGGCGGTCGCGCTGCCGCGTGACGAGTCGCTGATCGTGGCGCTGCTCGCGGTCCTCACCTCCGGTGCCGCGTACCTGCCGGTCGATGTGACCTATCCGCAGGACCGCATCGCGTACATGCTCGAGGACGGTGCGCCCGTCGTCGTGCTGACCACCACCGTGGATCGGCAGTCGATCCCGGCGGTGGACGGCGTCGAGGTCCTGCTGCTGGACACCCTCGACCCGGCGGAGTTCGACACCCGGCCCGTGACCGACGCGGACCGGCTCGTGCCGCTCCGCTCGTCGCACCCGGCGTACGTCATCTACACCTCGGGTTCGACGGGCCGGCCGAAGGGCGTCGCCGTCGTGCACCGCAACGTCGTCGAACTGCTCGCGAATGCGCAGCCCCTGTTCGGATTCGACGAAACCGACGTGTGGACGATGTTCCACTCGTACGCGTTCGACTTCTCCGTGTGGGAACTGTGGGGTCCGCTGCTGTACGGCGGCACGCTGGTCGTCGTCGACTACTTCACGTCGCGCTCGCCCGAACAGTTCCGGGAACTCGTGGTGCGCAACGGTGTCACGGTGCTCAACCAGACACCATCGGCGTTCTACCAGTTCGTGGAGGCCGACCGGGCCGCGATGGAGGAGGGTACGGGCGCGAGCGCCCTCGAAGGCACAGCCGCCGGCGCCCTGTCCCTGCGGCACGTGATCTTCGGTGGTGAGGCGCTCGACCTCGGCAAGCTCACCGGTTGGTTCGAACGGCACCGCGACGACGCGCCCCGGCTGGTCAACATGTACGGCATCACCGAGACCACGGTGCACGTGTCGTTCCTGGCGCTGACCGCGGAGATGGCGCGGTCGTCGGCGGCGAGCGTGATCGGCCGGGCGCTGCCGGGCCTGCGGGTGTACGTGCTCGACGAGCGGCTGCGTCCGGTCCCTGTCGGGGTCCAGGGCCAGATGTACGTGGCCGGTGAGCAGCTGTCGCGGGGTTACCTGGGGCAGCCGGCGCTGACCGCGGGCCGCTTCGTGGCCGACCCGTATGCGCCGGAAGGCGCGGCGGGCCTGATGTACCGCACCGGCGACCTCGCCCGGTGGAACGCCGACGGCCTCCTCGAGTACGCGGGCCGCTCCGATTTCCAGGTGCAGCTGCGCGGCTTCCGGATCGAGCTCGGGGAGATCGAGTCCGCGTTGACCCGTTGTTCCGGGGTCGCCCAGGCCGTGGCGGTCGTCCGCCGCTCCGAACGCACCGGCGATCGGTTGATCGGCTACGTGGTGCCGCGGGTGGGCGAGACCGTCGACCCGGTCGCGGTGCGCGACGCGGTCGGTGAGTTCCTGACCGCGTACATGATTCCGGACGTGGTGGTCGTGCTCGACGCACTGCCGCTCACCGCGAACGGCAAGCTCGACCGGAAGGCGCTGCCGGAACCGGTGTTCGAGGTGCGCGGGTTCCGTGCGCCGCAGACCCCGATCGAGGAGATCGTCGCCGGCGTGTTCGCCGAGGTTCTCGGCGTCGAGCGCGTCGGCCTCGACGACGACTTCTTCGAACTCGGCGGCAACTCGCTCGTGGCGACCCAGGTCGTCTCCCGGCTCGGAGCCGCGCTCGACGCCCGGATCCCGGTCCGGGAACTGTTCGAGGCGTCGACCGTCGAATCGCTGGCGTCGCGGATCGAATCGCACGCGGGATCCGGGCGGCTCGAGTTGCACGCGCAGCCGCGCCCGGCGCGGGTGCCGCTGTCGCTCGCGCAGCAACGCATGTGGTTCCTCAACCGGTTCGACAACGAGTCCACCGCCTACAACATCCCGATGGCGCTGAGCCTGACGGGCCGCCTGGACGTGGCGGCGATGCGTGCCGCGGTGGCCGACGTGGTGGCCCGGCACGAGGTGCTGCGCACCGTGTACCCGGAGAACGCGGGTGCCCCGGTGCAGGTCGTTCTGCCTGCGGCCGAGGCGGTCCCGGATCTCGAACCCGTGGTGACCACGGAGTCGGAGCTGCCGGGCCTGCTGGCCGAGCTGGCGGCGACCGCGTTCGACGTGACCACGGCGGTGCCGCTGCAGATCCGCCTGTACAGCCTCTCCGCGGAGCGGCACGTCCTCGCGCTGGTCCTGCACCACATCGCGGCCGACGGTTCCTCGATGGGGCCGTTCGCGCGGGATCTGATGACCGCCTACGCCGCCCGTCTGGACGGTCGTGCGCCGGACTGGAATCCGCTCGCGGTGCAGTACGCCGACTACGCAATCTGGCAGCGGCGGCTGCTCGGTGCGGAGGACGACGAGGCGTCGCTGATCTCGAAGCAGATCGGTTACTGGCGCGAGGCCCTGGCGGACGTGCCCGATCAGCTCGAGCTCCCGACCGACCGGCCGCGCCCGGCGACCCAGTCGTTCCGGGGTGGACGGGTCACGTTCGAGATCGACGCGGAGCTGCATCAGCGGCTCGGTGCGGTCGCGCGCAGCGGCAACACCACGCTGTTCATGGTGGCCCACGCCGCGTTCGCGGTCCTGCTCGCGCGCCTGTCCGGTACCCACGACATCGCCGTCGGTACCCCCATCGCCGGTCGCGGTGAGCGGGCGCTCGACGACCTCGTCGGCATGTTCGTCAACACCCTCGTCCTGCGGACCGGTGTGCGTCCGGAACTGTCGTTCGGCGAGCTGCTCGAAGCGGTCCGCGAGACGGACCTGAACGCATTCGCGCATGCGGATGTGCCGTTCGAGCGGCTGGTCGAGGTGCTGAACCCGCAGCGCTCGACGGCCCGCCACCCGCTGTTCCAGGTCGGGTTCTCCTTCCAGAACCTGTCCCGCACCTCGCTCGAGCTGCCGGCCCTGACGGTGTCCGGTCTCGAACTCGACACCGGCGTCGCGCAGTTCGACCTGCAGTTGTTCCTCACCGACCGGTACGACGACGCGGGAGCACCGGCCGGGATCGACGCGGTGTTCAGCTACGCGACCGATCTGTTCGACGAGGACACCGTCGCGTCGTTCGCCGGCAGGTTCGTGCGGGTTCTCGAATCGATCGTCACCGATCCGGCAGCGCCCGTCGGCGACATCGAGATCCTCGCGCCGGACGAGCGTGGCCGGATGCTCACCGAGTGGAACGACACGGCGCGCACCGTTCCGGACGCGACACTGGTGTCGCTGTTCGACGCCCAGGTCGCCGCGACGCCGGACGCCCCGGCGATCGAGGACGAGACGACGACGCTGACCTACCGCGAGTTCGGTGCCCGGGTCGCACGGCTCGCCCGCCGCCTGATCGGCGCCGGGGTCGGCCCGGAATCGTTGGTGGCGTTGGGGATGCGTCGTTCGATCGACCTCGTGGTGGGCATGTACGCGGTGTCCGCGGCAGGCGGCGCCTACGTGCCGATCGATCCCGATCAGCCCGCGGAGCGCACCGAGTACATCCTCGACACCGCCGACCCGGTGTGTGTGCTCACGAGCGCGCGCGACGGATTCGCGGTGGACGGCAACCGTGCGGTGGTCCTCGTCGACGACCACGTCGGCGCGTCCGGCGCGGAAGCTCCGGTCACCGACGCCGAACGTCTCGCACCGTTGCATCCGGACAACACCGCGTACGTGATCTTCACGTCCGGTTCGACCGGCCGGCCCAAGGGCGTCGCCGTCTCGCATCGTGCTGTCGTCAACCAGATGCTCTGGAAGAAGGCGGAATTCGATCTCGGCTCCGGGGACGCGGTGCTACTGAAGACCGCGGCCACGTTCGACCTGTCGGTGTGGGAGTTCTGGTCGGCGCCGGTGTCCGGTGCGCGCCTGGTGGTCGCCGAGGCAGGCGGTCACCGTGATCCGGCCTATCTCAACGAACTGATGCGCAGCCGCGGCGTGACCACGCTGCACGCGGTGCCGTCGATGATCGAAGCATTGACGACGGAATCCGGTGGGGCACTGCCCTCGTCGTTGCGGCGCGTCCTCGCCATCGGTGAGGCACTGCCTGCGCACCTCGCGCAGACCGTGCGGTCCGGGAACCCGAACACGGCGCTGTTCAACCTGTACGGGCCCACCGAGGCCGCGGTGTCGGTCACCAGTCACGAGGTGACCGAGCACGACACCGCGACCGTCTCGATCGGCGGACCGGAGTGGAACACCCGGCTGTACGTGCTCGACGAGCGGCTGCGGCCGGTCCCGTCCGGTGTCCTCGGCGAGCTGTATCTCGCCGGTACGCAGCTGGCCCGGGGCTACTTCGGGCGCCCGGATCTGACGGCGGAACGGTTCGTCGCAGACCCGTTCGGCCCGGCCGGAAGCCGGCTGTACCGCACCGGCGACCTCGTCGCCTGGACCGACGAGGGCACCCTCCGGTACGTCGGGCGCACCGACTTCCAGGTGAAGGTCCGCGGATTCCGGATCGAGCTCGGCGAGATCGAGGCGGTGCTCGCGGCGCATCCGTCCGTGGCGCAGGCCGTCGTGCTCGTCCACCACGACGATCGGCTCGGCGATCAGCTGGTCGCCTACCTGGTTCCGGTCACCGGGGCGGATCTCGTCGTCGACGACATCCGTGCCGAGGCCGTCCGCGGCCTGCCGGGCTACATGGTGCCGGCGGTCTTCCTCGTGCTCGACGCGCTGCCGCTGAACATCAACGGCAAGCTCGACCGTAAGGCGCTGCCGGAACCGGTGTTCGAGGCCAAGGAGTTCCGTGCCCCTGCCACCCCGATCGAGCAGATCGTGGCCGGGATCTTCGCGGAGGTGCTCGGGACCGAGCGGGTCGGTGCCGACGACGACTTCTTCATGCTGGGTGGCAACTCGCTGCTCGCGACGCAGGTGACGGCACGGATCGGTGCGGCGCTGGATACGACGGTTCCGGTCCGGGCGCTGTTCGAGGCGTCGACGGTGTCGGCGCTGGCGGCTCGTGCGGAAGCCGGCGTGGGATCGGGAGCGCGACCGGCGCTGGTCGCACGGCCGCATCCGGAACGGGTGCCGCTGTCGCTCGCGCAGCAGCGGATGTGGGTGCTCAACCGGATGAATCCGGCGTCCGCCGCCTACAACATCCCGGTCGTGCTGCGGCTGTCGGGCCTGCTCGACGTGCCGGCGCTCGGTGCTGCGGTGCGGGACGTCTTCGACCGGCACGAGGTGCTGCGGACCCGTTACCCGGACACCGACGACGGACCGGTGCAGGAAATCCTGCCGGTCGCCGACGCCGCGCCGCACCTGGCGCCGGTGGAGGTGTCGGAGGCGTTGCTGCCGACCAGGATCGCCGAGATGATCGGTACCGGGTTCGACGTCACGACGAGTGCGCCGGTCCGAGGCCGGTTGTTCTCGGTCAGCCCCACCGATCACGTGCTGGTCATGGTCGTCCACCACATCAGCGCGGACGGGTTCTCGATGGGCCCGCTCACCCGGGACGTGATGACGGCCTACGCATCCCGTCTCGACGGCGAGATGCCGACCTGGTCGCCGTTGCCGGTCCAGTACGCCGACTACGCGCTGTGGCAGCGGGAGATCCTCGGTGACGAGAACGACCCCGAGTCCGCGGTGGCGCGGCAGCTCGACTACTGGTCGTCCACGCTCGCCGGCGCCCCCGAACTGCTCGAGTTGCCGACGGACCGGCCGCGGCCCGCACGCGCCTCCATGCGCGGCGCGGAGTACGAGTTCGCGCTGGATGCGAACCAGGCCGAACTGCTGGACAAGGTTGCGCGCGAGCACAACTCGACGGTCTTCATGGTGATGCACGCCGCCTTCGCGGTGTTGCTGTCCAAGCTGACCGGGACCGGCGACATCGTCATCGGAACGCCGACCGCCGGTCGCGGTGAGGCGGCGCTCGACGATCTGATCGGCATGTTCGTCAACACTCTGGCCCTGCGCACGGAGGTCGAGTCGAGCGCCGGGTTCGTCGATCTGCTCGCCCAGGTCCGCGACCGCGACCTCGGGGCGTTCGGCAACGCCGACGTGCCGTTCGAGCGGGTCGTCGACGCGCTCGGCCGCCGCCGGACCGCCGCGTACTCGCCGGTCGTCCAGGTGCTGTTCGCGTTCCAGAACATGGCGCCGCGGTCGCTGCAGCTGCCGGGACTCGAGGTCTCGATGGTCGAGGGCAACTTCGACCAGGCGAAGTTCGATCTGCAGCTCAGCGGCGGCGAGATGTTCGACGAGCACGGTCGCCGTGGAGGCATCCGGCTGCTGTTCACGTACGCCACCGACCTGTTCGACGAGGAGTCCGTCGCCCGCTTCGCGAAGCGGTACCTGCGGGTCGTCGACGCGGTCACCGACAACCCCGGCGTCGTGATCCGCGAGATCGACATCCTCGACGACGAGGAACGCGCGAGCCTGACGCCGCAGCGGAAGCTCACTGCCGCGGACCTGCCCGAGCTGGTGGCGGCCGCCGCGGCAGCCCGGCCCGACGAGATCGCCCTGACCCACGGCGACGCCACCGTCACCTTCGGTGCGTTGAACGACAAGCTGGTGTCGGTCGCCAAGGCGATGGGGGCGACGCTCAAGCCGGAGGCGCAGGTCTCGGTGGCCCTGTCCGGTCTGGTTCCGGGAATCCTCCCGGCCCTGGGCGTCGACGGATACGCCGCACTGATCGAGTCACTCATCACCCAAGCGCAGAGCTTGGCGACACAGAGGAAAAGGTAGATGTCGGTTCGGAAGCCCGGTCAGGAATCTCTCACCATCGAGGACCTCCCGCGGCTGATTTCAGAGGTGGCGGCGGTAGCGCCCGAGCGGGTCGCGCTCTCGCACGGTGACACCGCCGTCACCTACGGAACGCTCCACGACGAACTGACCGTTCTCGACACCGCGATGGGCGGAGCGCTCGGTCCGGACGCCCTCGTTCCGGTGGTGCTGTCGAACCTCGTTCCCGCCCTGCTCGAATCCGAAGCGGACGGTGGCCTCGCCGGTGTCGTCGAGACCCTCATCTGCGACACCGGTGAGGTCGTCGACGTGCCCGTCGTCGCCCGGGCGGCCGACACCCTGCCGGCGCTGTTCGAGGAGCAGGTCGCCCGCACGCCGGATGCGATCGCCCTCGAGTTCGAGGGGGAGACCCTCACCTACGCGCAGTTCGACGCCGCCGCCAACCGAATGGCCCGCTACCTCGTCTCGATCGGCGTGGGTCCGGAGACGACGGTGGGCCTCGCGATCCGCCGATCGCTGGATCTGCTCGTCGCCATGTACGGCATCGTCAAGGCCGGCGGTGCCTACGTGCCGCTCGACCCGGACCACCCGGCCGACCGCATCGCGCACGTCCTCGCCGCAGCACGTCCCGTCGCGGTCCTGACGACCTCGCGCGACGGAATCGAGGTGCCCGCACACGTTGCGCTCCACGAGGTGGATCGGCTCGACCTGACCGGTTTCGACGAGGCTCCGCTCGCGGACGCCGACCGCACCGGTCCGCTGCGCCCCGACAACACCGCCTACATCATCTTCACGTCGGGCTCGACGGGCCTGCCCAAGGGTGTGGCCGTCGCGCATCGGGCCATCGTGGCGAATCTGCGCTGGCGTCAGCGCGAGTACGGCTTCACCGAGGCCGACGTCATCCTGCAGAAGACTCCGTTCACGTTCGACGTCTCGGTGTGGGAGTTCTTCTGGCCGTTGCAGGTCGGAGCGCGCCTGGTGATCGCGGTGCCCGACGGTCATCGCGACCCCGAGTACCTCGCCCGCACGATCGCCGACCGCGGTGTGACGGCACTGCACTTCGTGCCGTCGATGCTCTCGGTCTTCGTCGCGGAGCCGCTCGCTTCCCGAACCGATTCTCTCCGTTACGTTTTCGCGTCCGGCGAGGCGCTGCCTGCGCAGACCGTCGCCCGCTTCCACGAGATCAGCTCGGCAGAGCTGCACAATCTCTACGGTCCCACCGAAGCCGCCGTCGACGTCACCTACTACGCGACCGCACGCGGCGACAGGACGATCCCGATCGGCGCCGCCGTCGACGAAACCGGACTGCACGTGCTCGACGACGCGCTCCGGCCGGTCCCGCCGGGCGTCCCCGGCGAGCTGTACCTGTCGGGTGTCCAGCTCGCGCGCGGCTACGTCGCCCGGCCGGATCTGACCTCGGATCGTTTCGTCGCCGACCCCACCGGCCGCAACGGCGAACGCATGTACCGGACGGGCGACCTCGTCCGGCGCCGCCCCGACGGACAGCTCGACTACATCGGACGCGTCGACTTCCAGGTCAAGCTGCGCGGACTCCGCGTCGAACTCGGCGAGATCGAAGCGGCGATCCTCGGACGGGACGACGTGTCCCAGGCCGTGGTGGTCGTGCACTCCGATCCGGTCACCGGCGACCACCTCGTCGCGTACGTCGTCGCGACGGGGGGAGTCACCCTCGACACGGCCGAGCTGACCGCGACCGCCCGCGAGCGGCTCCCGGACTACATGGTTCCGAACCTGTTCGTCCAGCTCGACGAATTCCCGCTCAACGCCAGCGGAAAGCTCGACCGCAAGGCGCTGCCCGCCCCGGACTTCACGTCCGCGCGGGAGTACCGCGAACCGTCGACGCCCGCCGAACAGGCGGTCGCGCAGATCTTCGCGGACCTCCTCGGTGCGGAGCGGGTCGGCGCCGACGACGACTTCTTCGAGCTCGGCGGCAACTCGCTCATCGCGACGCGAGCCGTCGCCCGGATCAACTCGCGGTTCTCGGTGCACGTCGAGGTCGGGGAGTTCTTCGACGCGCACACCGTGGCCGATCTGGCGCGACTCGTCGACGAGGCCGCCGACCGCGGAACCGGGCCGCGGCTGCCGTTGCGTCCGATGCCGCGTCCCGACCGGGTGCCGCTGTCGCTGGCGCAGCAGCGCATGTGGTTCCTCAACCAGCTCGAACCCGACTCCGCGGTCAACAACATTCCGTTCGCGCTGCGGCTGTCCGGGCTTCTCGACCGGCACGCCCTGCAGATCGCGGTGGCCGACGTGCTCGCGCGGCACGAGGTGCTGCGGACGGTGTACCCGGAGGTCGACGGCGTCGGCTACCAGAAGGTCGTGCCGACCCGCGAGGTCATCCCGGACCTGAGCCCGGTGGCCGTGTCGGAGAGCGAGGTCGCCGAGCGGATCGCGGAGAAGATGGCGGCACCGTTCGACGTCACCCAGCGGGTGCCGTTCTGGGCGGGGCTGTTCGAGATCAGCGCGACCGAGCACGTGCTGGCGTTCTCCGTGCACCACATCGCCGGGGACGGCTTCTCGATGGGTCCCCTCACCCGGGACGTCATGACCGCCTACGCCGCGCGGTCGGCGGGGGAGTCCCCCGACTGGCAGCCGTTGACGGTGCAGTACGCCGACTACAGCATCTGGCAGCGGGAGATGCTCGGTTCGGAGGACGATCCGGAGTCGGTCGCGGCACGCCAGATCGACTTCTGGAAGCGGGAACTCGCAGATCTGCCCGACGAGCTTCCGCTGCCCACCGACCGGCCGCGTCCGGCGGTGGCGACCAGCCACGGTGACCTGCTGCGGTTCTCCGTGGACGCGAAGCTCCGGAACCGGCTGAACGCGGTCGCGCGGGACAACAATGCCACGCTGTTCATGGTCGTGCACAGTGCGCTGGCCGTACTGCTGTCGCGGCTGTCCGGCTCGCGCGACATCGCAATCGGTTCTCCCGTCGCGGGCCGTGGGGACGTCGCGCTCGACGACCTGATCGGCATGTTCGTCAATCCGCTCGTCCTGCGCTCGGCGGTCGATCCCGCCGAGCAGTTCACCGAACTGCTGTCCCGGGTCCGGGCATCGGACCTGCGGGCCTTCGCCCACGCGGAGGTTCCGTTCGAGCGGCTTGTCGAGGTCCTCAATCCGGTCCGGTCGCAGTCCCGGCATCCCCTGTTCCAGGTGGCGCTCGCGTTCCAGAACATGGACAACACCCGGCTCGAACTGCCGGGTCTGACCGTCAGCGGCGTCGAATTCGACTACGACCTGGCGAAGTTCGACCTGCAGGTCACGGTTGCGGACCATCCCGACGGCGCCGACAACGGTCTGCTCGTCGAGATGTCGTACGCGACGGACCTGTTCGACACCGCGACCGTCGAGTCGATCGCCGCCCGCTTCGTGCGGGTGCTGGAAGCGGTCGCGGCGGATCCCGCTGCCGTGGTCGGTGACATCGAACTGCTCGACGCGGCCGAGCGCGACGCGCTCGTGGCAGGTGTCGACGCGATGCGGCACGCCATCGACGCGTCAACGACCTTACCGGCGCTGTTCGAGGCGCGCGCCGCGGACAACCCCGGTGCGGTCGCCGTGGTGTCCGGCGGGCAGAGCCTGACCTACGGCGAGTTCGCCTCCCGGGTGAACCGGCTCGCGCGACGGCTGGTCGCGCAGGGCGTCGGGCCCGAGGTGCGGGTCGCGCTGGCCATGCGCAGGTCCGCCGATCTCGTGGTGGCGATGTACGCGGTGCTCACCGCGGGCGGCGCCTACGTGCCCGTCGACCCGGATCAGCCCGCCGACCGGATCGACTACATCCTCGACACCGCCGCGCCGCTGTGCGTGCTGGTGGCCGACGCCGCCGACGCCGAGCGGTTCGGCGACCGGACCGTGCTCGTCGCCGGCGACGACGATCCGACCGTCTCCGACGCACCCGTCACCGACGCCGACCGGCGATCGGTGCTGCGTCCGGACAACACCGCGTACGTGCTGTTCACCTCCGGCTCGACGGGCCGCCCGAAGGGTGTGTCCGTCGCGCAGCGCTCCGTGGTGAACCAGGTGCTGTGGCTCACGGATCGCTTCGGGATCGACTCGTCCGACGTGGTGCTGCTCAAGACCCCCGTGACCTTCGATGTTTCGGTGTGGGAACTGTTCTGCACACTGATCGCCGGTGCGCGCATGGTGATCGCGGAGCCGGACGGGCACCGCGACCCCGTCTATCTCGCGCAGTTGATCGACGATCAGTCGGTCACGATGGTGTCGTTCGTGCCGTCGATGCTCGGTCCCTTCGTCTCGGTGCTCGGGTCCGGGGGTGCCGCGTCCCTGCGTGCTGTGCTCGTCGCCGGTGAAGCGTTTCCGCCGTCCGCCGCCGCCCAGGTGCACGCGGCGATTCCGGGGGCCGCGCTGCACAACCTGTACGGCCCGACCGAGTTCACCGTGCATGCAACCGAGGCCGCGGTGCGGCCCGACGCCGCCGTGACGATCGGTCGTCCGGTGTGGAATTCCGGTGCGCTGGTGCTGGATTCGCGTCTACGTCCCGTGCCGTTCGGGGTCGCGGGTGAGCTGTACCTGTCGGGCGTCCAGCTCGCGCGCGGGTATCACGGCCGGGTCGACCTGACCGCCGACCGTTTCGTCGCCGACCCGTACGGTGCGCCGGGCGAGCGCATGTACCGCACCGGTGACCTCGTCCGCTGGACTCCCACGGCCGGTGGCGAACCGGAACTGGTCTACATCGGCCGCACCGACTTCCAGGTGAAGTTCCGCGGCCAGCGCATCGAGCTCGGCGAGATCGAAGCGGTCCTGTCCGCCGATCCGTCCGTGTTGTCGGCGGTGGTGCTCGTGCACGAATCGTCGACCGGCCAGCACCTGGTCGCCTATGTCGTCCCGGTGCCGGGCGCGGTGATCGACGCCGGCGCCGCACGCACGGCCGCCGCCGCGGCGCTTCCGTCGTACATGGTTCCGTCGGTGGTGACCGTGCTCGACGCGTTCCCGCTCAACGCGTCCGGCAAGCTCGACCGCAAGGCGCTGCCGGAACCGGAGTTCGAAGCTCGCGAGTTCCGTGCCCCCACCACGCCGGTGGAGGAGATCGTCGCCGGGGTGTTCGGCGAGGTGCTCGGCATCGAGCGGGTCGGTCTCGACGACGACTTCTTCGCGCTCGGCGGCAACTCGCTGATCGCGACCCAGGTGGTCTCGCGTCTGGGCGCGGCACTCGACACCCGCGTCCAGGTCCGTACATTGTTCGAAGCCTCGACAGTAGTGGACCTGGCCGCCCGGCTCGAGTCGCACGTCGGTGCGGGTGGACGGGCTGCGCTCACGGCACAGGTGCGCCCGGAGCGGATTCCGTTGTCGCTGGCGCAGTCCCGCATGTGGTTCCTCAACCGCTTCGACCCGGACTCGACCGCCTACAACCTGCCGATGGCTCTGCGGATCCGCGGTGCCCTCAACGTCGAGGCGCTGCGCGCGGCGGTCGCCGACGTGGTGGCGCGGCACGAGTCGCTGCGCACGGTGTACCCGGAGACCGCGGACGGACCCGTCCAGGTCGTGCTGCCGGTGCTGCAGTCCGTTCCGGACGTCGACGTCGAACGGACCACGGCCGAGCAGCTGCTCGCCGCCGTCACGGACTTCATGGTGCGGCCGTTCGACGTGACGAGTGAAGTGCCCCTGCGCATCCGCTTGTTCGATCTCGGCGGCGACGAGTTCGTGCTGGCGATGGCGGTGCACCACATCTCGGCCGACGGTGCGTCGATGGCGCCGTTCGTGCGGGACGTGATGCTCGCCTACAGCGCCCGGATCGGCGGCGGAGCCCCGTCCTGGGAGCCGCCGGCGGTGCAGTACGCGGACTACGCGTTGTGGCAGCGGTCGGTGCTGGGCTCGGAGGACGATCCGTCCTCGCTCATCTCGCAGCAGCTGGCGTTCTGGCGTGGCGCTCTGGCCGGGTTGCCGGATCAGCTGGAGTTGCCGGCCGATCGTCCGCGTCCGGCGGTGCAGTCGGTGGCCGGTGCGCGGGTCGACGTCGCGGTGCCGGCGGAGCTGCACGGGCGGTTGGTGCAGTTGGCGCGGGCGCACAATGCGACGTTGTTCATGGTGGTGCACGCGGCGTTGTCGGTGCTGCTGGCGCGGTTGTCGGGCACGTCGGATGTCGCGGTGGGCACGCCGATCGCCGGGCGTGGTGAGCGTGAGCTCGACGATCTGATCGGCATGTTCGTCAATACGTTGGTGTTGCGGGCGGATGTGCGTTCGGGTGGCTCGTTCGAGGAGTTGCTGGGGGCGGTTCGGGAGTCGGATCTGCAGGCGTTCGCGCATGCGGATGTGCCGTTCGAGCGGCTGGTGGAGGTGCTGAATCCGGCGCGGTCGACGGCGCGGCATCCGCTGTTCCAGGTCGGCTTCTCGTTCCAGAACCTGAACGAGGCCAGCCTCGAACTCGACGACCTCGCCATCGCCCCGCTCGACCTCGAGCACCGGACCTCGCAGTTCGACCTGCACTGGATCGTGCAGGACACCTACGACGAGGCCGGGGTTCCTGCGGGGATCGGTGGTTTCGTGACCTTTGCGACCGCGTTGTTCGACGAATCGACGGTGGTTTCGTTCGTCGAGCGGTTCGTGCGGGTTCTCGAGGAGATCGTGGCGGATCCGTCGCGCCCGGTCGGGGATCTGGAGATCCTCGGTGCGGGGGAGCGGTCGCGAATTCTGGAGTCGTTCAACGACACTGCGCACGAGGTGGATGCGTCGGCGACGTTGGTGTCGTTGTTCGAGGCGCAGGTCGCCGCGAACCCGGATGCCGTCGCTGTCCAGGCCGACGGTGTCGCGCTGACCTACCGCGAGTTCGACGCCCGTGCCAACCTGCTGGCGCGGCAGCTGATCGCCGCCGGAGTGCGCGCGGAATCCACTGTGGCACTGGGTATGCGCCGGTCGGTGGAGCTGGTGATCGGCATGGTCGCGGTCGCGAAGGCCGGTGGTGCCTATGTGCCGGTGGATCCGGATCAGCCGGCGGAGCGGGCGGACTACATTCTCCGCACCGCGGATCCGGTGTGTGTGCTGACCACGCACCGTGACGATTTCGGTGGCGATGTCTTCGGCGTCGGCGGTGGTGGGCGGCCGGTGCTGTTCGTCGACGACGCGGTGACCACGGATCTGTCCACCGCGCCGATCACGGACGAGGAGCGGATCGTTCCGCTGCGCCCGGAGCACACGGCGTATGTGATCTTCACGTCGGGTTCGACGGGTCGTCCGAAGGGTGTGGCGGTGCCGCATCGGGCGGTGGCGAATCAGTTGGTGTGGAAGGTCGCGGCGTTCGGGTTGGGGTCGGACGATGCGGTGTTGCTCAAGACGGCGGCGACGTTCGATTTGTCGGTGTGGGAGTTCTGGTCGGCGTTGGTCTCGGGTGGCCGGTTGGTGGTGGCCGAGGCGGAGGGGCATCGGGATCCGGGTTATCTGCTGGGGTTGATGCGGTCGGCGTCGGTGTCGACGTTGCATGTGGTGCCGTCGATGCTCGAGGCTCTGCTGACGGCGGCCGATGGTGCTGTGTTGGCGTCGTCGTTGCGTCGGGTGCTGGCGATCGGTGAGGCGTTGCCGGGGGTGGTGGCGCAGCGGTTCCGGTCGTCGAATCCGGGTGTGGGGCTGTTCAATCTGTACGGTCCGACGGAGGCTGCGGTGTCGGTGACCTGGCACGAGGTGTCGGGTGCCGATGTGGTGGGTGTGCCGATCGGTGTGCCGGAGTGGAATGTGTCGGCGTTCGTGTTGGACGAGCGGTTGCGTCCGGTGCCGGTGGGTGTTGCGGGTGAGTTGTATCTGTCGGGTGTGCAGTTGGC
>NZ_JBSFRH010000055.1:0-39799 GCF_053589135.1 Rhodococcus sp. NPDC003382
CTCGGGGCGCAGCAGACCGATCAGCGACTTGAGGAACACCGACTTACCGGTACCCGACGGACCGAGCAGCGCAGACACCTCACCGGCCGGCACGAGCAGGGGGTGGTCACTTCGGTTCGTCGGGGTGATTCCGCAGATGGATCACGCTCGAGATCAACCCGCCCCACAATGTGGCCAGGGCCAGGATCATCATCACGATCGCCGAGGTGTTCACAGGTTTCCTCCCGGTTCGGTTCCCGCGGCCACGGCGTCGGGCCGATTCTCGTCCTCCTCGTAACCGAGGTCGACGTCACGACGCCAGGGAACGAACGACATCACGATCGCCAGCACGAGGACCGCGGCCTGCACCCCCCAGCCGAACGTCGTCACGAGATTGCCCGGCAACCCGCCGTATCCCTCCCGGATACGGTCGCGAATCTCGCTGAAGAGCATGTAGCCGAGCACGATCGGGGTGATCACCCCGACGAAGACCTGCCAGATCGTCCCGACGTGGAACGACGACACCGAGTTCAGGTGATCGCGCAGCTCGGGCAGGCGACGCAGAACCCACGCGATGACGACGACCGCCACGAACGCCACCCCGACGATGCCGAACTGGTTCGCGAACCTGTCGACGACGTCGAGGGTGTTCAATCCGGTGGTCGTCGGGAACAGCAGCAGCGACACGATCGCCGAGAAACCGCCGATGATCAGGACCGCCGGTACCTTCCCGAGACCGGTCTTGTCCTCGAATGCCGACAGCGTTACCTGGATGATGCTGATCATCGAGGTGAACCCGGCGAACACGAGGGACGCGAAGAACAGCACGCCGAACAGCGGTCCGCCCGGCATCTGCGACACGATTGTCGGGAACGCGATGAACGCGAGTCCGATACCTCCCGACACGACCTCGCTCACCTGCACGCCCTGTGCCTGCGCCATGAAGCCGAGGGCCGAGAACACGCCGATACCGGCGAGCACCTCGAAGCTCGAATTGGAGAAGCCCACGACCAGACCCGAGCCGGTCAGATTGGTGTGCTTCTTCAGGTACGACGAGTAGGTGAGCATGATGCCGAACGCCACCGACAGGGAGAAGAAGATCTGCGCGTAGGCCGCGATCCAGACGCCCGTGTCGGTCAGTGCGTCCCAGTTCGGGGTGAAGAAGGCGTTCAGGCCCTCGACCGCACCGTCGAGGAACAGGGCCCGGATCACGAGGGTGCCGAACAGGACGACCAGCAGCGGCACGAAGATCCGGTTGGCGTTTCCGATGCCGCGCTGGACTCCGAGGGCGAGCACGCCGAGCACGGCCACCCACACCAGCAGCAGAGGCCACGAGACACCCGGCACGAATTCGAGGCCGAACGAGGCGTCGGGGTTCGTGTGCAGGAAGTCGTTCAGGAAGAAGCGCTCGGGATCGTCACCCCATGCCTCGGAGATCGAAAAGTAGGTGTAGCAGGCCGCCCAGGCCACGATCACCGCGTAGTAGACGCCGATGACGAAACACACGAATACCTGCCACCAGCCGAGGAACTCGCTGCCGCGGGCCAGGCGACGGAACGCCAGCGGCGGGGACCCCCGGAACTTGTGGCCCATCGCGTAGTCGACGAACAGCAGGGGTATACCGGCGGTGAGCAGCGCCACCAGATACGGGATCAGGAATGCGCCGCCACCGTTCTCGTAGGCGACGTAGGGGAACCGCCAGATGTTTCCCAGGCCGACGGCCGAGCCGATCGCCGCCATGATGAACACCGACCGCCCCGACCACACCTCACGCTTCTGCGTCACCACGGGTTCCGCTCCTTTACTCGGTTCACGTGTGTCGACGCTATCGCCCGCGATGGAGGAACAGGTCGATTTCCGGGGGCTGGCGCGGCGTCCGATCGGGTTGAGCATCGACGACGAACGCCTTCGCAGGGTTTCGCCGACATCGCTGCCCGGTGCCGGGGAGTCACCTACCCTGGATCCGTTGCGTTGCTGGTCACCCACGGTCGCGGAAATCAGGTGGCGCCATGGTCGAAGCCGCAGGGTCGCCGAGCCCGCCGGACGACGCTTCCGGTCGACCCGAACCGCTGTCGCGACGGGACCGGTGGCGGATCGTCTTCTACGCCCTGGCTCGTCCGTCCCTGACCACGGTGGGGTTGCTGCTCGTCTACTTCCTCGTGCCCCTCGACCACGTCGGCGACCTGTCCGCTGCAGTGGCGCTTGCCGCAGGGCTTCTCGTGGTCGTCGCCCTGGGCTGGTGGCAGCTCCGCCGGATCATGGCCTCCGAATATCCCGGGGCGCAGGCGGTCGAGGCGCTCACCACCGTGGTCGCGTTCTACCTCATGCTGTTCGCGACGGTGTACTTCCGGATGTCGGTGGTGAGCGCCGGCAGCTTCGACGAGCCACTGACCCGGATCGACGCCCTCTACTTCTGCCTGACCGTGTTCGCGACCGTCGGCTTCGGTGACATCGCCGCCGTCACCCAACCGGCACGGGTCGTGGTCTCGGTGCAGATGATCGCCAACCTGGTCCTCATCGCCGTCGGCATCCGCGTGTTGTCCGCGGCCGTGCAATGGCGGCGGCGGCAGCGCGGCATCGGCTGATCCGGAGTCCTTGCCGAAGAATTCCCCATTTCCGCATGTCCGCCCGCCGACGCGGGTGATCCTTGTCCGGAACCCGGCGATTGTCGATGAAACGGGGGTCCGGAAATGGTGGAGTGGTCAACGGTCGTCGTCGACAGCGCCCTGTGGACGGTGAAGGCCTTCGTCATCACACTCGTCGTGTCCGTCGCCGTGATCGCAGCGTTGGTGCGCTTCACCCGCTGGGGACGGCAATGGTGGCGCATCGCAGCGTCGTATTTCGATCCCCGCGCCGGAACCGCCGGTCTCGGACTGGCTGCGCTGGTGCTGTTCCTGACGGTGTTCGCGGTGCGGATGAACGTGCTGTTCTCCTACTGGTACAACGACTTCTACACCGCGATCCAGAATCTCGACGAGCCGGCGTTCTGGCGATTCATGCGGATCTTCGCGCTCCTCGCCGCGGTGCACGTGCTGCGCGCCCTCGTCGTCTATCTCGTCGGCCAGACCCTCGACATCAACTGGCGTACCCACCTGAACGAACGGCTCGTGGATCGCTGGCTCGATTCCGGGGCCTACTACCGGGAGCGTTTCGTCGACGACCCGGTCGACAACCCAGACCAGCGGATCCAGGTCGACATCACGGACTTCGTCACCACGACCCGGGTCCTGTCGATGGGGGCGGTCAACGCGGTGCTGTCGATCGTGAGCTTCACCGGCATCCTCTGGGACCTGTCCGGTCCGATGACACTCTTCGGCGTCGAGATTCCGCGCCTGATGGTCTTTCTCGTGTTCATCTACGTCCTGGTCACCACCGCGGTCGCGTTCTGGATCGGCCGGCCCCTGATCAGGCTGAACTTCCTCAACGAGAAACTCGGCGCGACCTACCGCTACGCGCTGGTCCGGGTGCGCGAGTACGGCGAGTCCATCGCGTTCTACCGCGGGGAACCCGTCGAACGCGGTGGCCTGCTCGCGAAATTCGCCGCGGTCATCCGGAACTGGTGGCGACTGGTGTTCCGGACTCTGAAGTTCAACGGTTTCAACCTCGCCGTCAATCAGCTCTCGGTGATCTTCCCGTTCCTCGTTCAGGGGCCGCGGCTGTTCGCCGGTCAGGTGACCCTCGGCGACGTGATGCAGACGTCCAACGCGTTCGGTCAGGTGCACGATTCGCTGTCGTTCTTCCGTGAGTCCTACGACGACTTCGCCGCGTTCCGGGCCACCACGATTCGTCTCACGGGCTTGCTCGACACGACCGACCGGGCGGGGAAGCTGCCCACCCTCGCCGCGACCGAGCAGGGGGAGCGTCTGGACCTGAGCGGCCTGTCCGTCACCACTCCCGCCGGGGACCCGCTGGTCACCGACCTGTCGCTGAACGTCGAGCCGGGCGAGGCACTGCTGGTGCGCGGGGCGTCGGGCAGCGGGAAGACCACCCTGCTGCGCACGGTCGCGGGACTGTGGCCGCATGCGCACGGCGCGGTCGGGCGCCCCGCCGGTGACGCGCTGTTCCTGTCGCAGCAGCCGTACATGCCGCTCGGGACGCTGCGCGACGCACTCACCTATCCGGACCCCGCCGACACCGCCGAGGTCGGCAGGGACGACGCCGCGCTGCGCCGGGTTCTGGAACGAGTCCAACTCGGGCACCTGGTGGGCCGGCTGGACGAGGCGGCGGACTGGACCCGCATCCTGTCGCCCGGGGAGCAGCAGCGCCTCGGCTTCGCGCGGATCCTGCTCGCGGAACCGGCGATCGTGTTCCTCGACGAAGCGACCGCCGCCGTGGACGAAGGACTCGAGAACTCGCTGTATCGCACGTTGCGGGAGGCGCTGCCCGAGTCGGTGATCGTGAGTGTCGGTCATCGGAGCACGCTCGACGGATTCCACGACCGGATCCTCGAACTCCGCGGCGGTGGACAGTGGGCCGTCACCGATCGCGTGCGGTGACAACTTAGGCAACGTAACGGATTTCGTGTTGCGAATGGGTCTCCGATTGGGGACCAAAGCCCTCCATGGAATGTCGCAGATCACAGTTCCGTTGCGAGATGTATGTCACAGCGGATAAGATTGACACGTTCGCGCAGCCTTTGGCCCTCAGGTCACCGGTTCGCGAGTGGGGAGCATTTCGGTGTGGACGCCGACTCTGTAAGCAGCACAGAGAATTCGGCATTCTCGATGTCCGCAGTCCGAGTGCAGTGCGGCGCGCCGGGGGTGCCGCGGAGGGCCGGGTGGGCGGCCGCCGATGAATGTTCAGCGTCGAAAGCAGGCTCAGATGACCACTGCTCCAGATCATGTTCAGCCGCTCGAGCGGCCCGTTTCTCGCGTCCGTCACGTGGCCGGAACCGTCGGAAGCGCGGCGCTCGTCGCCGGTGTGCCCGCGGGCGTCCTCACCGAATCGCTGCTCGTCGGCCTCGTCGTCGCGATCGTCACCCTCACGTGCGTGCTCCTCGCTGAATTCATGATCTGATCCCGGCCTGTCACAGGCGGGGCGCGGCCGGTGTCTACATGGTGTCCCTGTACCGGCACCCGAGGAGCCCACCATGACCGGCGAACCCAGAATCCCCAAGGCAGAGCTGACCGGAATCTACGGCGCACTCGTCACACGAATGGCGCGCAGAATGCTCGGTGACGTGCCCGACGGCATCGGCGTCCTGTGGCACAACCGGAAAGTGATGAACTTCAGCGTCGGCATGGGCCGCAAGGCGCAGAAATGGGATCGCTGCGACGCGAATCTCAAGTCGTTCGCGCACATGGCAGTGGCGAGCCTCGTCGGATGCGGCTTCTGCCTCGACTACGGCTACTTCGAATCCCGCAATAGGGGACTCGACGTGGCGAAGGTGCGCGAGGTGCCCCGGTGGCGCGAATCCGACGTGTTCTCACCGCTCGAGCGCGATGTCATGGACTACGCCGAGGCGATGACCCGGACGCCACCGACCGTGAGCGACGAACTGTCGGCACGGTTGCTCGACGCCCTCGGGGCCGAGGCGCTCGTCGAACTGACCATGTACATCGCGCTGGCGAATACCGCGACCCGATCCAACGTCGCATTCGGTATCGAATCGCAGGAGTACGCGTCGATCTGCGGTCTCGAACCTCTCGCCACTCCGTCCGCCACCCCATCGGGCAACGCATGACCGACGATCCGTTCGTCACCCACCGCAGCCTGCTGTTCACAGTCGCCTACGAGATGCTCGGCTCCGCCGCCGACGCCGAGGACGTCGTCCAGGAGACCTGGATGAAGTGGGCCGGCGTCGAAAGATCCGACGTGGTGGACGCCCGGGCCTACCTGGTCCGGATCGTCACCCGACTCTCGCTCAACCATTTGCGGGCGGCGACGCGTCGCCGCGAAGACTACATCGGGGAATGGCTCCCCGAACCGCTGCTCACCGGGCCCGACGCCGGGGCGGACGTCGAGCTTGCCGAGAGCGTCTCGATCGCGATGCTCACCGTGCTCGAGACGCTCGCCCCCGTCGAACGCGCCGTGTTCGTGCTGCGCGAGGTCTTCGACACCCCGTACGACGAGATCGCCCGGGCGGTCGACAAGAGTCCGGCGGCGGTTCGTCAGATCGCGCACCGGGCCCGGGAATACGTGACCGCGCGGCGGCCCCGTATGCAGGTGGACCCGGATGAGCAGGCCGTGGTCGTCGAGAAGTTCCTGACCGCGGTGTCCACCGGCGATCTGCAGGGCCTGCTCGAGGTCCTCGCTCCCGATGTCGTCGCGATCGCCGACGGCGGCGGGATCGTCCGGGCGGCGCGGAAACCGATCGTGGGGGCCGAGGTCCTGGCGTCGCTGCTGGTGCGTTTCGCGAACATCCCCGGATTCACCGTGACCCGCGTGGACGTCAACGCGATGCCCGGCTTGCGCATCGAGGCCGCCGGGGCGACCGTCGTCGGTGCTGTCGCGGTCGAGTACGGACGGATCACCCGCATCTACGGCATCAGCAATCCGCACAAGCTGGGCCGGATGGGCTCGGTGGTGGAACTGCGCCGCTGATCGGCGGACTGCCGGAGATGCCCCGAGTGACGGTTGACGTACCGACATATCGGTACGTCAACCGCCATTTCCGCCCGCATCAACCCCAGCAAGTGCCGTTCAGGCGTCGTCCGGCGCGGGGTGCGCGTCGCGCCACGCCGCCCACACCTCGGGACGCAGCTTTCCTCGGTCCGGCACCACCAGGCCGGCGGCGCGCGCCCACGCGCGTACCTGCGCGGTGCTGGGATCTGCCGAGGTCGAAGCGGGATCGGGTGCGGTCCCGACGGACTTGTGGGCATCCGGGACGATGCGTTCGCGCGCGACGACGTCGTCCTCGGCCCACTGGTGTGCGGCCGCGAGAAAGCGGTACGTCCATTCCTCGGCGAGCGCGCGGGTTTCACAGAACACGATCGGCACATTCGGATAGCGGACCTGCAGCTCGGCGAGACCGTCGGCGACCAGGGCGGGACGAACCCAGCTCACCTTGAACACCGCCGAATAGCGGTCCTCGACGACCACCGCGGCGCGGGGCAGAGCAGCAAGTTCGGCCATCGCGAACCGCAGTTTGCCGTTGGTCAGGCTCGACACCAGATCGGACAGCGACTTGCGCTCCACCGAGGCGACCAGGCCCTCGTCGGAGAAGAGACCGTAGTCGCCACACGTCAACGGACGGATGAGCGTGGTGACCTGCTGGCCCGAGAACTTGTAGGCGTAGCGCTCGTGGGAGTCGACGACGATGGTCAGATCGGCGAGCCCCGCCGCGCGGGCGGTGGGGGTACGGACCTGGGGACGGGCCTGCTTGCGGGTGCGCGGCGACTGCCAGAACACCATGTCGCGGCCACGGGCCTTGGTGAACACGACCTGGGAGCGGTTCTCCCGGCTCCGGTCGACGACGAGATCGATTGCGGCACCCCGTCGTACACACGACCGCACACCCACGCGCTCGACCACATCGGGCTCCTCGGGCCATTCGTCGGCCGGAACCGGATAGCAGAACAGCGCTTTGGTGCGCGGCCACGTGTCGGATGTGCGGAACACGAGTCCGCCCTCGAGCGGCAGGCGCATCAGGAACTTCAGGCTCGAACCCGGATCGGGATTGCGCGCGATCACCAGGTCCACGATCGTCGTCACCTCCCGATAGGTCGGTCATCATGTACGACCCACCCTAGGGCGAGCGGAGACGGCTCGCGGGCGAGACCACGCGATGTGGTTCCGCCCGCGAGAATCGTCCGGGTCAGCGACCGGGCACGATGTCGATGTTGCCCCTGCACACCGCGTTCTGTGTGTTGAGGAACCACCAACCCCCGCCGGTCTGCGTGGTGACCGTGAAGTCCACGTTCCCGACCCCCGTGAACGTCCGGTTGATCGGGATGCCGGGCTTCTGCTGCCAGGCAGCCTGCTCGCTGACCGAGCGCCCGGATTCCCCGGTGGTGTTGTTGTGCCAATCGACGATGACCTGCGTGCCGTACCAGTTGGGCCCGATGCTCGGGAAGAGACCCGGAGGCGGCGCCGGCAGTTCGTTGCCGCCGCTGAGCAGCAGTGACGGAACGAGCGCATTCCCGTTCGGCGGCAGCGATTCCCCGGAACCGGCGGTGATCGTCCAGGTGAACGGCGGAGCCCACGGCAGCGGGTTCGCGCTTCCGCACGTCATCGTCGTCGACGTCGCCGCATTGGCGACACCGCCCCCTCCGATCGCCAGTGCAGCCGCCACGCCGGCGGCGGCCAGGATCGACGCACCCGTGCGTTGGATCGTTCGTCTCCCCATTGAAACTTCCTTCCGCATCGTCGAACTCCGAATACCAACCTTCCCTTCCTAGCGGGTATGGGTCGATTCGTCCCGATTTCGGGCGCGGTGTGTCGGAGTGGCGGCCGGAGGGGCCAGAAAGGCGCACGAGCGCAGAAGGCGCAATCAGTGGTGGTGCCCCCGGTGAGACTCGAACTCACACTGGACGGGTTTTGAATCCGTTTCCTCTGCCAATTGGGATACGGGGGCGTCGTGCGGAGACCACTGTAAGGGATCGGGCGGAACGGTCAAACACCGGTACCCTTCTATCGATCGCCTTCGATCCCGGAGGTGGCCCGAACGACGCGAGCGATGAGGAGAAGGCCGACGATGACAGCCGCCCCGCACGAGAACTCCACCACGCCCCGCCGGGTCGTGGTCGCCGAGGACGAGGCGCTGATCAGGCTCGATCTTGTCGAGATGCTGCGCGAAGAGGGTTACGACGTCGTCGGGGAAGCCGGTGACGGGCAGCGCGCCGTCGAGCTTGCGGCCGAGCTGAAGCCGGATCTGGTCATCATGGACGTGAAGATGCCGCGCCGCGACGGAATCGACGCCGCATCCGAGATCGCCGAGCGTCGGATCGCGCCCGTGGTGATTCTCACAGCGTTCAGTCAGCGCGAGCTCGTCGAGCGTGCCCGCGACGCCGGCGCGATGGCATATCTGGTCAAGCCGTTCTCGAAGTCGGATCTGGTTCCCGCGATCGAGGTGGCCGCCAGCCGCTTCGCCGAGATCCGCGAGCTCGAGAAGGAGATCGCCGGACTGAGCGAACGATTCGAGGTCCGCAAGCTTGTCGACCGTGCCAAGGGCATGCTGATGGAGAAGCATGCGATGACCGAGCCTGAGGCGTTCCGGTGGATCCAGCGCGCGGCGATGGACCGCCGGACCACGATGAAGCAGGTCGCTCAGGTCGTCATCGACACGCTCGGGGCCGAGAACGGGGGCTGAGCCCTCGCCCCGGTCGTTACGGCTGCGTCAATTCTTCCTCCCTCTGTATAACGGTCGGATCACAACGATTTCGGCGTGGTTCGCCGCGCGCGTCCGACGGTTATGTTTCGACCCACCATCCGGTGAATCCACCGGGATGCGTTGAGGTCGACAGAAGGAGAGTTGGATGGCAAAACGGACCATCGTCCGTGCCGCTGCGCTCTTGGGGGCGGCGTCTCTGGCGCTCGCCGGTTGCAGTTCGGACAGCGATTCCTCCTCGGACAGTGCCGAGGGCACGTCGAACGGCACGACCACGGTTACCACCGACTGCGAGCCCGACCAGGCGACCGCCGGCGCGACACCCGTGACCACGCCGCTGCGGATCGGCACCCTGCTGCCGGAAACGGGCAGCCTGTCGTTCCTCGGACCGCCGATGGTCGCGGGTACCCGGCTCGGGGTCGACGACGTCAACGCCGCCGGCGGAGTGCTCGGCCAGCCGGTCGAACTGGTCACCGGCGACTCGGGCGACACCACCACGGACACCGCGAACGCCACCGTCGACCGCGAACTGGCCGCCGGCACCCAGGTGATCGTGGGCGCGGCCTCGTCCTCGGTGTCCCTGAAGGTGCTCGACAAGATCGTCAGTGCGGGCGTCGTGATGTTCTCACCGGCGAACACCTCCGACCAGTTCGTCTGCTATCCGGACAAGGGCATGTACTTCCGGACCGCGCCCACCGACGTGCTGCAGGCCCAGGCGCTTTCCCAGCTCATCGCCGAGGACGGCGCGCAGCGGGTGTCGGTGATCGCCCTCAACGATCCGTACGGGACGGGTCTGGCCGCGAACACGGTCGACAACCTCGTCGAGGCCGGTATTCCCGAGGATCAGATCCAGAAGATCATCTACGACCCGAACGCGCAGTCGTTCAACGCCGAGGTCGACCAGATCCGCGATTTCGCGCCGGATGCGGTGGCGCTCATCGGTTTCGAGGAGTCCGCGAAGATCATTACCCGCATGCACGAGGTGGGGATCGGCCCGTCCGACGGCATGCACGTGTACGGCGTGGACGGCAACATGGGTAACGCGCTCGGCGAGAACATCGCCCCCGGCCTGCTGGCCGGCATGCGCGGCACCACCCCGCTCACCGACGTCGGCCCGGAGTTCCAGGCCCGGCTGAAGGTGGTCGATCCCGGTCTGATCGATTACAACTACGCGGGCGAATCCTATGACGCCGTGGTGATCTCGGCGCTCGCCGCCGAACAGGCCAAGTCGACGGCCGGTGTCGACATCGCCGCGAACATCAACGACGTCACCAAGGACGGCACCAAGTGCACGAGCTACCAGCAGTGCCTGGACCTCCTGCGGAACGGAGAGAACATCGACTACGACGGCATCACCGGTGAACTGAGCTTCGTCGACGCCGGCGAGCCGGGCATCGGGTCCTACGGCAGTCTGCTGTTCGGTCCGGACAACAGGCTCACCACCGAAGGGTTCATCGTGGTCGGCGAATAGCGACCGCACACGACCGGGGCCGGGAATCGAACGATTCCCGGCCCCGAGTCGTTGCCGACACCGCGCGGCTCAGGGCCGCTTCTTCTCCTGGCTGCCCGCGAGCGTGCCCAAGTAGAGTTCGATGACCTTGGGATCGTGCATGAGATTGGTGCCGGTGTCGGTGTAGGCGTTGCGTCCCTGGTCGAGGACGTAGCCGCGATCGCAGATCTGCAGGCACCGCCGCGCGTTCTGCTCGACCATGATGATCGAGACGCCGGCCGCGTTGATCTTCTTGCAGCGGATGAACACCTCGTCCTGGAACATGGGGGACAGGCCCGCCGACGGCTCGTCGAGCAACAGCACCGACGGATCCATCATCAGTGCCCGTCCCATCGCGACCATCTGCCGTTCACCGCCGGACAACGCGCCGGCCTTGATCTTCCGGCGCTCGGCGAGCAGCGGGAACAGCTCGGCGACGAACGCGAATCGTTCCGCGAACTGCTTGGGCCGCAAGTAGATTCCCATCTCGAGGTTCTCCTCGATGGTGAGCGACGGGAAGACGTTGCGGGTCTGCGGCACGTACCCCAGTCCTTTGCGGACGAGCACGTGCGCGGGCGCGGAGGCGATCGACTCGCCGCGTAGCACGACGTCGCCCTGCCGGACCGGGATCAGGCCGAACAGCGCCTTGAGCAGTGTCGATTTGCCGGCTCCGTTGGGGCCGATGATGCCGACGATCTCGCCCTCGCGCAGGAAGAAATTGCAGCCCCGCAGGATGTCCACGCCCGGGAAGTATCCGGCGACGAGGTCGTCGGCCCGCAACAGCGCGCCTTCGGCGAGCCGGGCGTGTTCCTGGGGTGTCGCGGCCAGTTCGGCTGCGGTCATCCCGGCCTCGGGTGTTGTGGGGGAAGGGTTCTCGGTCACGGCCGCTTCTCCTCGGTGCCGGGTTCGGGGGCGTCTGGCATGTCGGCGAGAACCGCCGCGTCCGGTTCGGACAGGTCGCCGCCCGTCTCGAGAGTCGCGACGACGGCTTCCTCGAGTGCCTCGGCGAGCACCGCGGTCGCGCCGACCGGGTTGCCCTCGGCGTCGAATTCGAGTGCCTGGTCGTGGTGGCTGCCCAGGTAGGCGTCGACCACGACGCTGTTGCCCGACAATGCTTCCGGGGGCGCTTCGGCGATCACCGCGCCCTGCGCCATCACCACGACCCAGTCGGAGACCTCCCGGATGACGTCCATGTCGTGTTCGACGAACACCACCGTCATCCCGTCGTCGCGGAGGGACTTGATGTGGCCGAGCAGGCTCTGGGTGAGCGCCGGATTCACGCCGGCCATCGGCTCGTCGAGCATGACCACTTCCGGGTCGGTCATCAGCGCCCGCGCCATCTCGAGCAGTTTGCGCTGACCACCGGACAGCGACCCGGCCAGGTCGTCGGCCTTGGCGTCCAGCGAGAAGCGGGCCAGCAGTTCGTGTGCGCGTTCGGTGATCTCGCGTTCCTGCGCCTTCCACGTCCACGGCAGCAGCGCCCCGGCGATCCGTTCGCCGCGTTGCCCGGTTGCACCGAGACGCACGTTGTCGAGGACGGTCATCTTCGACAGCGCCTTGGTGAGCTGGAAGGTACGCACCATGCCGCGCCGGGCGACGCGATGCGGATGCATCCGGCCGAGGTCGACACCGTTCATGCTCCACGTGCCGGTATCCGGGCGGTCGAAGCCGGTGAGCAGGTTGAACAGGGTGGTCTTGCCGGCGCCGTTGGGTCCGATCAGGCCGGTGATGCACCCGCGCTGGATCTCGAGGTGCGCGACGTCGACGGCTTTGAGGCCTCCGTAGGCGCGGGAGACGCCGTCCACGACCAGCACCGGATCGGGTTTGGCCACCCCGGGTTCCTGCGGGACCGCGGCGAACAGCGCGGCTCGGGTGGCGGCGTCGAGTGGCGATCGATCGGTGACGTCACGCATCGAGTTGCACCTCCCTCTTGTTTCCCAGGATGCCCTGCGGCCTGAACACCATCATCACCGCGATGAGCACGCCGAGCAGGACGAATCGCATCGCGCCGACCTGCTGCTCGGTGAGCGGCAGCAGCGGATCCGGTCCGGAGATGGCCTGCCGCAGCAGTGCGTCGGGGATGGCGAGCAGGAACCAGAACAGCATGGCGCCCAGGACCGGACCGAACACCGTGGCGGCACCACCGAGGATCAGCGCGCCGAACGCGAAGAACGTCTGCGCCGTCGAATAGAAGTCCGGATTGATCGACTTGGTCTGCAGGGCGTTGAAGATGCCGCCCAGACCGCCGATGACACCGCCGAGCACGAGGGCCTGCATCTTGTAGACGAACACGTTCTTGCCGAGCGACCGGGCCGCGTCCTCGTCTTCCCGGACCGCCTTGAGCACGCGGCCCCACGGGCTGTGCGTGAGGAGGTACACGAATCCGCACAGCACCAGGACGAGGGTCCAGCCGATGACCATCGCCCACAGGTCGTCGCCGTAGAAGCGCATCCCGAGTATCGAGTACTGGCGGCCGGAATCGAACGGGCTCGACTCGGTGAACGGCCCCGCGAATCCGTAGAGGCCGTTGGTGGAGCCGGTGACCGAATCGGATGCGGTGGAACGGAACACCAGGCGCAGGATCTCGGAGGCCGCGATCGTGACGATCGCGAGGTAGTCGGCGCGCAGTCGCAGTGTCGGGATACCGAGGATCAGGGCGAGCAGCGCGGCGGCACCGAGACCGACGAGGATGCCGAGCCACAGCGGCTGGTCGTAGGTGACCGTCATGATGCCGACGCCGTAGCCGCCGAGCAGGGCGAACCCGATCTGGCCGAAGTTCAGCAGGCCGGCGTAGCCGAAGTGCAGGTTGAGTCCGATCGCGAGCAAGGCGTAGAAGATCGCGGACGGCCCGATGAGCTGGGCAAACGAAATCTGGAGTGCGGCGAGGATGTCCATGGCTCACCCGATCCTTGCTCTGCTGCCGAGAATGCCCTGCGGTCGGATCACCAGGATCACGATGAGGATCAGCAGGCCACCGATGTATTTCAGGTCCGGGCTGATCACCAGGGTCGACAGCTGGACGACGAGACCGACGATCACGCACCCGACCAGCGCGCCGTAGGCCGTGCCGAGTCCGCCGAGGGTGATGCCGGCGAACATCAGCAACAGCAGCTTGAAGCCCATCTCCCACTGCACGCGGCCGCCGAGTTCGGAGAGCCCGTAGAGCACACCGCCGAGCGCGGCGAGGGCGCCGCCGAGTCCCCAAACGAATCGCACGACCCGTTCGACGTCGATGCCCGACGAGGCGGCCAGATCCCGGTTGTCCGCGACCGCGCGCATCGCCTTGCCGATCCGGGTTCGCTGCAACAGCAGCGCCACCCCGACGAGGACCACGAGGCTGATGACGATGCACGCGAGGTTGACCGGGGTGATCGCCAGGGGACCCCATTCGAGCTCCCGTTGCCCCTGGTAGTCGGCGAACGCCTGGGTGCGATCGGAGAAGAAGATCAGGATGAGGTAGCGCAGCGCGATCGCGAGACCGATCGACACGACGAGCTGGGCGATCAGGCCGGTGTGCCGTCGGCGCAGCGGCGCCCAGATCAGTCCGTTGTTGAGTAGGCCGATGACGATACCGACGAGCACCGCCAGGATCGTCGCCGGGATGAGCTGGATGCCGAAGCTGACGTTGAACACCCACGCGGCGACGGCGCCGAGCGTCACCAACTCGCCGTGGGCGAAGTTCGTCAGGCCGGTGGTCCCGAAGATCAGGCTCAGGCCGACGCCGGCGATCGCGATGATCAGGCCGAAACGCAGACCGTCGACGACGGTGCGCAGCAGCTTCTCTCCGCTGTCGACGCCGGTGCCCGACCGGGCCTCGCCGAAGGAGAAGATCACCACATTGGACCGCCCGGCGACCACAGCGCGTTCCACCGTGGACTGCACGCTGACCCCCTCCGGCAGGGTCTCGGTGTCCACCTCGAAGGTGTAGGTGCCCGGCGGCAGGGTCAGCTCCCAGCGGCCGCCCTCCCCGGAAGTGGTCTCCGCGACCGGGTTTCCGGAGGCGTCCAGTGCCCGCACCGTGACCCCGGGGAGTCGTTCGCCCGCGTTGTTGAGGCTGCCCCCGACGGGCACGCCGGAGGCCGGTTCGTCGGCCGGTGTCGTCGGGGTGGGTTCGGGCGGTGCTGTCGGTTCCTGCGCGACCGCGCTGCCGATGCCCGGGAGGACCGCGGCCAGGGTGAGCAGGAGCAACAACAGCATCCGGGCGAGCCGTCGTGGTGACGGCGGCGATCCTCGTCCGGGTCTGACGAATCGGGCCACTCGGGTCCTCCCGCGCGTGGGTGGTGGTCGAGCACGGCGCCGGGGTACCGGCGCCGTGGAACCGGACTCTAGCGGCTGTGATCGCCTCGCACGGGGCTCTGGGATTTCCGCGTCGTTTCGGTTGGGTTTCGTCGTGTGCCAATCGAATACGGGACGCGGTTGCGTGTGTCAGGAGCGAACGAGGCGGGCGATCGCGTCGGAGGCCTCCTTGATCTTGATTTCGCCTTCGTCGCCGCCCTGGCGGGCCGCGTCGAGGACGCAGTGCTTGAGGTGGTCGTCGAGCAGGCCCAGTGCCACGCCCTCGAGTGCCTTGGTCAGCGCGGAGATCTGAGTGAGGATGTCGATGCAGTACTGCTCCTCGTCGACCATCCTGTGGATGCCACGGACCTGGCCCTCGATCCGCTTGAGTCGGGCGAGGTACCGACTCTTGTCTCCCATGTACCCGTGGCCGGTGTGGCAGGTCTCGGTCTGCGTGGCCGGATCGTGTGCGTCGCTCATGTCCGTCATTCTATACCCCTAGGGGGTATTTCGGCAGGTGGTGGGGAGTTTTCGACGGTGATCCGGGCGCGCGACGCGATCGCCGCACAGGCTGTCGGGCCGGGTCCCTAGACTGGCTCCTGTGACTCGTGCATCCACCTCGCCTGCTCCCGCCGCCACGAAGGGCGACGACCGTCCCACCCTGCTCCTGCTGGACGGCCACTCCCTGGCCTTCCGCGCCTTCTACGCGCTGCCGGCGGAGAACTTCAAGACGCAGAGCGGCCTGACCACGAACGCGGTGTACGGCTTCACGTCCATGCTCATCAACCTGCTGCGCGACGAACAGCCCACCCACGTGGCGGCCGCGTTCGACGTCAACCGGCAGACCTTCCGCGCCGAGATGTACCCCGAGTACAAGGCGCAGCGCAGTTCCGCCCCGGACGAGTTCAAGGGCCAGATCGAGATCACGAAGGACGTGCTCGACGCGCTCGGGATCTGTGTGATGGCCGAGGGGGGCTTCGAGGCCGACGACATCATCGCGACCCTGGCCACCCAGGCCACCGCCCTCGGCTACCGCGTGCTCGTGGTCACCGGCGACCGGGATTCGCTGCAGCTCGTCAACGACGACGTCACCGTGCTCTACCCGAAGCGGGGAGTGTCGGACCTGACCCGGTTCACGCCCGAGGCCGTCGAGGAGAAGTACGGACTGACCCCGCAGCAGTACCCCGACTTCGCGGCGCTGCGCGGCGACCCGAGCGACAACCTGCCCGGCATCCCCGGCGTGGGCGAGAAGACGGCCGCCAAGTGGATCCGCGAGTTCGGCGGCCTGACGAACCTGGTGGATCGCGTCGACGAGGTGCGCGGCAAGACCGGCGACGCCCTGCGCACCAACCTCAACAACGTGCTCATGAACCGGCGCCTGACCGAAATGGTGCGCGACGTGCCGCTGCCGTACACGCCGGAGCAGCTCGCGCTGTCGCCGTGGGACCGCGACCGCATCCACCGCCTGTTCGACGATCTCGAATTCAAGGTGCTGCGCGACCGGTTGTTCGCGACCCTCGCCTCCGCCGAACCCGAAGCCGAGGAGGGCTTCGAGGTGCGCGGCGGCGCGCTCGAGCCGGGCGCCCTCGCCGGCTGGCTCGCCGAGCACGCGGTCGCCGGGGTGCGGCACGGGCTGTCCGTCGTCGGTCTCGGGACCCCCTACGGCGGTGATGCGACGGCCCTCGCGATCGCCGCGGCCGACGGCGAGGGCGCCTACGTATCCACCGCGACCCTCACCCCCGAGGACGACGCCGCGCTCGCCGCCTGGCTCGCCGACCCCGACACCCCGAAGGCGCTGCACGAGGCCAAGTCGGCGATGCACGCGCTGCGCGGACGCGGCTGGACCCTTGCGGGCGTCACCAGCGACACGGCGCTCGCTGCCTACCTCGTGCGCCCCGGCCAGCGCAGTTTCAACCTCGACGACCTGTCGCTGCGCTACCTCAAGCGTGAACTGCGCGTCGAGGAGAGCGGCGAGCAGCAGCTGTCGCTGCTCGACGACGGGGATGCCGTGGAGGCCAAGGCCGCCGAGAACGCGATCCTGCGGGCCCGGGCCGTGGTCGACCTCGCCGAAGCACTGGACAGCGAACTGCAGGACATCGAGTCGACCGCGCTGCTCGCCGACATGGAGCTGCCCCTGCTCGCGGTGCTTGCCGACCTCGAGGCCGCGGGCATCGCCGTGAACGCCGAGCACCTGCACGATCTGCAGTCCGGGTTCGCCGCCGACGTCGCTGCCGCCGCGAACGCCGCGTACGAGGTGATCGGCAAGCAGATCAACCTCGGCTCGCCGAAGCAGCTGCAGGTGGTGTTGTTCGACGAGCTCGACATGCCGAAGACGAAGAAGACGAAGACCGGCTACACCACCGACGCCGACGCTCTGCAGAACCTGTTCGACAAGACCGGGCATCCGTTCCTCGAGCACCTGCTGGCGCACCGCGAGGCCACCAGGATGAAGACCACCGTCGACGGGCTCATCAAGTCGATCGCCGACGACGGCCGCATCCACACGACGTTCAATCAGACCGTCGCGGCGACCGGCCGGCTGTCGTCGACCGATCCGAACCTGCAGAACATCCCGGTCCGCACGGACGCCGGACGGCAGATCCGCGACGGCTTCGTCGTCGGTTCCGGCTACGACCTGCTGCTGACCGCGGACTACAGCCAGATCGAGATGCGGATCATGGCGCACCTGTCCGGCGACGAGGGGCTGATCGAGGCGTTCAACACCGGCGAGGACCTGCACAGCTTCGTCGGCTCCCGCGCGTTCGGTGTGCCGATCGAGGAGGTCACGCCCGAACTGCGCCGCCGCGTCAAGGCGATGTCGTACGGCCTGGCCTACGGGCTCAGCGCGTACGGCCTCGCGCAGCAGCTCAAGATTTCGACCGACGAGGCGAAGGAGCAGATGGAGGCGTACTTCACCCGCTTCGGCGGGGTGCGCGACTACCTGCACAACGTCGTCGAGGACGCCCGGAAGGTCGGGTACACCTCGACGCTGTACGGCCGCCGCCGCTACCTGCCCGATCTGACCAGCGACAACCGTCAGCGCCGCGAGGTCGCCGAACGCGCCGCGCTCAACGCCCCGATCCAGGGCACGGCCGCCGACATCATCAAGGTGGCGATGATCGACGTGCACAAGGCGCTGCACGAGGCGGGGTTGCGCTCGCGGATGCTGCTGCAGGTCCACGACGAACTCGTGCTCGAGGTGACCGCGGACGAGCGCGAGCAGGTCGAGGCGCTGGTGCGCGAGAAGATGGACTCGGCTATCACGCTGTCGGTTCCGCTCGAGGTGTCCGTCGGCTACGGACGCAGCTGGGACGCCGCCGCGCACTAGCGCGGATCATGTACCGAACGCCGCCGACCCGCCGTCACGGTCGGCGGCGTTCTTGCTGGATGGATACCTGTACGGGTCTGCGGCGTCGGCTCATCGATCGCGAACGCCGACTCGGTAGCCCCACACCGCGATGCCCATTCCGGCGGCCGCCAGCAGGTCGGCTTCGGTGAGTCCGTGATGCGCCGTCACCGAGTAGAGCACCCGTCCTTCGAGGGGGCCGTTGAGCAGAATCCACAGCACCGATGTCACCGCCGCGGACAGGATCGACTGGAGGTGTGGACGCGCCAGGCACCACGTGGACGCAGCGACGAGCAAGAACAAGGCCGCGAGAGAGTAGAAGGTCGCGTGCTGCACCGCGCTCCCTCCGTTCGAACCACCGGGTCCGTCCACTGTACGGCGACGAGTGCCGGGGTTCCGAAAGGTCGGGGAGCGGGTATGCGCCCGGTATGAACACACGAACCACCACCGCTCTCGTGTCCGGTGCGTGCCTCGCAGTGTTGTTCGCCGCCGGATGCGGCAACGACGAGGGAACCACGGTCGAATCGGCCCCCGCGACCACCGAGCGCATGGACACCACGACCCTTCCGAACCCGGCCCCGGGTATGAGTGGGGACGCCTTCGGGCTGCCCGACGATCCGGAGGCCGATGCCTTCACCTACGACGAATCGGCGGTGCCCGTCGGTTCGCGAGTCGACGTCGAAACCGAGGAGGAGGACGGACGCACCACCGTCACCCTGTCCGCCACCGGTCTGGCACCCAACCGGGATTTCGGTGTCCACGTGCACACCCGGCCGTGCGGACCGCAGCCCTCGGATTCGGGCCCGCACTACCAGAACACCCCCGATCCGGCCGCGACACCCGAGTCGCCGTCGACCGATCCCGCCTACGCGAACCCGCAGAACGAGGTGTGGCTCGACATCACCACCGACGCCAACGGCGACGCGCAGGCCTCGAGCACCGTCGACTGGACGTTCCGCGACGACGGAGCCAACTCGGTCGTGATCCACGCACAGCACACCATGACGGCGCCGGGCGAAGCCGGTAACGCCGGTGATCGGCTGGCGTGCATCGACGAGGACTTCTGACCTTCGGTCGAGCCGACGTCACAAGTCCTCGTCATCAGCCGGGGATCCGGTGCCTCATGTGACGTTGACGAGCAGTTCGTACTCGTTCGCGGTTGCGTGCCGGCTCGGCCGCAGCCGCATCGAGACCGGCCACGTACCGGTCTTCTTGGCGCGGAGCGTCATGATCCGCTCGGCGCCGGCGCCGGGCAGCGGGTTGTTCGACGGCAGATACCGCAGATTGGTCCACACGAGACCGTCCCCGATGCGGTCGGTGAACCAGGTGGACCCCGACGACGACCGTTCCATCAGGTGCAATTCGACGATGTCGCCCGCGGCGACGGTCACGTCGCGAGCGTCCGAGGTGACGACATGTTTCATGAAGTCATTGTAGTTGCGAACGTGACCGCCATCACTGTGTTGTGAATCGGCACATCACACGGTGGATGCCGTCGACGAACGGTCCGCTCCGGCCGGAGCGCTGCCGCTGCGCGGACCCACGGTGAACGTGGCGGCCACGCACACGAATGCGACGACGAAGCACGCAATGGTGTACCAGAGGTTGCCGACCGGATCACCGTTCTCGGTGACGCCGTCGACCGCCCCGAAGAAGGCGGGCAGGGCGGTGACCCACAGTAGTGCCATCACCCCGAGGTACACGAGGCTGTAGACCTGCACGAACCGGTTGGTATGGCGTTCCACGGAGGCGTCGGCGGCGCGCAGATCCCGCCACCGCCGCCCGAGTGCGATGACCGCGACCACCGACACGACCACCAGTTCCGCCAGATATACCGCGCCGCGGACGGTATCGCTGCCGATGCCCAGCACGGTGGCCGGCAGCGGCAGCACGAACGTGCCGACCGATGCGAGCAGACCGATCACCACTGTGCGCCACGTCAGTTCCACCCCGGTGAAGTGCCGGCCCGCGTCGACGTGGCGGCCGACGAAGAACTGCACGCACAGGGCCAGCGACATCGGCCACAGCGCCGCGAACACCACGACGCTCGGGATGGGCACCGAGTCGAGGAACGGCTGGTTGATCGGATTCTCGAGCGACCACTCCCACCACCGCAGCTGCGGGCCGAGATGATCGAAGATCTCGTAGAACGCATGGTGCACGAAGCCGACGCAGGCGGCGCCGACCAGCACCCCGTAGCGGGTGAACACCCCGAGCATCCGGACGATCTCGAAGGCGAGCGTCGCCATCAGCGGATAGATCGCGACGATGTACAGCGGCAACCGGCCCCACATGAAGTCCACCGTGAACACGTTGTGCGCGAACATCGTGTCGACGTGTTCCTCGATGCCGAACGCGGCCGGGAAGTACAGCGGCGGTTCGATGAAGAACAGGTAGGCGGTCGCGCCGAACCACAGCACCAGATTCGTCGGATCACCCTGGCGCCGCAGCCGCAGGATGGCGAACACCAGCGCGAGGACGGCACCAACGACGATCGTGACCTCGAGGACCGGCAGCGTCCAGTTCTCCAGTGCGGTGGGGCTGCGGAACTCGACGAGCCCGCCGGCCTCCTCGCACGAGAAGCCGAGCCGGACGGCGAGATCCTCGAAGGTGGGGGAGCAGAGGTCCGACATCAGTTGGCCCCCTGGGCCTTTGCGTCTGCGGTGTACCACTGGGTGACGTCGTAGCCGGCGTCGAAGCGGTCGAACCACACGCCGGCCAGCGCCGGCAGCTTCTCGTGCGCGGGGTTGTGTTTGGGCATCTGGCTGCGCACCACTCCCACGAGCGCGGTGAGCTGCTCACCGAGCGGCAGGTGATCGAACGCGCGGGTCATCGGTCCGTTGTATTCGGCGGTCAGGGTCGGGATCAGCCTGCGCAAGGCCTGCTTGCGGCGGTACCGCGCGAACATCGCCATCGCGTCGATCTGCCGGTCCTCGAGTGGAACGTGCTTGTTGAACCCCTCGCTCGCGATCTCGATGACCTCGAGCACGTGCCGGAACACCGACGGCGCCACGCGCATCCGGTACAGATCGCTGCCGACGATCGCGTCGAAGATGATCAGCGCGGAACTGCGGTGTTCGACCTCCTCGACGAAGTGCCAGATGAACAGCGATGCGACGCGGTCGTCACCGGGGGCGAACAGGGTCGCGTCGTTGTCGAGCATCAGCTTGAACACCGGGGTGAAGGTGGCCTCGAGGTCGGCGGTGTAGGCCAGTCGGTAGTTGAGCGACGTCTCGGCGGTGAGCTTGTCGAACGCGCCGATGACGTCGTCGAGGGTCTCCTGCAGCCCCGGGTACCGCTCGATCAGGGCCTTGACGTGCTGGCGGTGCGCGGTCGAGTGCTGGCCCTCCTGGCGCATGAACGCGTCCGCCTCGGAGGCGACCTCGGGGTCGGTGATCAGCGGTTTCGCCTCGGTGATCATCTGCACGATCATCTTCTCGAAGCCGACCGCGAGGAACGAGACCGCGTTGGCCATGCTCGAGAACGCCGGGTTCTCCGCGTTCCACAGGAACGGCACGTCGTGGTCCTCGAACCCGAAACGCATCTTGCGGACTTGAAGGTCGGTCACTTGCGATACCTCGTCTTTCGAGAAGCGGAGTCGTTCGGAAGTGGTGCTGGGGTGCGGGCTCGTGCGGACACGACGAGACGCGGTGATCCAGATCATACATTCGATCGAGAGTTTGTATGATCTGTTTCGCGGGTTTCGTGACCCGGATCCGGGGGCGGTCCGTGCTACCTTCGACACTCCGTCCGCGGGGTGGGCGCACGCTCCCCGGAGCACGCCGATCCCCGGACTCGCTCGACCGAGGAAGCAGTCAGTGGCAGGTAGGCGTGGGTGGGGTGGAAGTCCCCCGGCTAGCGACGAGGAAGCAGCCGAACGGATCGTCGCCGCCGCCGTCGACCTGATCGGACGCACCGGAGCAGCCATCAGCATCGCCGACGTCGCCGAAGCGCTCGGCGTCATCCGCCAGACCGTCTACCGCTATTTCCCCAGCGCCGACGCGCTCATGCAGGCCGCCGCGATCGCCTCGGTCGCCGGATTCCTCGACCGCCTAACCGCACAGGTCCGCGGGATCGAGGACCCGGCCGAAGCGATGACCGAAGGCGTGCTCTACACCCTCGCCGAGGTCCGGCGCACACCGCACCTGGGCCTGCTGCTGTCCAGTTCGTACTCGAACGCCGACCCCGACCGCATCACCTCCGAGGAGGCCCAGCTGTTCGGGATGACGATGATCCGGCGCTTCGACGTCGACTGGGAGAGCTACGGATACGACGACGCGTCGCTGCACGAACTCGTCGAGTACCTGCTGCGCACGATGCAGTCGTTCTTCGTCTCACCCGGGCACCCGCCGCGCAGCGACGACGAGATGCGCCGCTACCTGCGCCGCTGGGTCGGGTCCGCGATCCTGGCCCAGCCCCGTCCCGCCGAATCCTGACCGCGGACCGCGTCGCCGGACGGGTCGGTCGAATCCGTCTCGATGTCCGGCGGAACCCGGCACGCTGGTCGGTGTCGAGAACGCGACCCCGGCTCCGTCCCAGGGGTACGAACGGCCGACACGGGCCGTGTGACCGAGGAGGGCCAACCATGAAGTACCTGCTGCTCAAGCACTACCGAGGCGGACCGGACCCCGTCAGCGACTCGGTGCCGATGGACCGGTGGACGCCCGAGGAGGTCGACGCTCACATCCAGTACATGCGCGATTTCGCGGCCCGGCTGGAGGAATCCGGAGAGTTCGTCGACGCGCAGGCCCTGGCGCCCGAGGGCACCTTCGTGCGCTACGACGGCGAGGGACGCCCGCCCGTGACCGACGGTCCGTTCGCCGAGACGAAGGACCTGATCGCCGGGTGGATGATCATCGACGTCGACTCCCACGAACGCGCGTACGAGCTGGCCGCGGAACTGTCGGCCGCGCCAGGTCGCGGCGGCGAACCGCTCCACGAGTGGCTCGAGGTGCGGCCGTTCCTCACCGAGCAGCCGACGGCGACGGAGTGAACGAGGCCCTGCTGCGGGAACTGGTGCCCGCGGTGATCGGCGTCCTCGTCCGGCGCGGAGCAGACTTCGCGTCGGCCGAGGACGCCGTGCAGGAAGCGCTGATCCGGGCGCTGGAAACCTGGCCGGACGACCCGCCGCGCGACCCGAAGGGATGGCTGGTCACCGCCGCGTGGCGCAAGTTCCTCGACGCGGCCCGCGCAGAATCGTCGCGGCGGGGCAGGGAAGTGGCGGTCGACGCCGAGCCACCCACGGGCCCGGTCCCCGCCACCGACGACACGCTGCACCTGTACTTCCTGTGCGCGCACCCCACCCTGGCGCCCGCGTCGGCGGTCGCGCTGACGTTGCGTGCGGTCGGGGGCCTGACGACCCGGCAGATCGCCGCGGCCTGTCTCGTTCCCGAAGCGACTATGGCGCAACGGATCAGCCGGGCCAAACGGAAGCTTGCGGGACTGCCGCTCGACCGGCCCGGCGATCTCGCGACCGTGCTGCGGGTGCTCTACCTCGTCTTCAACGAGGGCTACGGCGGCGACGTCGACCTGGCGGCCGAAGCGATCCGGTTGACCCGCCAACTCGTCGTCCTCACCGACGAACCCGAGGTCGCGGGACTGCTCGCGCTGATGCTGCTGCACCACGCGCGTCGCGCGTCGCGCACCGGTCCGGGAGGTCGCCTGGTGCCGCTCGCCGAACAGGACCGCTCGCGGTGGGACACCGCGCTGATCGCCGAAGGGGTGACGATCCTGCAGCGCGCGCTGGTCCGCGACCGCCTCGGCGAATATCAGGCGCAGGCCGCGATCGCCGCCCTGCACGCCGACGCTCCCAGCGCCGCCGAGACGGACTGGGTGCAGATCGTCGAGTGGTACGACGAGCTGCTGCACCTCACCGGCAGCCCTGTCGTGCGGCTCAACCGGGCCGTCGCGGTGGGGGAGGCGGACGGACCGCAGGCGGGGCTGGCCGCGCTCGCCGAGGTCGATCCCGGCCTGCCGCGGTACACCGCAGCGGCCGCGTACCTGCACGAACGCGCCGGTGACCTGGCCGTCGCCGCCGAGCTGTATGCCGAGGCCGCGCGGGTCGCGCCCAGTGTGCCGGAGCGCGATCACCTCACCCGCGAGGCCGCGCGGGTGCGGCAACTGCTGCGCCCGTAACCGGAAGCGAAAGACCCGCCGACGAAAAGACAGCCGCGCGCGTGAGGACGCGCGCGGCTGTCTTTCGCCTGGGCGAACTGCCGTCAGGCCTCGGGGGTCTGCGCCTTGATCTGCCGACGCACCTCGTCCATATCGAGGGCCTTGACCTGGGTCACCAGCTCCTCGAGCATGGCCGGGGGCAGGGCACCGGCCTGGCTGAAGACGCGCACACCGTCGCGGAACGCCATGATCGTCGGGATCGAGCGGATGTCCCACTGCGCGGCGATCATCTGCTCGGCCTCGGTGTCGACCTTCGCGTGCACGACGTCGGGGTGCTTCTCGGACGATGCCTCGAACGTCGGCGCGAACTGCCGGCACGGACCGCACCATGAGGCCCAGAAGTCGACGAGGACGACGCCGTCGCCGCCGACGATCTCGTCGAAGTTCTGCTGCGTGAGGGACTGGGTAGCCACGGTGTTCCTTTCGATCGGATGCTCCGGCCGCTTCAACACCCGGGCACGCTCGATTCTTCCCGATGCCGTCCGGCGCCGTTCAGGAGACCGGCACCGGTTCCGTCCGGAACGTGCGCCGGTAGGCCTGCGGGGTGGTGTGCCGTGCCCGCAGGAAATGCTGCCGCAGCACCGCGGCGGTGCCGAATCCGACGCGGTCGGCGATCACGTCGACCGGCAGGTCGGTGTTCTCGAGCAGTTGCTGGGCGGCGTGCACCCGCTGGTCGCGCAGCCACCGCGCCGGGGTGGTGCCGGTCTCGGCGGTGAACCGGCGGGCGAACGTGCGCGCCGACATGTGGGCCTTCTCCGCGAGGACCGCGACCGGCAACTCCCGGTCCAGATTCTCGGTCATCCAATCGAGAAGCGGGGCAAGGGTTTCGGACTTGCATTCGGGCAACGGCATCGCGACGTACTGGGCCTGCCCGCCGTCGCGGTGCGGCGGCACCACCATGCGCCGCGCGATCGTGTTCGCGACGTGGGCGCCCTGTTCGCTGCGGACGATGTGCAGGCACAGGTCGATCCCGGCGGCGGTACCGGCGCTGGTGAGCACCGCGCCGTCGTCGACGTAGAGCACGTCGGGATCGACCTTCGCCGCCGGATACATCTCGGCCAGCCGCGCGGCGTGCTTCCAGTGCGTGGTGCAGGGCCGTCCGTCGAGCAGACCGGCGGCGGCCAGGGTGAAGGCGCCGGTGCACATGCTGGCCACGCGTGCGCCGCGCTCGACCGCGGCCCGCAACTTCTCGAACAGCGGTTCCAGGTCGCAGGTGTCGTCGTCGGGGCCGCACACGTAGCTCTGGTCCTGCGGCGTCGCCACGCCGGTGCCGCCGGCGGGCACGATGATCAGGTCCGCGGAGTCGAGGAGGTCCAGGTCGTACGGGACGTCGATGGTGTAGCCGAACCGCGTGGTGACCGGCAGCGGTGTGCCCCGGATCAGCGTGAAATCGTAGGTGGGCAGGCCGTCGTCCGACCGGTCGAATCCGAACACCTCGCACGCGACGCCGAGTTCGAACGCCTCGATACGGGGGAGCAGCGGCACCACCACGGTCTTCAACATGTCTGCCAGTGTGCCACCGGATTGGCAGAAAAACGAGCAAAACTGTCATATCTGCCACTGTCGGTGAAAGGCGGTGCGGCGCACGCTGGATCGCATGACCGCCCTGTTAGTCTTCGCCCTCGTCCTCGTCGTCCTGACGGCGCTGTCCCTGGCCGATCTGACTCCCGATACCCACAGGGAGACAACCCAATTCGGCGACTACCGGTTCTGAGCCATGGCACGGTCACACCACGCGCCACTCGCGCTTCGCCTGACCGTCCCACCGCCGGATCCCCGCCGATGTCCCGTCCAGTTCGTTTCTCGCCGCATGCGTCGCGACGATCGCCGCGCCGATCCGGCCGGCAGGCACCCGCCGCGCCAGCGTCACGTGCGGCGTCCACTCGCCGGGCCGGATGTGCGGCGGGATCCCCGGGCACTGCTCGAGCAGCGCGAACACCTCGCGGTGCAGGGTGAGCAGTTCGACCGTCGGCACCACCAGCCGCGCCAGCGTCGCGTGCCGGTCACCGAAGACCACGATCCCGCCGAGCCGCAACTCGATCGGCGACCCGTCGATCCGTTCCCGCATCTGCCCCTCGATCCCGGGCGGGATCGACGCCGCGACCGCGAGCGTGATGTGCGGCCGGTTGGTCTCGGTGCGCACGCGCGCGGCACTGCTGATCCCGGCGCCGAGCAGCCGATCCCACTCGGCCCGCACCGCATCGTCGAGCCGATCGTCGAGCAGCAGTTCCACGGACTGCACCATGGTGCGCAATCATTACGCGGTGACCGACTCCACCGCAACGACCGACCCGTTCACCTCCTCCGGCCACCGCATCGGCCTGCTCGTCGGTGACGGCATCGGCCACGAGATCGTGCCCGCCACCCAGCGGGTTGTCGACGCTGCGGTCGCCGCGGCCGGTGGACCGGCGATCGACTGGGTGCCGCTGCCCATCGGCGCGGACGCGATCGCCACCCACGGCACCCCGCTCCCGCAGTCCACGCTCGACGCGCTCGCCGATCTCGACGCGTGGATCCTCGGCCCGCACGACAACGCGTCCTATCCCGAACCGTTCCGCAGCGAACTCACCCCCGGCGGCCGCATCCGCAAACAGTTCGACCTGTACGCGAACATCCGGCCCGCGAAGGCGCTGCCCGGTGTGCGCGCGGTCGTACCGAACATGGACCTGGTCATCGTGCGCGAGAACACCGAGGGCCTGTACGCCGACCGGAACATGGCGGTCGGCTCGGGCGAGTTCATGCCGACCCCCGACGTCGCGCTGGCCGTCGGGGTGTTCACCCGCGCCGCGTGCGAACGGATCGCGCACATCGCGTTCGGGCTCGCCGCGCGCCGCCGCCGGCGCGTGACGATCGTGCACAAGGCGAACGTGCTCTCCATGACCACCGGGCTGTTCCGCGACGTGTGCCGCGACGTCGGCGCGCAGTATCCCGGCATCGCGGTCGACGACGAGCACGTCGACGCCATGGCCGCGCACCTGGTGCGGCACGGCGGCGACTACGACGTCGTCGTCACCGAGAACATGTTCGGTGACATCCTCTCCGACCTCGCCGGGGAACTCGCCGGCTCGCTCGGCACCGCCGGGTCGATCAACGCGTCCGCGACGAAGGCGATGGCGCAGGCCGCGCACGGCGCCGCCCCCGACATCGCGGGCCGCAACCGCGCCAACCCGACGGCCCTGTTCCTATCGGCGGCGATGCTGCTCGATCGCATCGCCACCACCGGTGACCTCCCGTATCTGCAGCGCGCGGCGCACCGCATCGAGCACGCCGTCGAGGAGACCATCGCCTCCGGTGTCGCGACCGCCGATCTGGGCGGGCAGGCCTCGACCGCGGAGTTCACCGAGATCGTGCTCGCCCGCACCCGCCTGCGGTGAGGGGCACACGGGCGGCGAGGTGCATGTCGGGGCGCGCATTCCGGGACACCCGGCCACCGTCCGGTTACTGTTCGATTGTGGACGAACCCGCCGGATCGGAACCTGCCGCCCGCCGACGTCGGCGACGTGCCCCGGCGTGGATTCTCGCGCTCGCGCTGGTGCTCGCGGTCGCGACCGGATGCGTGAGCAACACCGAAGCGACGGTGCCGCCCGGTGACCCGATCCGCGCCGAGAAGGTCGACGAGATCGCGGCACAGCTGCCCGAGTCGATCGCGGCCGCAGGACAGATCAAGGTCGGATCGAACCCGCCGTACGCCCCCAACGAGTTCAAGGACGACGACGGCAACATCGTCGGGTACGCGGTGGAACTGCTCGACGCGATCGGCGACGTCCTCGGCGTCACGATGAACATCAGCGAGTCGGACTTCGACCGGATCATCCCGGCGGTGCAGTCCGGCACGTTCGACATGGGGTCGTCGTCGTTCACCGACACCAAGGAACGCGAGAAGTCCGTCGACTTCGTCACCTACTTCAGCGCTGGCGTGCAGTGGGCGCAGCGCGTCGGCGACGACGTGGACCCGAACAACGCGTGCGGCCTGCGTGTCGCGGTGCAGACGACCACCACCGAGGACATCGACGAGATCCCGGCCAAGAGCGAGGCGTGCGTCGCCGCGGGCAAACCCCCCATCGACAAGGTCAAGTACGACAGCCAGGACGAGGCCACCAACGCGCTCATCCTCGGCCGCGTCGACGCACTGTCCGCGGACTCGCCCGTCACCGCGTACGCGATCGAACGCAGCGAGGGCCGGCTCGAACCGGCCGGGGAAGTGTTCGACGCCGCCCCGTACGGGTTCGTCGTCGCCAAGGACTCCCCGCTGGGGCCGGTCCTGCAGCAGGCCGTGCAGGAACTGATCGACTCCGGTGTGTACGCGCAGATCGCGGAGCGGTGGGGCATGGAAGACGGAATGATCGACACCGCGCAGATCAACGCTGCGCCGAGCTGACGGAAGGGGTCCGATGAGCGAGCAGGCGAGCTCCGTGAGCGGCCCGCAGGCCGGGACCGAACCGGCGCCGATCGAGGCGGTGCCGCTGCGCCGGCCCGGACGGTGGATCGCAGGTGTCGTCGTCGCCGTACTCGTGGCGCTGTTCCTGTGGGGCGCGGCCACCAACGAGGCGTACCGCTGGGACATCTACGCGCAGTATCTGTTCGATCGGCGGATCACCGCGGCGGCGTGGAAGACGATTCAGCTCACCGTGCTCGCGATGATCCTCGCGGTTCTGCTCGGGATCGTGCTCGCCGTCATGCGACTGTCCCCGAACCCGGTGCTGCGGACCGTCTCCTGGGTGTACCTGTGGATCTTCCGCGGCACCCCGGTGTACGTGCAGTTGGTGTTCTGGGGCCTGTTCCCGGCCATCTACAAGCAGCTCGACCTGGGCATCCCGTTCGTGCACCAGTTCGTGCACATCGACCTGCAGGGCATCAACGCCGCGTTCCTGTTCGCGGTCATCGGCCTCGGCCTGAACGAGGCCGCCTACATGGCCGAGATCATCCGCGCCGGAATCGGTTCCGTCCCGGAAGGCCAGACCGAGGCATCGACCGCCCTGGGCATGTCGTGGTCCCAGACCATGCGCCGCACGATCCTGCCGCAGGCGATGCGGGTGATCATTCCGCCCACCGGCAACGAGCTCATCAGCATGCTCAAGACCACCTCGCTGGTCGCCGCCGTGCCGTACACGCTGGAGCTCTACGGCCGGGCGCGCGACATCTCGGGCGCCAACTTCCAGCCCATCCCGCTGCTCCTCGTCGCCGCCACCTGGTACCTCGCGATCACCAGCGTGCTCATGGTCGGCCAGTACTTCCTCGAACGGCACTACTCGAAGGGCCTGAGCCGCCGACTCACCGCCCGCCAGCTGCAGGCCCTCGCCGACGCGCAGGGCAAACCGTTGCCGCCCGGTCACGGGGGCGGCGGCATCGCACCCGGAGGTGACGCACAGTGACGCCCATGGTCCAGGCCGATCGGGTCTGCAAGAACTTCGGCGCGGTCCAGGTGCTCAAGGGCATCTCGCTCCAGGTCGAGCGCGGGAACGTGACGTGTCTGATCGGTCCGTCGGGTTCCGGGAAATCCACGTTCCTGCGGTGCATCAACCACCTCGAGCGGGTCGACGCCGGACGCCTGTACGTCGACGGCACCCTGGTCGGCTACGCCGAGCGCGGCGGCAAACTGCACGAGCTGCACCCGCGGGAGGCGGCCAAGCAGCGCCGCGACATCGGCATGGTGTTCCAGCACTTCAACCTGTTCCCGCACCGGACCGCACTGGCCAACGTCGTCGAGGCGCCGGTCCTGGTGAAGAAGAAGCGCCGCAGCGAAGCCACCGAACGGGCCCGCGAACTGCTCGACCGTGTCGGTCTCGCCGACAAGGCCGACGCCTATCCGGCCCAGTTGTCCGGCGGTCAGCAGCAGCGGGTCGCGATCGCACGGGCATTGGCGATGGAACCGAAACTGATGCTGTTCGACGAACCGACCTCGGCGTTGGACCCCGAACTGGTGGGGGAGGTGCTGTCGGTGATGAAGGACCTCGCCAAGGGCGGCATGACCATGATCGTGGTCACCCACGAGATGGGTTTCGCGCGGGAGGTCGCCGACCAGCTGGTGTTCATGGACCGCGGTGTCGTCGTCGAAGCCGGGGATCCGCGTGCGCTGCTGGCCAACCCGCAGCACGAGCGCACCAAGACGTTCCTGTCGAATCTGTTGTAACCCCGGGCCGTACACGGTTCGAGCTCGACGAAGGCCCCCACCCCCCGGGGGCCTTCGTGCTGTGCGGCTGCGGAGCTCAGGCCTTGCGCGCACGCACCTTGCGGTACGGCGTCTCGTCGATGCGGGTGGTGATCTCGGCGACCATTTTGTCGTACGACTCGTTCTTGCGGGCGATGCCGATCAGGCGCTTGGTGGTGCGCGCGGCGGCGCGCAGGTTCATCGGGCGCCCCTCGATGCCGTACATCAGGCGCGCCCACTCCGGCAGGATCGACAGCATGCCGTCCTGCACGACGACGAACGTGAACACCTTCACCGGGTTGCCCCGCAGGCTCGGCTTGCGGAGGGCGTGCGTCACCTCGGCGGCCGCGAGGGACAGTGACAGCCAGTGGCGCTGCTCGTCGACGTAGGCCTCGAGGTCGGCGCGGGTCGCGGGCAGGCGGGCAGGGTCTGCGCCGACGAGTTCCGCGGCGATGTGCTGCTCGACGACGAACGCGTCCTGCTCGGCCGGGGTCAACTCGAGGCCGAAGGCCTCCGCACCGCGCAGCAGCGCGAACGCGAGGGCGTTGTGGGTCCAGTCGATCCACGCGGGCTCGTCGGCGCGCAACGTGGTGCCGGTGTGCGGGTCGTCCCAGACCGCGTGCGCGTGCATGCGTCGCACCGACGCGGCGGCGGCATCCGCGTGGGCCTTGTCGCCGAACATGACCGTGTCGAGATAGCGGCCGGTGCGTTCGTCTCGGCCCTTCGGATCGGCGTACGCGGCCGACGCGTGCTCGAACAGCCGCATCATGCCGGGGTTGAGCGCCTGCAGCAGGAGGCCCGCCATGCCGGCGACGCGGGAAGACGGGTCGGCGTAGACCTTCCACGAGACGGAACCGGGGCCGAAGTAGCCGTCGTCTTCTCGGGGGGCGTTCTGGGAGGGGCGCGGGGTGGTTGTGGTCACGGGTGGGTGGCTCCTTCTCAGCACCGGGGGCATGTGCATGTGTGATCCATGCGAATGCTATGGCCCTGTGCCGCATCACACCCGCCGCGACGCGCGCGCCACGCCGCTCACGTCTGCCGGATGCTCGAAGTGCCTGTGCGCCACGCCGCGAGCGATCAGCCGAACGCGGCCTTGATGTCGGTCTTGAGGACCTTGCCGACCTTCGAGCGCGGCAGATCCGGCCACACCTCGATCTGCTTGGGGGCCTTCACCGATCCGATGCGTTCCTTGACGAACGCGGTGAGCTCGGCCGGGTCGACGCTGCGTCCGGGCTGCGGCTGGACCACCGCGACGACGCGTTCGCCCCACTTGTCGTCCGGCAGGCCGATGACCGCGCAGTCCTGGACCGCGTCGTGCGCGAGGATCGCCTGCTCGACCTCCGTGGAGTACACGTTGAATCCGCCGGTGATGATCATGTCCTTCGCGCGGTCGACGATGAACAGCAGCCCCGACTCGTCGAGATAGCCGATGTCGCCGGTGTGGTGCCACCCGAACCGGCTCGCCTCCGCGGTGGCCTCGGGATTCTTGTAGTAGCCGGACATCACGAGCGACGAGCGGATGACGATCTCCCCGCGTTCCCCGGTCGGGAGCAACGTCCCGTCCTTGTCCATGACCGCGACGGTCACGAGGGGAGTCGGCCGTCCGGCTGAGCTGAGGACCTCGGTGGCGATCGACCCGTCGGGTCGGCGGTGTTCGTCCGGCGGCAGCACCGAGATCATCATCGGCGCCTCGGTCTGCCCGAACAACTGTGCCATCGGCCCGATCCGGTCCAAAGCCTCGGCGAGCCGGGTCGGGCTCATCGGGGCCGCGCCGTACCAGAAACACATCAGACTCGACAGGTCCGTGGCGTCCAGGTCCGGATGCGCGAGGACCATGTAGATCAAGGTCGGCGGCAGGAACGTGTGCGTGACCCGGTGCTCGGGAATCAGCCGCAGGAACTGCCCGACGTCGGGGGTGCGCATGATGACGATCTCGCCGCCGGACGCGAGCACCGGGAAACACAGCACGCCGGCGGCGTGGGTGAGCGGCGCCAGCGCGAGATACACCGGACGGTCCCCGCGGGACGGGAACGGATAGCTCATGAGCGTGAGCGCCGTCATCGTCTCGAGATTGGTGCCGGTCAGTTGCACTCCCTTGGGGCGCCCGGTCGTGCCGCCGGTGCCGACGATCATCGCGAGGTCGTCCGGCGGCGCGGCGTCCTGGACGGCGCCCTCGAGCGCGTCGGCGCGGAACGATTCCCAGCTCAGCGCGTCGGGACCGGGGTCGCCGTCGAGTTGCACCCAGGTGTGGATCGCCGGCAGATCCGGGCGGATGCGGTCCACGAGGTCGCGGTACGCCGACGCGTACAGCAGCACCTCGCAGTCGAAGCGGTCGAGGATCTCCCGGTTCTCGGCGGCCTCGTTGCGCGGGTTGATCGGGCACCACACCGCGCCGGCTCGGCTGATGCCGAACACGCACGCGAACGCGAGCGGATCGTTGCCGGACAGCACGGCGACCTTGCTGCCGCTGCGCACACCGTGCGTCACGAGCGCACAGGCCACGTCGTTCGCGAGGGTTTGCACCGTCGCGTACGTCCACGTGTCGCCGTCGGTCGTGAAGCACGGCCGGTCCGGTCCGACGGACGCGCCCTTGTCGAGGTAGTCGACGATCCGCATCGTCAATCCTGAACGGTCAGAACAGGTTTCGAGACCAGTCCGAAACTCCGTAGGATTCCGAGCAGTTCGTGATGGCCGAATGCCTGGCACCCGCTGGCGAATCCGACCCGCTTCGGGGGCTGCTGGAGCAGCCAATGGGCCGCGAACGCCTGGAGCAGACCGGTCTGCTGGTAGTTGCTGTTGCCGTGGATCACGCAGTGCGCGCGGCCCAGCGGGCCCGACGCGTGCACCGAGTCGAGTGACTTGTTGACGCGGGGATTCTCGCGCGGCGGCATGACGTTCATGACCTGCCGGGCCGTGGCGGTCAGCGCGGCGTCCCGGTCCTCGGGCGTCATGTCCTTGGTCGCCTCGAGCGCCTGCGCGACGATCTGCGGAACCCCGTGCATCAGAGCCGCATTGAACACGCCGCCCTGCGCCTTGACGTTCGCGACGCGCGGGTCGCGGCGGAACCAGACCGGGTGCGACGTGCCACCCCACGGCAGCGACTGCGCGAGTTCGTGCTGACCGGGCACGACGAGGGGGACGAGTCCCTGTCCGGGATCGAACGGGACGTACTCGTTCTGCTCGAGGTAATGCGCCGCGGACGTCGCGGCGTTGACCAGGATCGTGCGGGTCGAGGCGATGGTCGGGCTGCCACCCCAGAACACGGCGATGTCGAGGGTGTCGAGACCCGGTGTCTCCAGACACAATTGGGCCGCGATCTCACCGGTGGTGTACATCTGCGCGATCCCGGGGGCGAGGAGCAGGCCGGCGTCGGCGAATTTCGCGCCGTACTGTTCGTCGCATGTGATGAGCCAGTCCTGCTCGCCCGTGGTGTCGGTGTAGTGCGTGCCCGCGGCCAGGCAGGCCTGCACCACCTCGGGGCCGAGATCGGAGAACGGCCCGACGGTGTTGAGGACGACGTCGGCATCCTCGAACAGCGAGGTCAACGCCTCGACGGTGTGCTCGACCTGCACCACCTCGAAGTCGGCGGTCTCGATGCCGGGCACGTGCGTGCGCATCGAGTCGTCGACCTTCGCCTTGTCGCGGCCGGCCGCGACGAACGGAATGCGGAACTGGCGCAGGAACTCGCAGACGAGGCGGCCGGTGTATCCGGAGGCGCCGTAGACGACGACGCGGCGGGCGGCGTGTGCCGGGTTCGGTGTGCTCATGGGTCCGCTCCTCACATTCCCATGCCGCCGTCGACCGGGAGGCCGACACCGTTGACGAATCGTGCTGCGTCCGAGGCGAGGAACACCACGGTGTCCGCGATGTCCTCGACGGTGCCCAGACGCCCGGACGGGGTCAGGTCCACGACGGCCGCGACCGCCTCCTCGGGTGAACCGAAGAGCCCTAGGGTGGCCATGTCGTTCGCGAGTCCGGCACCCATCGCGGTGGGGACGAGGCCGGGGTAGACGCAGTTGACGCGGACGCCGTAGCCGAGTTTGCCGCTCTCCATCGCGGCGACGCGGGTCAGCCGGTCGACGGCGGACTTGGTGGCCGAGTAGACCGCGATGCCCGGGAACGCGATCGTCGCGGCGACCGACGCGATGTTGACGATGCAGCCGCCGTTGCCCGCGGCGCCGCCGGGCCGCATCGCCCGCAGTCCGTGCTTGAGGCCGAGGGTGGTGCCGAGGATGTTGATGTCGAGCATGCGGCGGACGGCGTCGACGTCGACGTCGGTGACCAGGCTCGTGATCTCGATGCCGGCGTTGTTCACCAGCACGTCGAGGCCCCCGGCGAGCTGCACGGTCTCCGAGATCGCTCGCTCCCACTCGCTTTCCCGGGTCACATCGAGATGGACGAATCCGTGCTTCCGGCCGCCGTCGGAGGGCAGGGCCGCGGCGACGTCCGCACCGCTGTCCTGGATGTCGGCGACGACGACGCTCGCACCGGCCGCCGCGAGCGCCTTGGCCATTCCTTCACCGAGGCCCTGGGCCCCACCGGTGACCAGTGCACGGCGCCCGGTCAGATCGAACACGCTCATGGAGATCTCCTGTGTGGTCTGCGGGTCGTACGGACGGAGCAGGGGGAGATGGGCCGGTGCGTGGACCGGCTCGCTGCGGCTGGCAGCCGATGAATGTGGCGTACATCACATCGTGGCCGAATGCTTGACGACTGTCAAGAACAATTCGGACGAGTGGCCCGAGAATTCTTGTCGACTGTCAAGTTCATTGGCTGTCAACTAGACTGGCGAGCAATGAACCCCCTGGCGACGCCTGCCGGTCGGTCGATTCGCAGTCGGCAGGACAAGTACGACGAACGCCGTGTGCAGCTGGCCGAATCGGCCCTGGCGACACTCGGCGAACTCGGCTACGCCCGCACCTCCCTACGGGAGATCGCGCAGAATTCGCCGTTCTCGCACGGCGTCGTCCACTACTACTTCAAGGACAAGACCGACCTGATCCTGCACTGCGTCCGCTACTACAAGGCGCGATGCATGACCCGATACGACGAGGTCGTCGCCACCGCGCGGACCGCGGAGGAACTGCGCCGCGGTTTCGCCGACAAGCTCGCCGAGACCCTGCGCACCGAGGCGCCGATGCACCGGCTCTGGTACGACCTGCGCAACCAGTCGATGTTCGATCCGGCGCTGCGCGAGGACGTCGCGGCGATCGACGGGGGACTGTGCGACATGATCGATCGGGTCCTGACCCGCTACGCCGAATTATCCGGTGCCGCACTGCGATACGACCGAAATACCGCCTACGCAATGCTCGACGGGGTATTCTTCGCTGCGCTGCTCGAGCACGTCGTCGAGCGCGACGCGCTCGCTGCCGGAGAGGGTGACGCCGAGGTTTCGGCGACGTCGGCGTCGGATCGGCTGGGGGGCAAGGTGTTCGGACTCATGCCCGATCTTGTCGCCTGACCCCTGGGTGCAGGGGATTCACTCCGCCGGTCGTTCGCCTGCCTCCTCGGATACGTTCGGAGACAGAGAGATTCGCGGACCGGGATCGAGTAGCTCCGCGAGATGCCGGCCCGGGGCGGACGCATCGATCTGGGCGACCTGCATCGCGCACGAGAAGCCGTCGGTGACCACCCCGGTGTTGTCGCCGGCCGCACGCAGAGCAGGCGCGAGGGAATGCTCGGCAACCTTCATGCTGATGTCGTGATGCTGCTTCTCGAACCCGAAATTGCCCGCCACGCCGCAGCATCCGGTTGCGTCGCGGACGTCGTCGACACCCGCTGCGGTCAGGACCCGGCGGTGGCTTCCGGCCCCGAACACGGAGTACTCGTGGCAGTGTGTCTGCAGCACCATCTCGTTCGGCAACGGGTGCGCCGGTTCGGGTGTCCAGCCGTTGTGAACCAGCGTGTCCATGTACGAAGCGAAGCTGCGGACCCGCGCGGCGACGCGGCGCGCAGCGTCGGTGGGCACCAGCTCGGGCAGGTCCTTGCGCAGGGCGGCCGCGCAACTCGGCTCGACGACGACGATCGGCCGGTCGGTGCCGTCGTCGAGCTTCCGGGCGGCGTCGCCGAGTTTCTTCTTCGCGGTGTCGAGCTGACCGGTGGAGATCCAGGTCAGTCCGCAGCATGCGTCCGCGGAGCAGCTCACCTGCTGGTCCGCCGAGGCGAGCACGCGGGCTGCGGCGCCCGCGACCTCCGGGCGTAGCCCGCGGGTGAAGGTGTCGAGAAAAAGCACCACGGGCGTCGAGCCGGGCCGGCCTCGTAGCGCGTCACCCACGGCCTTCTTCCAGGCCCGGCGGGAGGCGAAGGGCGGAAGCGCTCGGTCGGGGGACACCCCACCGAGCGCGGCGGCCGACTTCGCGAGAGGAGTGCGCAATATCGTGTTGACCAGCGGTGCTGCCAAACCGGTGAGCTCGAGCCAGCGCGGTAGCCAGCCCAGAGAGTAGTGCGACAGGGGTCGCCGCTTGCCGTCGTAGTAGTGCGAGAAGAACTCGGACTTGTACGTGGCCATGTCGACACCGGCCGGGCAGTCACTCGAGCAGGCCTTGCACGCCAGACACAGATCGAGCGCCTCCCGCACCTCCTCGGACTTCCACCCTTCCTCGACCGTGCGGGCGCCGCGCACCATCTCTTGCAGCACCCGGGCCCGGCCGCGGGTCGAGTCCTTCTCGTCCTGGGTGGCGCGGTAGCTCGGACACATGACGCCACCGGCGTCGGACCGGCATCGGCCGACTCCGATGCAGCCTTGGACAGCGTGCACCCACGGGTCGGGCATGTGCTGCGGCCGGGCACTGTCGGGGCGGACGGCCTCGATCGGGTGCAGGTCGAAGTGGGTGCGCCAGGTGCGCTCGGGAACGCCCGCCAACGCGAGATTGGAATCGATCCGATCCGGTTCGGTCAGCGATCCCGGGTTCAGGAGCCCTTCCGGGTCCCAGATCGATCGAAAATCGCTGAACGCCTTGATCATCCGCGGCGAGTACATCAGCGGTAGCAGCTCCGATCGGGCACGGCCGTCGCCGTGTTCTCCGGACAGCGACCCACCGTGCCGGACCACCAGGCGTGCGGCCTCGTGGGTGAACGCGCGGAAGACTTCCCTGCCTTCTTCGGTGCGCAGGTCGTAGGTGATGCGGATGTGCATGCAGCCTGCACCGAAGTGCCCGTACATCACTCCTTGCAGACCGTGTTTGTCGAGCAATGCCCGGAAGTCTTGGAGGTAGTCGGCGAGGTTCTCCGGTGCGACGGCGGAGTCTTCCCAGCCGGGCCAGGATTCGCCGCCGGACGCGAGGCGGGAGGACAGCCCGGCGCCGTCCTCACGCACCCGCCACAGTGATGCACGTTCGGTGGTGTCGGGCACCGTGCGGCCGTCGACGAGGCGGCCGTTTCGACGAAGCTCGCCGAGCAACGCGTCGGCTGCAGCGGCCACGGCGTCCGGGTCGTCACCGTCCAGATCGACGTAGAGCCAGGCGTTCCCCGCAGGAAGGCCGAGGACGGAGTTCTCGCCCCGGCGGAACCGCATGGTCTCGACGATCGCCGCGTCGACGCCCTCGATGGCGGCGGGGGAGTATTCGAGGATGGTTTCGATGTCACGGGCCGCGTCGACGACGTCGTTGTAGCCGAGGCAGACCAGCAGCGCACTGGACGGGCGGGGGACGAGCTTGACTCGGGCACCGACGATCACGGCGCAGGTTCCCTCGGATCCGACGAGAGCACGGGCGACGTCGAACCGCTTCTCCGGCAACAGGTTGGCCAGGTGATAGCCCGAGACCTGTCGCGGGATTCTCCCGAGTTCGGTGCGGAACTCGAGCAGGTGCTGCAAGGCCAGTGCGGTGAGCTCGGCGTTGAGCTGTTCCGCGCGAGCGGCAGCGTCTGCATCGTCGGGCTCGGTGGCGCGCAGGCCGCGCTCGGCGGCGGTGAGCCGGAATCCGTCGGCGGTGACGATGTCGATCTCGTGGACGTGATCGGACATGCGTCCGTAGCGCACGGAGTGGTTGCCACAGGCGTCGTTGCCCAGCGCCCCACCGACCGTGGCCCGGTTCTTCGAGGAGGGATCGGGCGCGAAGGTCATGCGACCCGAGGACGCCTTCTCGGTCGCCTGCGTGAGGGTCGCGAGCACGACACCCGGCTGGACATCGGCGACACCGGAGGTCTCGTCGATGTCGAGGATGCGGTTCATGTGCCGGGAGAAATCGAGGACGACACCGGGACCGACAGCGTTGCCCGCCATCGACGTCCCACCCCCTCGGCTGACGAGGGGAATCCCGGTGTCGCCGCAGACGGCCACCACTGCCGCGACGTCATCCGCGGACCGGGGAAAGACCACGGCCAACGGCTGCACCCGGTAGTTGGAGGCGTCGTAGGAGTACTCGGCCAGTCGGCGCGCGGAGGTATCGATCGGCACGCCGCGCGAGTGGAGCCGGTCGGCGAGGAGCCGAATCCGGACGTTCTCCTCGGCGGAGAGGGAACTCTGGTTCGGGCCTGTGGTGGAGTGATCGTCGGTCACGGTGTGCTCGATCGGGCGTGGACGGAGACTGCGCCGGTTACGGCTGCGACCGCGAACTCGACGCGTCGGAGTCCCGACTCGATCCCGTGGCCATGGCCGGTGATGGTGACGACGACGGGTGTCGCCTGCTCGAGTGCCGAGCTCAGGGAGGCCATGGTTTCTCTTCTCTCGTGGTTGTCACGCCGGTGACGGTCGCGGCTCGGCGCAGGGACAGATTCTGCCGGGTGGCGGCGTCGAGGACGGTGTGCCAGCCGTGGATTTTACGTGTCGCGAGGCGTGCGTTCACTTCGTCGGCGGGGCCCTGGTGCGCGGTCCCAGAAGGGCCTGGTGCGGATCGACGACAACGGCTACGTCGCCGGTCGTGTGTCCGACATGATCATCCGCAGGGGCAGCAACATTTCCCCCCCGAGGTCGAAATACGGGGGGTGTGCCGGCATCCGGTGCAGCGTTCGGTGAACGCGACTCGATTCCGCGTGCCGACGCGAGCGCGGGGTGTCGAGTCGTGCGTGGTTTCGGTAGCGGCTGCTGCCGAAACCGGGGGCATCGATCATGCGGACGCGGATGACTGCGCCGGGACGGTCCAGTGCCCAGGAATGGGTGTGGCCGGGGCGGGCGTAGGT
>NZ_JBSFRH010000056.1:0-38635 GCF_053589135.1 Rhodococcus sp. NPDC003382
GCAGCAGAGCGATGAAAGCCATGTCCGACGTCCCTGGGTGGTTCGAAGCCTACGGCCGTCGCCCAGTTCGAACCCCCTGAAAGAAAGGTAAGGATGCGTTGACGGAATGGAGTCTGGGCGCGGTGTTCGACGCCGTCGCCGACGCGGTCCCGGACCGCACCATGACGGTGTGCGGTGATCGCCGCAGCACCTTCGGTGAATCCTCCTCGAGGACACGACGATTCGCGAATTTCCTCGCCGATCGCGGCTTCGGCGAGCACACCCCGCGGCACCGGCTCGACCGGTGGGAATGCGGACAGGACCGCATCGCGCTGATCATGCGCAACGACCTGTACCCGGACCTGATGATCGCGTGCGCGAAGGCGCGGGTGGTGCCGGTGAACGTCAACCACCACTACACGCCCCGCGAGATCCGTGACCTGCTCGCCTACATCGCCCCGCGCGGGATCGTCTACCACCGATCGTTCGGGCCGGTCGTCGACCGGACCGCCCCGCCCGGGGTGGAGCTGCTGATTTCCGTCGACGACGGCACCGACGTGCCCGAACTCGCCGGGGCGGTGCCGTTCGAGGAGGCCGTCGAACTCGGCGATCCGGACGCCGTGATCGCGACCTCACCCGACGACCTGATCATGCTGTGCACCGGCGGCACCACCGGCCGGCCGAAGGGCGTGCTGTGGCGGCAGGGTGACATGTACGTCTCGTCGATGAACGGCGCCGACCACGACTCCGCCGAACCCGTGCAGGCGCTGGCCCGCGCGACCGGGCAGGTGTGGTTCGCCGCGTCGCCGCTGTCGCACGCCGCCGGCACCTGGACCACCTTCGCCGGGCTCCTCGTCGGACAGACCGTCGTGCTGTACGACGACCGGGAGAAGTTCGACGCGCGCACCGCACTCGAAACGGCCGAGCGGGAGAAGGTCACGCTGATGACCATCGTCGGCGACGCCTACGCCGGACCGCTCGTCCGCGAGATGCAGCGCCGCCCCTACGAACTGTCGTCACTGTCGGTCATCGGCACCGGGGGAGCAGCGACCAACCCGGTGCACAAACGGGCACTACTCGAACAACTTCCGCACGCCTTCCTCGTCGAAGGGTACGGCTCGTCGGAAACCGGTGGGATGGGATACGGGCGTAGCACCCGCGGCGCCGAGGTCGACACCTTCGACCCGATGCCCGGCGGCACCGCCGTCTCGCACGACCGCACCCGGCTGCTGAACCCGGGCGACCCCGAGATCGGCTGGGCCGCCCGCACCGGCCGCGTCCCGCTGGGCTACTTCGACGACCGCGCCGCCACCGAAGCGACCTTCCCGATCATCGACGGGCAGCGCCTGGCGATCCCCGGCGACCGCGTCACCGTCGACGCCGACGGCTCCCTGCGGCTGCTCGGCCGGGATTCGCTGGTCGTCAACACCGGCGGCGAAAAGGTGTTCGTCGAGGAGGTCGAGGAAGTGCTGCGCGCGCAACCCGGCGTCGTCGACGCGCTGGTCGTGGGCAGATCCAGTCCTCGCTGGGGTCAGGAGATCGTGGCGCTCGTGCAGTCCGCGGACGGCGAGTCCGTCGAATCCGCGCTGCGGCAGGCGTGCCGCGACTCGCTCGCCGGGTTCAAGGCACCGAAGGCCTTCGTGTTCGTCCCCGAGATCCGGCGGCTGGGGAACGGAAAACCCGACTACCGCTGGGCCGCACAGCAGGTCGCCGAGCCGGCACTCGAGAAGGACGGAGCGTGAGCATGCCGAAGGTCCTCGACTGCCTGGTGAACGTGCACTTCGGCGAGCGCGAACAACCCGCGTGGATGCTCGAGGTGCGGGACAAGTACTTCAAGGGACCGCAATCGATGTATCGGCAGGTGGATCTGGCCGAACTGATCGACGAGATGGACGAACAGGGCGTCGAGAAGGCGATCCTGATGTACTCGATCGTCAAACCGTCACCGACCGCGCTGAAGTTCGTCGAGGAGATGCCGGACCGGTTCGCGCTCGCCGTCAACGGCGTCGACCTGCTGCATCCGGTTTCGTCGCTGCGCGAACTCGCCGCGCTCGTGCACGATCTGCCGGTCGCGTACACGACGGTGGGACCGAGCTTCTGGGGCGACGGCATGTACCCGCCCACCGACGCCGTGTACTACCCGCTGTACTACAAGTGCGCCGAACTGGGCCTGCCGCTGTGCATGAACACCGGCCTACCGGGCCCGCCGATTCCCGGCGAGGTCCAGCACCCGATCCACCTGGACCGGGTCTGCTACCGCTTCCCGGAACTGAAGCTGTGCATGATCCACGGCGCCGACCCCTGGTGGGACGTCGCGATCCGGCTGCTCATCAAGTACGACAATCTGCGGCTGATGACCTCGGCGTGGTCACCCAAGCGGCTGCCGGACAGCCTGCTGCACTACATGCGCACCCGCGGCAAGGGCAAGGTGATCTTCGGATCCGACTGGCCGGTGCTGCCGATGCGCCGCCTCGTCCCCGAGGCGCTGGCGCTGGATCTGCCGGACGACGTCCGCGACAACTACCTCTATCGCAACGCACAGGAATTCTTCTTCGGCGGCCGATCCGCCGGCGGCACGGCCGAATGACGGGACAGGGGCACACGGGATGGACCGCTACGAACTACGCAGGCAGGACTACAGCCTGTCCGCGGACCAGACGGAACTACAGGCCGCATACGCGAAGTTCTTCCGGGCGCGCAGTCCCCTCGAGGTCGTGCGCGCCGCCGAACCCGGTGGATTCGACAAGAACCTGTGGGAACAACTGTGCGCGACCGGCGCGACCTCCATGGTGTTGCCCGAGGACGTCGGCGGCGACGGCGCGACGCTGGTCGACCTGACGCTCGTCGCGGAGGAACTCGGCCGCACCCTCGCCCCGGTGCCGTGGATCGACCACGTGTGCGGCTCCCGGCTGCTCGCCCGGCTCGATGCGTGCGACACCACCGACATCGTCACCGGACGCGAGATCGTCGCGCTGGAACCACGATTCGACGCTCCGCCCGGCAGGCGTCTCGTCCCGTCGGGATCGGTCGCCGACCGCATCGTCGTCCGCGACGGCGACGACGTCGTGCGCCTCGAATTCGACACCCGCCCCGCGAAGGTCGACAACATCGGCAAGCTGCCGGCGGCGTGGATCGACCCGGCCGCAGCGGATCGTCGCACCGTGCTCGCGAGCGGACCCGAGGCGGTCGCGCAGTACGATCGGGCGCTCGAGGAATGGCGGCTCCTGACCTCCGCCGCGCTCGTCGGACTGGTCGAGGAAACACTCACCATCGCAGCGGAATTCGCCAAGAACCGCTACACCATGGGGGTGCCGATCTCGACCCTGCAGGGCATCTCGCATCCGCTCGCGAACATCGCGATCGTCGTGCACGGGGCCCGCAATCTGACACGGCGGGCCGCGTGGTTCCTCGACAACGAGCCCGACGCGGCGCCGGTGCTCGCGTCGGCGGCGTTCGTGTACCTGGCCGACGAGGCACCGCGCGCGGCGACGATGGCCGTGCACGTGCAGGGCGGACTCGGGGTCGCCGCCGAATCGGCGGCCTCGGCGTATCTGGTCCGCGCCCGCGGCTGGGCACTGGCCGGCGGTGATCCCGCCGACGCCGCGGTCCGGGTCGCCGAGAGCTTCGCCGCGCGGGCCTAGCCGAGTCGACAAGAGCAGGCCGACAAACAGCAGGGGGAACCATGGATTTCTCACTCGTGGAACTGTCCGACGAGGACGCCGCGTTCCAGCGGCGGGCACGCGCCTTCCTCGACACGCACGTCACCGACGAGGTGCGCCGCCGCGACCGGGAGACCGGCGACAACTTCGACGAGGGCGTGCACCTGGCGATGGGCGCCGACGGCTGGCTCGCCGCGGAACGCGCACCCGAATCGGAAGGCGGCCTGAACCGGCTGCGGCGCAGACTGTGGGACCTCGAGAAACGCCGCGCCCAGGTGCCGTGGGTGACCGCGGGCACCACCGCCATCGTGACCACCTCGGTCGAGAAATACGGATCGCCCGAGGTGCGCGCCGAGGTGCTGCCGAAGATCGACAGCGGCGAGGTCCGGCTGTGCCTGGGCTACACCGAACCCGACGGCGGCTCCGACGTCGCGACCTGCAAGACCCGAGCGGTCCGGGACGGCGACGACTGGATCATCAACGGCTCCAAGATGTTCACCACCGGCGCCCACAACTGCCAGTACGTCTTCCTCATCACCAACACCGATCCCGACGCCCCCAAGCACAAGAGCCTGACGATGTTCCTCGTCCCGCTCGACACCCCCGGCATCGAGATCCAGGGGCTGCGCACCGTCGACGGCGACCGCACCAACATCGTCTACTACTCCGACGTGCGCGTGCCCGACAAGTACCGGCTCGGCGAGGTCAACGGCGGCTGGGCCGTGCTGATGGGTCCGCTCGCCGAGGAACACGGCGTCGTCGACGCCGCGAACGACGGTCTGCAGGACGTGTCCATCCTGATCCATCAGGGCACCACCATGGCGACCCGGGTCGACCGCATTGCGCGGATCCTCGGACAGGGGGGCCCGGACGGCCGCCGGCCGCTCGACGACCGGGCGGTCGCGTACCGGCTCGGCCGCAGCATCGCCCGGATGGAAGCGGCACTGTCGGCGCCGCACATGTTCGGGCGCGTCGCGATCGCCCAGACGATGCGCGACATCTCCCCGGACCTGATGGACATCCTCGGTTCCGCATCCGCACTGCCCGTCGACACCGAAGGCGCCGCTGACGACGGCGGCGCCGAGCACCTGTTCCGGTGGGCCCCGTTGTGCGGCATCTACGGCGGCACCCTCGAGGTGTTCCGGAACATGATCGCCCAGCACGTGCTCGGTCTCGGCCGGCCCAACTACTCGCAGCCCGCACGCGCCGAGGCGCACTGAGGAGCGTTCACCATGGCGACGAATCCGCACCCGTTCCCGATCTTCGACTCGGACAACCACATGTACGAGACCCGGGACGCGCTGACCAAGTACCTCCCGGTCCACGCGAAGGACGCCATCCGCTACGTCGACATCGACGGTCGCACCAAGATCGTCGTGCAGAACACCATCAGCGAGTTCATCCCCAACCCGACGTTCTCCGTCGTGGCCGCGCCCGGCGCGCAGGAGGACTACTTCCGCAACGGCAACCCGGACGGCAAGTCGGCGCGGGAGATCATGGGCAAACCCATCAAGTCGATTCCCGCGTTCCGGGACCCCGCGGCGCGGCTCGAAAAGCTGAACGAGCAGGGCCTCGACTACGCGCTGATGTTCCCGACCCTCGCGAGCCTCGTCGAGGAACGCCTCAAGAACGATCCCGAGCTGACCCACGACGTCATCCACGCGCTCAACCGGTGGATGTACGAGCACTGGAGTTTCGACTACGAAGGCCGGATCTTCGCGGTTCCCGTCGTCACCCTGCCCATCGTGGACCGGGCGCTCGAGGAACTGCAGTGGTGCCTCGAGCGCGGCGCGAAGACGGTGCTCGTCCGTCCCGCGCCGGTGCCGGGTTTCCGCGGCAGCCGATCGTTCGGGTTCGAGGAGTTCGACCCGTTCTGGAAAGCCTGTGTGGACGCGGGGATTCCGGTGTCGATGCACGCGTCGGACAGCGGCTATTCGGAGGTCCTCGACATCTGGGAGCCCGCCACCGAATACAAACCGTTCGCCCCCACCGCATTCCGGACCGCCGCGATCGGCTCGCGCGCGATCGAGGACGCGATGACCGCGCTCGTGTGCCACGGCGCGTTGTCGCGGAATCCGGACCTGCGGATCCTCTCCATCGAGAACGGCTCCGACTGGTTGCCCACCTTGTTCCGCAACCTGCGGCACGCCTACGACAAGATGCCGCAGCTGTTCCTCGAGGACCCGATCGAGGCGTTCCGGCGCTGCGTCTACGTCAATCCGTTCTGGGAGGACGACTACCGGGAGGTCGTCGAGATGCTCGGCGCGGACCGCGTCGTCTACGGCTCGGACTGGCCGCACCCGGAAGGGCTGGCCGATCCGCTGAGCCTGCTCGGGCAGCTCGACGGACTGTCGGCCGAGGATGCGCGAAAGGTCATGGGAGGCAACATGCTCGACCTGCTCGGTCTCGATCCCGCGGTCGCGCGGGGCGCCTGAGGTGGCGGCCGGCATCGCGGCCTCGGACCCCACTCCGGGTGGGGTCGGCACGGTCACCGAACGCGTCGTCGACATCGACGGCATCCCCATGTCGGCGTTGTGCGCCGAGGTCGCCGAACCGCGCGCCGTCGTGGTCGCGTTGCACGGCGGCGCAACCACTTCGCGGTACTTCGACCTGCCGGGCAGACCCGAACTGTCCTTGTTGCGCGCCGGCGCCGCGCTCGGTTACACCGTGCTGGCGCCGGACCGGCCCGGCTACGGTGCGTCGGCGCCGTTCGGGGACGAGTTCGACGATCCGGCGCGCCGCGTCGACGCGTGCTACGCGACCGTCGACGCCCTGCTCGGGGCGTCGCCGCGCGGCGCGGGCACATTCCTGCTGGCGCACTCGGCCGGGTGCGACCTCGGTGCCCGCATGGCCGCGGATCCGCGCGGCGCGCGGCTGCTCGGGCTGGAACTGGCCGGGACCGGCACCGTGAAGTACGCCGACGCCGAACAACTGATCACGGCGATGCGCAGCCTCGGCGACCGCGGGACCATCCGGGACCTGCTCTGGTATCCCGAGGACCTGTACCCGGAGGAGGTGCGCGGCGGTCGGTCGCTCTCGTCGCGCACCCCTCGATACGAGGCGACGGTCGCGGTCCGGTGGCCGATGAAGTTCCCGGTGCTGTCCCCGGACATCCGGATTCCGGTGCGGCTCAGCCACGCCGAACACGAACGGGTGTGGCGGACCGACCCGGACACACTCGACGCGATCGCGCGGGGCTTCACGTCGTCGCCGCGGCTGGTGTGGTACCGGCAGGCCGCGAGCGGACACAACATGAGTGTCGGGTTCGCCGCGGGTGCCTATCACCGGAGTGTGCTGGCATTCGTGGAGGAGTGCGCGCTCGCAACCGAACGTCCGTCCGCGTGACATCTGGAGGTGCTGTGAAGGTCCCGTTCACCTGGAAGGTCACCGGGTGGTTCATGGTGGGCTGGTCGGCGGAATTCCCCGTGAGGGAGGTGCGGCCGCTGAAGTACTTCGGCGAGGACCTGGTCGCCTACCGCGACGAGTCCGGTGCGATGCACATCCTCACCGGCCACTGCCGGCACCTGGGGGCGCACATCGGCTACGGCGGCACGGTGGTGGGGGACTGCGTCGAATGTCCGTTCCACGGCTGGCGCTGGGGACCCGACGGCACCAACCGCGCCATCCCGGGCGAGAATCGCACGCGGCCCACGGTGCGGCTGCGGGTGTATCCGGTGGTCGAACACGACGGCTGCGTGTTCATGTGGCACCACCCGGACGGCGCCGCCCCGACCTGGGAGATGCCGGGGATCCTGGGGTTGTTCCCCGAGGTCGGGTCGGGTGAGTCGTCGGACTACTACCGCCCGTATCCGGAGTTCTCCCGCAAGACCGAACGCGAACCGGTGCATCCGCAGGTGGTGCTCGAGAACGGTCCCGACAGCCTGCACTTCCAGTACGTGCACGGCGCGACCGTCACCCCGCAGATGCTGGACTACAGCGCCTCGGACCACGCGTGGAAGTTCCTCACCGGCTGGTCCGACGCGCGCAGCGACGACCCGGAGAAGATGGCGCTGAAGATCCACGCGCACATGTTCGGGCTCGGCGGGTCGATCAGCGCGTTCGAGGGCTCGTCGAGGCATCGGCTGATCTTCGCGACCACACCGGTCGACGACGAAAGCTCGGATCTGTTCTATTCGATCTGGTGGCCCCGCAACCCCGGCGACGACGACGTGCCGCCGGCCGACGTCCGTGAACGCGTCGAACGCCAGTTCCTCGTCACCGTGTGGGAGGACCTGAGCATCTGGCGGCACCAGAAATATGTCGAACATCCGCCGCTGTCCCCGAAGGACGCGAAACCGTATCTCTCGCTGCGTAAGTGGGCGCAGCAGTTCTACGGTGTCCCACCGGTCGACGCCACCGCCTGACCTCCTGATCACGATCGCAGCGGGTGGTTCGGCAGCAGCACGCCGATGCCGAGCCGCAGTGTCGACGAGCGCGCCACCCAGCGGTGGGCCACCGGCCATCGAGGCTGCCATGACGACAGCAGCGTACCCGGAACAGCTGCCCTGTTCCCGCGGGAGAATGACGGCGCCGAGCAGGGCCACCGCGACGGTCACGACGCCGCTGATACCGATGCCCTGCAGGGCGCGGCCGGCGAACAGCACGGTCAGGGTCGGAGCGCAGGCCGAGACGAGGGAGCCGCCGATCAGCGTCAGCAGCGCCGGCTGAACGAGGCTCTTCGTCTGGCACGAGTAGTCGACTACGCGATTCGCCTTCGCGTCGGACCCCCGAGGGGCAAGTGCTCACAGCATGCCCTGTCAGATGCTCCGTCCGCGGTCGGACTGGGGAAGGTCGCGAAGATCGAACGGGGGTGCCATGAGTCCTGGTGGTCCACGCGAAGTCGGCGTGACGCCGACCGTAGCCGGTAGCGGAGTTCGCGCTACCGGCGGGTAAATATGGTTCTTGTGTTCTCGCACGTAGCCTGATACCCGAAGCAATACCGCACCCGGAGCACTTCGAAAAGCGGACCGAACTGACGTGGGAGACGAGACAAAAATGAGCGCCGATAAGCAGTCGACCATCATCTACACGTTGACCGACGAGGCACCGTTGCTCGCGACCTACGCCTTCCTGCCGATCGTGCGTACCTTCGCTGGTGCCGCGGGCATCGAAGTCGAGTCCAGCGACATCTCGGTGCCGGCGCGGATCCTGGCCGAGTTCCCCGACCACCTCACGGAAGAGCAGCGCGTACCGGACACCCTTGCCGAGCTGGGTCGTCTGACGCAACTGCCCGACACCAACATCATCAAACTGCCCAACATCAGCGCGTCGGTGCCGCAGCTCCTGGCCGCCATCAAGGAACTGCAGGACAAGGGCTACCAGGTCCCGGATTTCCCGCACGCCCCGAAGACGGAAGAGGAGCGTGCCATCCGGGAGCGCTACGGCAAGATCCTCGGTAGCGCGGTCAACCCGGTCCTGCGTGAGGGCAACTCCGATCGGCGCGCACCCCGGGCGGTGAAGGAGTACGCCCGTAAGCACCCGCACAGCATGGGCGAGTGGTCGATGGCCTCACGCAGCCACGTCGCGCACATGCGGCACGGCGACTTCTACCATGGCGAGAAGTCGATGACGCTGGACCGGCCGCGCAAGGTCCGGATGGAGCTGGTGACCGAGGGTGGCGAGACGATCGTCCTCAAGCCCGAGGTGGACCTGGGTGAGGGCGACATCATGGACAGCATGTTCATGAGCAAGAAGGCGTTGCTCGACTTCTACGAGGAGCAGATGGAGGATGCCCGCAAGACGGGCGTGATGTTCTCCCTCCACGTCAAGGCGACGATGATGAAGGTCTCGCACCCCATCGTCTTCGGCCACGCGGTGAAGACCTTCTACAAGGACGCCTTCGCCAAGCATCAGAAGCTGTTCGACGAACTGGGCGTCAACGTCAACAACGGTCTCGGCGACCTGTACGACAAGATCGAGACGCTGCCCAGTACGCAGCGGGACGAAATCAAGCAGGACCTGCACAAATGCCATGAGCACCGTCCCGAGTTGGCCATGGTCGATTCCGCCCGCGGCATCTCGAACTTCCATTCACCCAGCGATGTCATCGTGGATGCCTCGATGCCCGCTATGATCCGCTCGGGCGGCAAGATGTACGGCGCCGACGGAAGACCCAAGGACGTGAAAGCGGTAATGCCGGAGTCCACTTTCGCGCGCATCTACCAGGAGATCATCAACTTCTGTAAGACCAACGGCGCGTTCGACCCGACGACCATGGGCACCGTCCCCAACGTCGGGCTCATGGCGCAGAAGGCCGAGGAGTACGGCTCGCATGACAAGACCTTCGAAGTTCCGGAGGAGGGCGAGGCCAACTTCGTCGATGTCGACACCGGTGAGGTGCTGCTGACCCAGCACGTCGAGGCGGGTGACATCTGGCGCATGTGCACCGTCAAGGACGCGCCGGTCCGCGACTGGGTCAAGCTCGCGGTCACCCGGGCACGCAACTCCGGTATGCCGGTCCTGTTCTGGCTCGACCCGTACCGCCCGCACGAGAACGAGTTGATCAAGAAGGTCGAGCTGTACCTGCAGGATCATGACACCGAGGGCCTCGACATCCAGATCATGTCGCAGGTGCGCTCGATGCGATACACGCTGGAGCGGCTGATCCGCGGGCTGGACACCATCGCCGCGACCGGCAACATCCTGCGCGACTACCTCACCGACCTGTTCCCGATCCTCGAACTGGGTACGAGCGCCAAGATGCTGTCGATCGTGCCGCTGATGGCGGGCGGCGGCCTGTACGAGACGGGCGCAGGCGGGTCGGCGCCCAAGCACGTCAAGCAGTTGGTGGAGGAGAACCACCTGCGCTGGGATTCGCTCGGTGAGTTCCTGGCGTTGGCCGTAAGCCTGGAGGACCTCGGGCTCAAGGCTGGCAACGAGCGCGCCAAGATCCTGGCAAAGACGCTCGATGCAGCGACCGGCAAGCTGCTGGAGACGAACAAGAGCCCGTCGCGCAAGACCGGCGAGCTCGACAACCGGGGCAGCCAGTTCTACCTCGCGATGTACTGGGCGCAGGAGCTTGCCGCGCAGACCGAGGACCAGGAACTCGCGGAACAATTCGCCCCGCTGGCCGAGGCGCTGGCCAGGGACGAGGACACGATCGTACGGGAGCTGATCGAGGTGCAGGGCGCGCCGGTTGACATCGGCGGCTACTACAAGCCGGACAGTGTCAAGACCGCGGCCGTGATGCGGCCGAGTAAGACCTTGAACACCGCGCTTGCGGCCGTCAACCGCTGATATGTAGAGAAGTCTGTCGAGAAGGCAGAGTGAGGCGCCTCCGGGGAGCGACCCTGGAGGCGCCTCTGCGCTTCGTCGAGGGAGTCCTGTGGTGAGCGTGTCGACAAGCGACGCGCGGTCAGACGGGGGTCCCTCCCGCTTGCGGGGTGAATATACGCGGGTTGGCTGCCGCAGGACGGTTTTCCGGCTGGATCACATCCGCGTGCCCAGAGACGAGAGTCGGTCCGAACAGGCCTGCTCATAGCGGTGTCGCGGGTCGATCCACGCGCTGTCACCACCGGACTCGCCGGCGAAGCAGATCAGGGGGTGAGCATCAGCAGTCCATCACCGCCAACGACCAGCACCAGCCCGCGAACTCCCGGGCGATCGCCACGTTCGCGATCACGGGTCGTTTGCGGCGTTCGAGAAAACCCACCCACCGCTGATGCAGCCGGCGATTCCCTTCGTCGCCGCGGGCGCGAGCCGCGGCCGGGGCCTGATCCCAGCGGGACCGCATCACTGCCCGACGTGATACCGCGGCCGGTGATGCCAGGCAGCCTCCACCAACAGCCGACGGGCATGGGTGTTGCCGGTCTTGGTGATCGACCCTTGATTCCGCGAGATCCCGGACGAGTACTCCGAGGGCACCAAGCCGACGAACGCCTTTGCGTCGATCACGGCGGGAAAGTGCTGACAGCGCGCTCTGTTCAGATCCTCCCCTCGGAGCTCAGACTGGGAAGGTCGCAAAGATCGGATTGGGGGTGTCATGAGTCCTGGTGGTCCCCGCGAAGTCGGCGCGGCACCGACCGTGGCCGACATCGACGCGATCGCCGGGCAGGCCGAGCCGATCATCCGCAACCTGCGGATCACCCACGCCTACCATCTGCTGTCGCGCTCGCTCGCTTCACGGACCGGTGGTCACGCGAATTGGTGCACGTTCGCCGTGTGGGCGTCCAAGCAGGTGGGGCGGACGATTCGGCAGGAAGACCTGACGCATGCCCTGGAACGATCGCTTGCCGCGTCACCCGAGGTGGACGCCGGGATCGATCTGGTGGTTCGGGGTCTGCGGCGGGCGTTCCCGGGACACCCGGTGGTCGAACAGGCGGTGCGCACGGTGATCGTGCGGGCGGCACGCCTGGACGAAGTCAGCGCTGCCACGGCGCGGGGCAATCTGAAGGTGTTCGCGGAGATCGCCCGCGAGTTCGCCCGCTTCCTGGCCGAGTTCGCGCAGGACACGGTGCTCGACGAGCAGCGGATCGCGGACTTCTGCGCCACGCTGCGGCCGGGGGAACCACCCGACGGGCAGGACTACCTGCGCCGGGCATTCACGCGGTATCACCGGGCGATCTTCAGCACCGACGAGAAGCAGCGCGCCGAGCTGCTGCTCCTGGCCAACCTCGAGATCGGCCTGCACGAACAAACCCGGCTGCAACCGGAGATCACCGCGGCGTTGGAGGCGCCCATCCTGGATCCGCGGGACCTGGAACGCCGGCTGCTGGATCTGTTGTTGCCGGACAACCCGATTCTGAAGTGGCCCCGCCTGGCCCTGCTGACCGTCCTCGGCCGGCGCACACCGGTACGCCTGGCAGCGGAGCAGTTGACCGAGCATGTCCGCCGCTTGGTGCGCCGCGCCGTCACCGAGCACCTGATGGTCCTGTCTCTGCCGGACGGCGGGGTGCTCGACCTGTCCGAGGACCTGCCGGCGACGTTCCCGCCCCTGCTGGCGGAACTGGTCGACCCCGAACTTCGGGCCTTCCTCGCCCGAGTGGACCCGAGCCCCGACAGTGTGCGGGACACCGCCGTTCGCGACTGGTCCGACCTTCCGGACCGGATGCACTACATCACGGACCTGTTCCGTTGTTACGCCCAGCGCGCCGACCTGCTCGATCCACCGTTCACCGCGGATCAGGTCGCGGACTTCACCGCGGGGCGCCTGCCGTCCGGTCGCCTCTGACGGCCGTCGCGGGGTGACCGGCCTCGTGCGTTGTGCCGGTTGTGTCGATCCCCGGCGGGACGCCGTCTTGTACAGTCGCTGCACGATCTCGGGCGCCGTTCCTCGAACGCCCGAACGGCGCCGGCGCAGGAGGTTCGGTTCGGATGAGTGAGCACAGGGTTCGTATCGACGTCGACGAACTCGGGGTCGCGACAGTGACCCTGGATCGAGCCGAGAAGCACAACGCCCTGGATTCGGCGATGTTCGATGCGCTGGTCGACGCCACCGCGCGACTTGCCGTCGACCGCAGGGTCCGCGCCGTGGTGTTGCACGGTGCCGGCAAGAGCTTCTGTTCGGGCCTCGACATCACCGGTCTCGCGGATCGGAAAGGCATGGGGCCGCGGGATCTGCTGGCGCGTGAGGACGGTCAGGTCGCCGGCCACGGACAGCGTGCGGCCTACGGCTGGTCCCGTGTTCCGGCCCCGGTGATTGCCGCGATCACCGGCAATTGCTTCGGCGGTGGACTGCAGATCGCGCTCGGCGCCGACATCCGATTCGCGACCCCGGACGCACGGCTGTCGATCATGGAGGTCAAGTGGGGCCTCGTTCCCGACATGGGCATCACCCAAAGCCTGCCGCGGCTCGTCGGCCTCGACGTCGCCAAGGAACTGACCTTCACCGGGCGGATCATCACGGGTGCCGAGGCGAAGGCGATCGGCCTCGTCACCCACGTCGTCGACGACCCGCTCGCCGCGGCATCGGAGCTGGCGCGCGAGATCGCCGGGAAGTCCCCGCATGCGGTCCAGGCCGCCAAACGTCTCTACGAGGAGACCTGGACCGGATCGGATCCGGCGTCCGCTCTGATGCTCGAAAGCACGCTGCAGGTCGAGCTGATGGGGTCGCCCAACCAGATCGAGGCGGTCACCGCGGGGACGGCCGGGCGGGCACCCGCCTTCGTGGACCCGGACTGACCTCGGTCGGATCGCGGTTCAGATTTCGACCGCGGCCCCGCAGATGCCGCACTGCTCCAGGTGCCGGCGCTTCCAGCGCGCAACGGGAACGAAGAACAGGGTGAACTGCTGGAATTCCCGGATCCGTGCCCACTGCGTGGTGTTGTTGCAGCGCGGGCAGGTTCGGATCTGTCCTGGGCCGAGGTTCTGCCGCTTGGTGCCGAATCCGAACAGAAGGAACATCGCCCGAGCATAGAGCGACGCTCACACGAACCGGAACAGCGGCGGAATCGCGACCGCCGCGAGCACCGCCCACCCGCAGTAGACGGGGAGATACCGGGTCTGCCACCGTTCGACCGCGGAGAAACCGGAACGCCCCCGGAGAAACGCGACACCGAGCCGAGCGGCCCACACCAGATTCACCATCAGCACGAGGTTCAGACCGAGCGCGGTGACCTTGTTCGCGGTGAAACCGAACTCGGCGATGCGCGTGGCCATCGCGGTGAGCATCAGCAGGTCGACGGCGAGCGCCGCCGCGATCAGCACGACCTGCAGCAGATCGAACACGTTCGGTGCGGCATGTGGGTCCCGGGCCGAGATCGAGTACAGCAGCAGCCCGATCACGAGCACGAGGATCAGATCCATGAGGATCAGCAGGTCGCGATCGACGGTGACGACACTGCGGGACGCGATCACCGCGACGAACAGCGCGGCCAGCATGACGATCGTGATCGGTGTGAACACCCGGGTGAGGACGGGCGCGATGTTCTCGACGACCTCCTGTTTCGCCTCCACGAGCCAGGCTGCGACGACGATCGCACCCGCCGGGCCGAACGGAAGGATCCATTGTTCGAAGAACGGTTCCACGTCGATCCCGAGGGCGCCGAAGGCTCCCGCCGTCAACCCCATCAGGACGCCGCCACCGAGGGCGAGCAACGCCAGATACACCGCCCATTCGCCGGTGAAGCGCACGAAGTCCATGCGCCGGCGGTGCGATCGCCAGTCGCCTCCGACGTAGGCTGCCCCGACCACGAACCACACGGCGACGGGGGCGTGGATCGCTGCGATGATCTCGGTGACACCCCCCGGCTCGAAGGGGAACATGTTGAGCACGACCGCCGCAGCGGCGAACGGGAGGGCCAGTGCCGCGGTCTTTCGCGGGCCCATGTCGCGCTTCCACGCGAAGTACAGGGTGAGGAACGGCAGGACGAGCAGTGCGGCGTTGCGTACGAGTGCCGAGTCCGTCAGCCACTGGACTCCGGCCCGGACCGCGAGTCCGGCGCCGAGTGCGCACGCAAGCACGACCGCGAGCTCCCTGGGGCGGCGCAGAGCGCCGGATTCGTGACCGGCGTCCCTGGTGAGGACGAGTTGCTTCCACAGCCGGTCGTAATGCTCCTGGGCGAACTCCCGGGAGATCTCGTCGAGACTACCCATCCGGCCGACCGCGACCAGAAACGCTTCGTCGGCGGTCAGTCCGACCGAGACGAGGTCCGAGATCTGTTCCCTCAGATGATCTTCCATCTCGTCGATGTCCGAGGGTGAGATCACCCGATGGTCCGAGACGTAACTGCGCCAGCCGGCGATGCGGGATTCGAGATGTGCGTCGAGGGTCATCACGACCACCCCGGCGCGGCCGCAGGAGGCAACTGGGCCGACTGCCACACCTGCTGCAGCGCGTCGGCGACGACGGTCCACTGCGCCGCTCGTTCGGCGAGCACGTCCCGGCCGGCGTCGGTGATGGCGTAGTGCTTGCGGCGTCGCCCGTTGTCGGCGACGCGCCAGGTGGCGGACACGTGTCCCGCCCGCTCGAGGCGGTGCAGGAGCGGATACAGCATCCCGTCCGTCCACTGCATCTGCCCTTGCGACAACTCGTTGACGCGTTTGATGATCGCGTACCCGTACGACTCGCCTTCGGCGAGGATGCCGAGCACGAGCGGGGTGGCCGAGGCGGCCACCAGATCCTTCTCGATGAACATGTCGCCCTCATACCTAGCGCTGCTATGGATAACGGTGACCCTAGCAGATCTAGGTATGAGGAACGAGCACCCGCAAGCGCGGGGGACGCAGCGCGGTCAGGACGCGGTGTGCGCGGTGGCCGCCTTGATCTGTGCCTGGAACGCCGACAGCTTCTCCTCGGCGGGGGTGTGCTTGTGGCTGCGCGGCTGGATGCTCACGTCGTGTCCGGCGGAGGCGGCGCGCAGCGCGCCGACCGTGGCCCGGTCGCGGGGGATGTGCGTGAACGGATCGAACGAGTACCAGCGCATCGCGTTCAGGTGCGTCATCTTGTCGATCTCGTCGTCGGGCACGTTCTCGCGCACGAGCACCGACGAGAGAACCTCGGGGGCGTCGGGCCACATCGAGTCGCTGTGCGGGTAGTCACACTCCCACGCGATGTTGTCGATTCCGATGTCGTGGCGCAGCCGCACCCCGGTGGGGTCGCTGCTGAAGCAGGTGAGGAAGTGCTCGCGGAACACCTCGCTGGGCAACTTGCCGCCGAAGTCCTGCAGGGTCCACGTGGAGTGCATCTCGTAGGTCCGGTCCAGGCGTTCGAGGAAGTAGGGGATCCACCCGGTACCGCCCTCGGACAGCGCGATCTTCAGGTCCGGGTAGTCCTTGACCGGCCGGGACCACAGCAGATCGGCCGCGGCCTGCACGATGTTCATCGGCTGCAGCGTGATCATCACGTCCGGCGGGGAATCGACGGCCGGGATCGACAGCCGTCCCGAGGACCCGATGTGCACGCTGAGCACGGTGTCGGTGTCGACGAGCGCCTTCCACAGCGGATTCCAGAACGGGTCGTGGAAGCTCGGGTAGCCGAGCGCGGCCGGGTTCTCGGTGAAGGTGAGCGAGTGGACGCCCTTCTCGGCGCAGCGCCGCACCTCGGCGGCGCACAGTTCGGCGTCCCAGATCACCGGCAGCGCCATCGGAATGAACCGGCCCGGATACGCGCCGCACCATTCGTCGATGTGCCAGTCGTTGTAGGCGCGCACCAGCGCGAGCGAGAAGTCCGGGTCCTCGGTGGCGAACAACCGGCCGGCGAAGCCGGGGAAGGACGGGAAGTTCATCGACGCGAGGATGCCGCCGGCGTTCATGTCCTTGATGCGTTCGTGCACGTCGTAGCAGCCGGGCCGGATCTCGTCGAGGCCGTCCGGTTCGAGCCCGTATTCCTCCTTGGGCCGGCCGGCGACCGCGTTGAGCGCGACGTTGGGCACCACGGTGTCCCGGAACTTCCACATGTCGGCGCCGTCCGGGGTGTGGACGAGCTTCGGGGCGTCGGCGGCGTACTTCTTCGGCAGGTGGTTGTCGAACATGTCGGGTGGCTCGATGATGTGATCGTCCACGCTGATCAGGATCATGTCGTTCTTGTTCACGTCGACGCTCCTCGGCGGCGGAAGATATTGGGGGACAGTCGTGCTGCTTCTGAAAGCGGGTCAGTAGGCCATGAAGAGAATCTGCTCGCGGTCGTAGTCGTGCCCGGGATGCTGCTCGGCCAGATGCCTGCGTGCGTTCTCGACGAGTTCGTCCTCGTCGGCGCCGGTGAGGTACTCCCCGCAAGGGCAGGTGAGATGTCGTTTCACAGCACGGCTCCGGCTTCCTTGGCGGCGATGACGGCGTCCCAGTCGAAACCGAGTTCGAGCATGATCTCCTCGGTGTGTTCGCCGTACTCGGGGGCGCGGCGGGGTGGCGGTGGAGTCTCGTCGAACTGGACGGGTGCGGCGGCGGTGCGGTATTCGCGGCCCGCGGCGTCCGTGACGGTCATGAGATAGCCGTTCGCGACGACCTGCGGATCCGAGAGCACCTCCTTCGGGCTCGCGAGGGTCGCCCACACGCCCGGTTCGTCGGCGAGGATCTTCTGCCAGTCGGCGAGATCGCGTTCGGCGAAGGTGTGGCGCAGTTCCGCGGTCGCGGTTTCCTTGTTGGCGACCAGATTCGCCAGCGGCACGAACCGTTCGTCGGTGGCCATGTCGGGTCGGCCGATGCGTTCGCAGAAGCCCTTCCAGTACCGGTCGGCCTGCAGGAACACCAGCTGGATCCACCGGCCGTCGCGGGTGCGGTAGCGGTTGACGGCGGGATTCGGTGCCGTGCCCGCATTGCCCACCGGGATCCGGTCGATGCCGTAGTAGTCCGCCGCGGCGATGTCCGGTGCCATCGCCCAAACACCCTGGGACAGAAGGGAACTGTCCACGATGGGTGCGTGGCCGGTGGTGGCCCGGTGGAACAGGGCGGCGGCGATCCCGCCGGCGAGGGTGATGCCGCCCTGCAGGTCGCCGAACGCGGGGGTCTGCGTCACCGGGTATTCGGCATCCGGTGGGGTCAGGGCGTAGGCGACGGCGCCGCGGGCGAGGTAGCTGGCGGCGTCGAAGCCGCCGCGGTCGCGTTCGGGTCCGCGGCTGCCCTGGCCGCTGCCGCGCGCGACGATGACGTTCGGGTTGAACTCGCGGATGCGTTCGACGGACAGGTCGGCGCGCTCGAGTGCGGCGGGCAGCCAGTTGGTGAGGAACACGTCGGCACGTTCGATCAGGCGCCGCAGGATGTCCCGGCCCCGTTCGGATTTGATGTCCACGCCGATGCTGCGTTTGCCGTGGTTCCCAAGTTCCATCATGAAGTTCGCGTCGACCCGCGACTGCGCCGGGTCGAGACCGCCGATGTTCAGGTAGCGGCACGGATCGCCGCCGCGCGTGTCCTCGATCTTGACGACCTCCGCCCCCCAATCGCTCAGCGCCGCACCGGCGCTGGGGACGTATGTCCACGATGCCAACTCGACGATGCGAATGCCCTGGAGCAGACCCGACATCGGTTCCCCTTCCGATTCCCAACGGTGTGTTGAGGAACTATACGGTAACGTTTACAGTTAATCATCCAGGATGGCGAACGGGGGGTACGTGAGCGAAATCGGGACGCGGATCGCACCACGGCCGGAGCGGCATTCTCGGGTGGCCGAACGCGCCGAACACCGGATGCTCGTCGACGGCACCCTGGTCGATGCCGCCTCCGGCGCCGTCTACGACAACCTCGACCCCGCCACCGGCCGGGTGCTCGGCACCACCGCGGCGGCCGGACCCGAGGACATGCATCGCGCGATCGCCGCTGCGCGCCGGGCGTTCGACGAAACCGACTGGTCCACGAACCGGTCCCTGCGGGCCCGGTGCCTCGACCAGCTCCAGGCCGGACTCGAAGCCGAACACGACGACCTGCGCGACGAACTCGTCGCCGAGGCCGGTTGCCCGGTCATGACCACCGGCACCGCGCAGCTGGACTGGCCGCTGGCCGAGGCGCTGCGTTACCCGGCCCGTTTGATCGACGACTACCCCTGGGAACGCGTCCTCGACGGCGGCGGTCTCTTCGGTTCCCGCAACGTGCGGACCGTGGTGCAGGAACCGGTCGGGGTGGTCGCGGCGATCACCCCGTCCAACTTTCCGATCGAGGTGATCCTCAACAAGCTCGGTCCGGCGCTCGCCGCCGGCAACACCGTGGTCCTCAAACCGGATCCGCACACCCCGTGGAACGCGACCCGGATCGGGCGGATCATCGCCGAGCGCACCGACATTCCCGCCGGGGTCGTCAACGTCGTCACCACCGACTCGACCGAGGTCGCCGCGCTGCCGGTCGCCGACCCGCGCGTCGACCTGATCTCCTTCACCGGTTCCACCGCCGTCGGCCGCACCATCGTGCGCGAGGGCGCGGCCACCATGAAACGCAACTTCCTGGAACTGGGCGGCAAATCCGCGCTCGTCGTCCTCGACGACGCCGATCCGGCCGCGGCGCTGCACAGCGCGGTGGGCGTGTGTGTGCACGCCGGTCAGGCGTGCGCGGCGACCGGTCGGATGCTCGTGCACCGCTCGTTGTTCGACGACCTGGTCGAGAACGTGGCCGCGATGTTCGCGTCGGTGCCGGTGGGCGATCCGGCACTGCCCGACACGCTGGTCGGTCCCGTCGTCAGCGCCGCCCAGCGCGCCCGCGTGCTCGACGCGTGCGATCGCGCGGTCGGAGACGGGGCGCGGATCGTCACCGGCGGGGGAGCGGTGTGCGACCTGCCGCCGCACCTGGCGGGCGGTTTCTTCGTCGAACCGACCGTGTTCGTGTGCGAGGACCAGAGCCTGGCGATCACCCGCGAGGAGATCTTCGGCCCGGTGCTGGTCATGATCCCGTTCGCCGACGACGACGAGGCGATTCGTCTGGCCAACGACAGCGACTACGGCCTGGCCGGGGCGGTGCTGTCCGGGTCCACCGAGCGCGGCATGGCCGTCGCGCGGCGCATCCGGACCGGCGCGATCGGAGTCAACGGCGGCATGTTCTACGGCGCCGACGCACCATTCGGCGGCTTCAAGAACAGCGGCGTCGGACGCCAGTGCGGGCTCGAAGGATTCCAGCAGTACCTCGAAACGAAGACGATCGGCTGCCGCATGCCGCGTCAGTGAACAGCAGAAGCGAACGCCTCCCTGCCGACCCCGTCGGCACGTCACCGAAAGGGCGACACACATGGTCGAATCCGTCATCGTCGGCGCCACCCGCACGGCGATCGCCCGGTCCTTCAAGGGAGCGCTGGTCGATGTGCCGGCAGAGACCCTCGCCGAGACCGTTCTGACCGAGGCGGTGCGTCGCGCCCGCATCGACCCGTCCCACGTGGACGACGTCATCTTCGCCGAATTGAACTACGGCGGTGGTGATCTCGCGCGCCACGCGGCGGTGGCCGCGGGCATGACCACGGTGCCCGGGCAGGCCGTCAACCGGCACTGCGCCGGCAGCCTCACCGCCATCTCGAACGCGGCCGCGCACATCGGGGTCGGCATGGAACGGGTGATCGTGGCCGGTGGTGTGCAGTCGTTGTCGACCTCGCCGATCATGAAATGGCGCGTGCCGGGTTCGAATCTCGAGTTCCGGGAGCCGTGGATGCCGCCGTCGCACCCGGAGACGGCGGACGCGCCCACCCTCGACATGGCGATCACCGTCGGCTGGAACACCGCGCAGGCGGTCGGGATCAGCCGCGAAGAGATGGACGCCTGGGCCGAACGTTCGCATCGCCGCGCCGTCGCCGCGATCGACGCCGGCAAATTCGTCGACGAGATCGTGCCGATCAAGGTGCAGCGGCCCGACGGTTCGGTGCTGGACTTCGCGGTCGACGAACATCCGCGCCGCGACACCACCCTCGAACGCCTCGCGTCGCTGCCGGTGCTGCACCCGGAGATCGAGGGCTTCTCCATCACCGCCGGTAACAGCAGCGGTATCAACGACGCCGCGGCCGCGGTGACGCTGGTCGCCGGAGACTACGCCGTCTCCGAGGGGCTCGAGGTGCTCGGCACGGTCCGGGCGTGGGCGAATGCGGCCCTGGCTCCGCGGGACACCGGACTCGGCGCGGTCGCGGTGATCGGCAAGGTCCTCGACCGGGCGGGATTGGCCGCCTCGGATGTGACGCTGTGGGAGATCAACGAAGCCTTCGCGTCGGTTCCGATCGCCGCGTGCCGCGAGTACGGACTCGACGAGGAACGGGTGAACTTCTCCGGAAGTGGCTGCAGCCTCGGTCATCCCATCTCTGCGACCGGGGCCCGCATGGTCACCACCCTGCTCTACGAACTGCGCCGCCGCGGCGGCGGAATCGGTGTCGCCGCGATGTGTGCCGGCGGCGGGCAGGGCGGCGCGGTCGTCGTCGAGGCCTGAAAAAGCCCACGAAATTCTTCGCCACGAAACTTATCGGGAGGCAAACGGTGTCGGACGAAGTACTGCGGGAACGCCGCGGACGCACGTTGGTGATCACGATCAACCGGCCGGACGCGCGCAACGCCGTGAACCTGGCCGTCAGCCGGGGCCTGGCCGACGCGGTCGACGAACTCGACGAGAGCCCCGAACTGTCGGTCGCGGTGCTGACCGGCGCGGGCGGCAACTTCTGCGCGGGCATGGACCTGAAGGCGTTCGCCGCCGGCGAGATCGTCGCGATCCCCGGCCGGGGCATGGGCTTCACCGAACGACCGCCCACCAAGCCGATCATCGCCGCGGTGGAGGGATACGCGCTCGCGGGCGGAACGGAACTCGTGCTCGCGACCGACCTGGTAGTCGCGTCGACGACCGCGAAATTCGGGATCCCCGAGGTCAAACGCGGCCTGGTCGCCGGCGGTGGTGGGCTGCTGCGGCTGCATCGGCGCATCCCGTACCAGAAGGCTCTCGAACTGGCGCTGACCGGCGACAGCTTCACCGCCGAGCAGGGGCACGGGTACGGCTTCGTCAACGTGCTCGCCGAGCCGGGCAAGGCCCTCGACGAGGCGCTCGCCCTGGCCGAGCGGATCACCGCGAACGGACCCCTCGCGGTCGCGGTCACCAAGGACATCATGACCAGGTCGCGCGGCTGGTCGGACGACGAGATGTGGCAGAAGCAGCTCGAGCTCATCCTCCCGGTGTTCACGTCGCAGGACGCGAAGGAAGGCGCGCTGGCCTTCGCCGAGAAGCGCGCACCGCAATGGACCGGCGCCTGAGCGCACACGACAACCCCTGGAGGAACTGTGGCTTTCGAAGGTGAAGTAGTCCTCGTCAGCGGCGGCGCCGGCGGTCTCGGCGAAGCCACCGTGCGCCGGCTGCACGGTGCCGGTGCGGCCGTCGTCATCGCCGACGTCAACGACGCCAAGGCCGGTGCCCTGGCCGAGGAACTCGGCAACAAGGCCGTGTACGTCCGCACCGATGTCCTCGACAGCGCGAGCATCGAGGCGGCATTGGCGGCTGCGGACGAGTTGGGCACGCTCCGGTACGCGGTGATCGCCCACGGCGGTTTCGGGGTGCTCGAGAAGGTCGTCAACCGGGACGGCAGCCCCCACACGTTCGAGGGATTCACCGACACCATCGCGCTGTACCTGAGCGGCACCTACAACGTGCTGCGGCTGACCGCCGCGAAGATCGCCGAGCTCGACCCGAAGCCGAACGGGGAGCGCGGCGCGATCGTGATGACGAGCTCGATCGCCGGGTACGAGGGGCAGATCGGACAGTCCGCCTATGCCGCGGCGAAGGGCGGTGTGAACGCCCTGACCCTGACCGGTGCCCGCGACCTCAGCGCGGTCGGCATCCGCCTCAACAGCATCGCACCCGGGACCGTGCGCACCCCGATCATGGAGTTCCTCGGAGAGGAGAAGCTCGCCAAGTTCGCCGAATCGGTGCCGTTCCCGAAGCGGCTCGGCACCCCGGACGAATACGCCTTCCTCGCGCAGCACCTGCTCGAGAACCCGTACATCAACGGCGAGGTGGTGCGCCTCGACGGGGCGCAGCGATTCCAGCCGAAGTAGGCGCCGAGGTCCGGGCGGCGACGAGGGGCGCCGCCCGGACCTCGGGATCGACTGCGGGGTGGCGGTGAGGCAGGCACCATGAACAGATGGCTGAGGCGACCGTCGGTCTGCACACCCGCCGGGGCCGGTGGGTCGTCACCGCCACCGTGCTCGGCTCGAGCCTCGCCCTGTTGGACGGCACCGTCGTCAACATCGCGCTGCCGCGCATCGCCGCCGACCTCGGCTCCGGTGTCGCCGGCATGCAGTGGGTGCTCAGCGGCTACACGCTGACCCTGGCGTCGTTGATCCTGCTCGGCGGCGCACTCGGTGACCGGTGGGGGAGGCGGCGCGTATTCGTCTGGGGCACAGTGTGGTTCGCGGCAGCCTCGTTGTTGTGCGGACTCGCACCGAACGTCACCACGCTGGTGATCGCGCGAATCCTGCAGGGAGTGGGCGCGGCCCTGCTCACGCCGGGATCCCTCGCACTGATCTCGGCCACCATCCGGGGTGACGACCGCGGCGCCGCGATCGGCCTGTGGTCCGGCTTCGGCGGTGTTGCCGGCGCCGTCGGCCCGCTGCTCGGCGGCTGGATGGTGGAGGTCGCGGGCTGGCGGTCGGTGTTCCTGCTGAATCTGCCCCTCGCCGCTGTCGTCGTGTGGGTGGCGCTGCGTCACGTGCCGGAGAGTTGCGATCCGTCGCCACCGGATCGGCTCGACGTCGCGGGCGCGGTCCTGGGTGCGGTCGGGCTGGGCCTGGTGACCTACGGCCTGATCGAGGCGCAGCCCGTTGTCGCCGGTGTGGGCGTCGTGGTGCTGGTGGCGTTCGTGCTGGTCGAGCGGCATTCCCCGGTCGCGTTGATCCCGCCGGATCTGTTTGCCTCCCGACTGTTCACGGCCGCGAACCTGGTCACGTTCACCGTCTACGCCGCGTTCGGCGGCGTTTTCTTCCTGCTGGTGCTGCAACTGCAGCTCGTCGTCGGCTACTCGCCGATCCTGGCGGGCACGGCCACGATCCCGATCACCGTCCTGATGCTGCTGCTGTCCTCGCGGGCGGGTCGCTACGCCCAGCGGCACGGTCCGCGCGGGCCGATGACGGTGGGGCCCGCCGTCGCGGCGGTCGGGTTGCTGCTCATGCTGCGCATCGACGCGGACGCGTCCTACCTGCGGGACGTGCTGCCCGCGGTCGTCGTGTTCGGTCTCGGACTCTCGTCGCTGGTGGCACCCCTGACGGCGGCGGTGCTCGGTGCGGTGCCGGTCGCACGCTCCGGGATCGCGTCCGGGGTCAACAACGCGGTGGCACGCACCAGCCAACTGCTCGCCGTCGCCGCACTGCCCGGGCTCGCCGGGATCGGCGGTGCGGCCCTCACCGACGCGGCCACGTTCGACCGCGGGTTCGACATCGCGATGCTGATCTGCGCCGGCTTGCTCGCGGTCAGTGCGGTCCTCGCGGCTGCCCTCATTCCCGGACCGGCGGCCGCGGTGCCCGCGGATTCGGTGGCGTGCAAGCCGCACTGTGACGTCACCGGCCCGGCGGTGCAGCCGGACATTGCCGGTCCCGACGCCGAGCCCTGAACCCGAGGAGCCGCCCGACCGCTCGTGCGTGCTTTCGGTAGCGGCAACTACCGGAACCACGCACGAGCACGGGAATCAGGGGAAGAGTTGTCCACACCCGCCCGATCCATCCACAGATTCGGGTCTTCCCACCCGACGGGGTCGATCGGCGATCTTGTAACCGCCACGCTGCGCCCATGGACATCACGTTGTGCGTCGTGGCGGGGCTCCTCGCCGGACTCGGAGCCCGACACCTGACGACCCACCTCGCCGGGCGCCCGCCGGCACGCGGCGTCTGCGAGGCGACGTGCGTGGCCGGGAGTCTGGTTGCGGCGGTATCCGGCTCGGGTCCGGTCGAGGCCCTCGCACTCGCTTCGCTGATCTGGTGGTGCGTGTGCCTGAGCGTCGTCGATCTGCTCGAGCGACGGCTCCCGAACGTTCTCACCGGACCCGGTGCGGCAGTGATCGTGACGCTCGCGGCGGCGACCGGGCAGGGGCGCGCGGCGCTCGTCGGCGCGGGTCTGCTCGCCGGGCCGATGCTGCTCGCCCACCTCGTCTCGCCGCGGTCGCTGGGCGCCGGGGACGTCAAACTCGCGGTCGGTGTGGGCGCCGCCGCGGGGGCCGCGGGACCGGCGGCGTGGCTGTGCGTCGCGGTAGGTCCACCGCTGCTCACCGCCACCGCGGGACTGGTGATGCGGGTGGTGCAGCAGTGGCGGACCGAAGCCGGGCCGGTGCTCGTTCCGCACGGCCCGTCGATGTGCGCGTTCACCGTGCTCGCGCTCCTCACAACCGCCTGAGCGGACCACTGTCACGACAACCCGATCGGGCATGGAAGGATATGCGGTGTGCTGCGCTGGATAACTGCTGGAGAATCCCATGGTCCCGCCCTCGTCGCGATGCTCGAGGGGATGGTCGCCGGTGTCGAGGTGACGTCGAACGACATCTCGGAGCAGCTCGCCCGCCGCCGCCTCGGCTACGGACGCGGCGCGCGCATGAAGTTCGAGGCCGACAAGGTCACCATCATCGGCGGGGTGCGCCACGGACTCACCCTCGGCGGTCCCGTCGCCATCGAGGTCGGCAACACCGAATGGCCCAAGTGGGAAACCATCATGTCCGCCGACCCGGTCGACGCCGAGGCGCTCGCCGGTCAGGCCCGCAACGCGCCGCTGACCCGTCCGCGCCCCGGCCACGCCGACTACTCGGGCATGCTCAAGTACGGCTTCGACGACGCCCGCCCGGTGCTCGAACGCGCCAGCGCCCGCGAAACCGCGGCCCGTGTCGCCGCCGGCACCGTCGCCCGAAACTTCCTGCGCCAGGTGTTCGGCGCCGAGGTCATCTCCCACGTCATCTCCATCGGCGCCTCCGAGCCGTACGTGGGTGCGGAACCGACCGCCGCGGACCTCGCGGCCATCGACGCGAGCCCGGTGCGCGCGTTCGACAAGGCCGCCGAAGAGTCCATGATCGCCGAGATCGATGCCGCCAAGCGCGACGGCGACACCCTCGGCGGCGTCGTGGAGGTCGTCGTTCACGGCCTGCCCGTCGGCCTGGGATCGTTCGTCAGCGGCGCCGACCGCCTCGACGCGCGGCTCGCCGCGGCCCTCATGGGCATCCAGGCGATCAAGGGCGTCGAGGTCGGCGACGGCTTCGAGACCGCCCGCCGCCGCGGCAGCGCCGCCCACGACGAGATGAAGCCCGGCCCGGACGGTGTGCTGCGCTCGTCGAACCGCGCCGGCGGCATCGAAGGCGGCATGACCAACGGCGAGGCGCTGCGTGTGCGCGCGGCGATGAAGCCGATCTCCACCGTCCCGCGTGCCCTGTCCACCGTCGACATGACCACCGGTGAGGAAGCGGTCGCGATCCACCAGCGGTCCGACGTGTGCGCCGTGCCCGCCGCCGGTGTCGTCGCCGAGGCGATGGTCGCGCTGGTCGTCGCGCAGGCCGCGCTCGAGAAGTTCGGTGGCGATTCGCTCGCCGAGACCCGCAGCAACGCCGACCACTACATGAAGGGCATCGCGGCGCGTCCGCCGCGGTGACTGTCATGAGGCCACGCGCCGTACTGATCGGGCCGCCCGGCGCCGGAAAGTCGACGATCGGTCGGCGCCTGGCCCAGGCACTCGAATTGCCGCTGCTCGACACCGACGCCGAGATCGAACGCGTCACCGGCCGCACCATCCCCGAGATCTTCTCCGAGGACGGCGAGCCGGCGTTCCGGGAGATCGAGGAACGCGTCGTCGCCGATGCCCTCGCGCAACAGGAGGGCATCATCTCCCTGGGTGGCGGGGCGATCCTGTCCGAGCGCACCCGCAAGCGGCTCGCCGGGCACACAGTGATCTATCTCGAGATCAGCATCGCCGAAGGTCTGCGCCGCACCGGCACGGGCACCGGACGCCCCCTGCTCGCGGGGGACGATCCGGCCAAGAAGTACCGGGAGCTGATGCGCCGACGTCGCCCGCTGTACCGGCAGGCCGCGACCATCCGGGTCCGGACCGACGGCCGCAGTCCGGGCCGCGTCGTCCAGTACCTGATCACCAAGCTCGAGGCGGAAGCCGCTGCCGGCGCCACCGCGAGCACGTCCACCAGCGCAGAGAAGCGGAGCACCACACCGTGACCGAACCGGTACGTGTCGACGTCCAGACCGCCCAGCCCTACCCGGTGATCATCGGCCGGGGCCTGCTCGGTGACATCGTCGACACCCTCACAGGCACCCGCACCGTCGCGATCTTCCACCAGCCGCCGCTCGAAGCGACGGCCGAGGCGTTGCGGGAAGTGCTCGCAGAGAAGGGAATCGATGCGCACCGCGTGGAGATCCCCGATGCCGAGGACGGCAAGGATCTCGCGGTCGCCGGGTTCTGCTGGGAGGTGCTCGGCCGCATCGGCCTGACCCGCAGCGACGCGATCGTCTCGCTCGGCGGCGGCGCCGCCACCGACCTCGCCGGATTCGTCGCCGGCACCTGGATGCGCGGGGTGCGCATCTTCCACATCCCGACGACGCTGCTCGCGATGGTCGACGCCGCGGTCGGCGGCAAGACCGGCATCAACACCGAGGCGGGCAAGAACCTGGTCGGCGTGTTCCACGAACCGTCCGCCGTGTTCGTGGACCTGGCGACCCTCGAGACCGTGCCGCGCAACGAGATCATCGCCGGCATGGCCGAGGTCATCAAGACCGGCTTCATCGCCGACCCGACGATCCTCGACCTCATCGAGGCCGACCCGCAGGCTGCGCTGGATCCGACCGGCACGGTGCTGCCGGAGCTGATCCGCCGTTCCATCGAGGTCAAGGCCAAGGTCGTCGCCGCGGACCTGCGCGAGTCGAGCCTGCGCGAGATCCTCAACTACGGGCACACCCTCGGCCACGCCATCGAGCGCCGCGAGCGGTACCGGTGGCGTCACGGCGCCGCGGTCTCCGTCGGACTCGTGTTCGCCGCGGAACTGGGACGGCTGGCCGGCCGCCTCGACGACGCGACCGCCGATCGGCACCGGACAATCCTCGAAGCGGTGGGCCTGCCCACCACCTACGACGCCGCCGCCTTCGCCGAGCTGCACAAGGGCATGCAGACCGACAAGAAGAACCGCGCCGGAATGCTGCGGTTCGTCGTCCTCGACGGTCTCGCCAAGCCGGGCCGGCTCGAGGGGCCGGACCCGACGCTGCTCGCCGCCGCCTACTCCGAGGTCGCCAAGCAGGGCAAGGCCGACGCCGGCACCGTGCTGCTCTGACACGGTGAGGTCCTCCGGTCGCGACGGGGCGGTCGAACTGCCCCATGGCCGACCGGAGGACCCGATCCGCCGCTAGTCGGTGCCGGTTCGCACCGCAGCGACCACCACCGCGACAAGAAGTGCCAGCAAGAGCACCACGAGCAGCACCGGCCCGAGCAGGAGTGCGAGGGACAGCACGAGAACGAGCCCGATCTTGGCCTCGAGGCTCAACCCTCCAACCAGGCCTTTGATCGCAGCCCACACCGGATTCCTACCCGCCAGAACGGCCTGAAGTCCTGCCAGCGCGGCTTTCATGCCCGCGCGTCCGTGCGCAACTTCATCGACAAGCGGGTCGATCCACTTCCGGATCTTTTTCGCCAGGTCACCGCGATTCTGCACGCCGGCGAGCTGGTGAACGCGGTTTTCCAACGCTTCGACGGCAGTCCCGAGCGATCGACGCACCACCTCGAAGACAGCGCCGGCAGGCCCGGTGTCAGTAGTGCCGCCGCGCACCGTCGATGAGATTTCCGGCTGATGCGTGTTGATCGGCGGAGCGGACCGCGGGTGCGCGGGCGGGCGGGTCCCCTCCTTTCGGGGACGTTTCCGTGTGGCCGGATTCGTGGTGGTCGGCTCCGCCTGGGGATGCTTTCGCGGCACGGCACTGTCGGATCGCTCTCGCGCACGGCGCGTGGTCGGAGCCGACGTGCCGGACGCGACATCTGTTCGTTTCCGACGAGACGGTGGTTCTACCCTTGACGGTTGGCCGCGGCGCGGTGCGGTCGACCTCGGGCCGGCCGATTCCTTGTGGGGGGCTCGCGCCGAAGGCGTCTCGGGGGACGCCTTCGTCCTCGTCGCCGCCTTCGGTGAACGGACTCCCGTGCGGGGTGCGGTGGCTGCCGTCGCGTTGCCGCTGTTCGTGGACTTCCGGTCGCTCGCCGCGCCCCGACGGTGCGGCTCGTCCGGTGCGGCCCGGCCATGTGAATTCTGTTGTGTACTCATACCGCTCGCCTTACTTGCTGTCCCTCGGCGTGCTTACTACCTCTCAGTGTGCTCGCTTTCGTGGAAGGAGGGGAGGTCGGCGCCGTCCCCGCCGGATTCGGTGCCACAGCTTCTTCCGTCGCTGCCGGTGTCGTTCGACGGCGTACACGCACGGGCCGGCTCTGGACGGACGACCGAAGCCGAAGACCACCTGGCGCCGGTCGACAGTCCCACGCCCGCACCGATCGGGATGTCGACCCAGGGGTCCGGGTTTGCCCACCCCGGCCGAACGGCGCCATGCCGTTCACCACTCCGGCTCGAGCCCCTACCCGACCGCGCCGTTGCCGATCGCCCTGACCCGACGGAACCCTAGCGCGGGGCCAGAGCCCGGTCCGCGAGTGCGCCGACGACGGGAGCCAACGCTTGGGCGTGCTCGATCGTGAGGTGGTTGTCGTCGCGGAACACCAGGCCGTTTCCGACGATCACCGGGCAACTCTCGGCGGTGCAGAACAGCTCGGTGAGGTCGGCATACTCCCCGCCGCCGGCAACAGTGGCCGCGGCCTCGGCGGCGACGCCGGCAGCGTTCAGTGCCATCGACCGCTCCGGTGCGCAGGCCGTCGCATCGTCGATGTGCTCGGACAGGCACGTCGGCACCACCGCGTGCGGATCCGGCACCGGGCCGAGGACGAGGACCTTCGCGCCGGTCGCCCGGAGTTGGGCAACCATGCGGGTCAGGCTGTCCTGCCACTCCGGGCCGTACGTGGTGAAACCGAAGTCGCCGCCGTATCGGCGAGACATGCTCAGCACGACGAGTTGTGGTCTTTCCTCCTGCAACCGCGAGACGATCTCCCCGCGCCACTGCTCGCACTCGGTGTACTCGCGCCCCAGGTACGGGCTCGTCAACGACAGGTCCAGCAGTGGACAGGTGACCTTGCCCAGGGTTTCCAGCCGCCACCGCCGTTCCACGGCAACCGATTCGAACGCAGGAGCCCACATCGCGGCGTGCGAGTCACCGACCAGCGCCACCGTGATCGGTGACGTGATATCACCCGACGCGCACTCGTCCTGTCCGACCTCCAGCCACGAGCGCACACAACCGTTGAGGAACACATCCGGCTTGCCGGACGGCGCATCGGCCAGTGACGGGGACAGGTTCGACGGGACAGCAGCCAATCCCGCCGTCGCCGTGACCGCGGCCTGAACCTGTGCGGTCAGTTCCCGCACGGCAACATCGTGCGGGTCGGCCGTGGGCGCCGGATCCTGCGTCGGCGCAGAGACCGTCAGCGCCGCGGCGGCCTCCCCGTGGCCGACCGGAACCGGCCGCAGCACCAGCAGCACCAGACACACACAGACGCTGAGCGCGGTGATCGCTGCCCCGACAACGAGACTGCGGGAAGCCGAGCGGCGCAGGGGGAGCGCAAACCGGAGGGGGTTCTCCACCGCCGTCAGCGTGAGCGCGGCGAGCCCGGCGGCGAGCGCCACCACAGCCAGACGCCCGACCGGCCCGAGGTCGCGGTCGAGGAATGCCGGCGTGAGGATCAGCAGGGGCCAGTGCCACAGGTACCAGGAGTACGACAGGCGCCCGAGCGCGCGCATCGGCCGCAGCGACAATCCGCGTCCGACACCCAGCCGGGGCGAGGCACAGCCCGCGCCGATCACCAGCGCCGTACCCAGTACGGGCAGCAGGGCTGCCGTGCCCGGATAAGGGGTGGTTTCGCCCAGACGCACGCAGGCGAGGACGATCAGGGCCAGCCCGGCCCATCCCGCGGTGGCCGCGAGGAGACCCGGCAGTCGGCGCCACAGCGGGACGGACAGCGCGACCAGGCCACCGACGGCCAACTCCCACGCCCGAGACGGCAGGGAGAAGAACGCCCACGGCGGCAGCGTGCGGGTCCAGGACAGTGACACCGCGAACGACGCCGCCGCAACCAGTACCAGGACCGAGACGTACGGCACCGCCGACGGGGCCCCGCCGCGCCTGTGACGGACCGACCAGGCGGTCGCCACGATCAGCGCCGGCCACACCAGGTAGAACTGCTCCTCGACCCCCAACGACCAGAAGTGCTGGAACGGGGACGGGGGCGCGTCCGCCGCCAGATAGTCGGTGCCACGCAACGCGAATCGGTAGTTCCCCACGTAGAGCGCACTTGCGATTCCGTCGCCCAGCGCCTCCCGGGCCTGCAACGGGGGCAATAGAAACGCCGAACCGATCGCCGTGACCACCAGCACGAGACCTCCGGCCGGGAGGAGGCGGCGCGCTCGTGCGCTGTAGAAGCGGGCGATCCGCACGGACCCGGTGGACGTCACGTCCCGCCACAGCAACCCGGTGATGAGGAAACCCGAGACGACGAAGAAGACGTCGACACCGACGAATCCGCCGCCGATCCCGGGCACACCTGCGTGGAACAGGACCACGGCGAGCACCGCAACGGCCCGCAGGCCCTCGATGTCGGGGCGAAACGCCGCACTCGGTTTCCCGGATGGTGCCGCGTCGGGGCCGACGGGATCCGCGCGACCGACCCGGCGCCGTTGTTCCGGGATGCCAACCAGATTCATCCGCGCATCCTTGCAGAGGCCGGCGCCTCGTGCCCGATGAACGGTGACTCTCCGGTGCGCACCGGTGTCGTTTCGGCTGTGTTCTCGGCGGAATGCTGTGTCCTCAGCGGAACACGGCGGCGCTGATCTCCGCACGGAAGAACTCGCCCTCCGGCCATCGGTTCGTGCCCCACCACCATCCGGCGCGGAAGCGGGACGGAATCGTGATGCCGCCGAACGACGACTCCGCCTCGATGTCCACACCGAACGGGTAGCGGCCGAAGGGTTCTCCGTTCGGATTGCCCCAGCGATCCAGATGTATCGTCCCGAGCCGGCCGTTTCCGGCGAGTTCGAGGCACACCGTCTCGGTGTGGCGGCCGATGCGCCAGGTCGCGAGTGCGGAACCGGTGCCCGCCTCGTGCCACGTCGCCGACCTGAATGTCGTTGGTACGAAGATGAATTCGGAGGCCAAGCGGCCGGCGGCGCTGGTGCCGACGTCGGTGGTGGCCGCCGACATCACCGGGACGAGACCACCGAGTTTCCAGTTCATCTCGCCGCGTCCGTCGGTGTACCGGTCGTAGCCGAGAACCGGCAGACCCGCGACCCGCGCGGTCGCCGCCCACACGAACCCGACGCCCGGGGCGAGGATCTGCGCTGCCCGGAACGGGCGCCACGACCCGAGCTTGATGTGACCGCGCATGGTCAGGTGCACCGCGCGGGCGAGCGGCACGCCCGGTTCCAGCGCGTGCGTGAGCCATTGTTGCGCGGCCGAGGGAAGGTCCGCGACCTGCTCGGGGTCGAACCGCTCCGCCGAGGGCGGCAGGGACCTCAGCGCGTCCCATTCGCACCGAACCGGTCGCGCCGAGCGTGGTGGAGGCGGGAACACGGGTCCGTCCATGTCTGAAGCATGAGGGCGCGCACCCGGCCGGGCAACCGGACGGGGTGACCGGCGTGACGATCGTTACGTCGCGCTGCGGCGCCGCACGATTTCGGCGATCCAGGTCGGGGCGAACGGCGAGGTACATCCCGGGGACGTCGGGTAGTCCTCGAGCACCTTCAGGCGCTCACCGATCGCGATCGCACGGTCGCGCAGGTCGGCGTGCTCGATGCCGATCTCGGCGAGGCAGTGGTTCATGGCCCACTGCAGTCGATCCGGGGCGTCCTTCATCTGCGCCTCGATGATGTCGAGCAGTCCGGTCAGGTCGAGGCCGTCGGGGTTCTTCGCGACGCGGTCGACGGTCAGTTCCCACCCGGCACTCGCGACGACCGGATCCGGGTCGGCGAACCATGTCGCACGCAGGTCCTCGCAGTGCGGGTTCTTCTTGACCACGTAGTTGACGAGCCAGTCCTGCACCTTGGGGGTGCGCGCCGCCCGCAGCATCGCGTCGAGATCGTCGCGGTCGAACGCCTTCGGACGGCAGATGAGAATGGCCAGCAGCCGGGCTGCGCTGTCGCCGGTGTCCCAGAGTTCCCGCGCGAGATCCTGCTGCGTCTTCAGTCGTTTCGCGACAGCGCGCAGCTTTGTGAGGTTCACCCCGTGGTCGTCGCCGTGTTTCAGGTTAACCGCACGGATCTTGGGGTCGTCGAGTTCGGCGAGTTCGGCCATCACCTCGGCAACCGTGGTGCTGCTGTTCTCCGTTGCGGCCATCGCTCCACTCCTCCTGATCGCGGATGGTATTCGGCTCGATTCGAGGCGATCCCGATTCGAGGCGTGAGGAGCGCCGAGATGCCCCCGAACCCGCCCTCGCCGGTCGAAGATCAGCACGTGGTGGTGAATCGTGCGTGGTGCACGGTCTCTTGTGCGTGGTGCTGGGCGTGCGTAGTGCGGTTTGTTGCGCTGCCCCCGCGCACCGAGGTGCCGGAGTTGACCGCCCGGCGCGGTTGTGTGCTCGCCTCTTCGGCCGGCTACCAGCTCTCGGCCCTCCTCACGGTTCAGTCCAGCAGGTCGACCTCCCAGTTGGTGCGCTGGATGTCCAGGTCGACGGTGCGGATTTCGCGTGCCAATCGGTCTGCGCGAGTTCGCAATTCGGCGACCGGAAGGGCTGCGACGTGGACCAGCTCGGAGCGCAGCTGGCGACCGAATCCGCGGTCGGAGCGCCCGGACGCGGCGTCGGCGGCGGCGGTGATCGCGGAATGATGCAGGCGCAGCACATCTCGACGGGCCAGAGCATCGGTCACGGTGCCGTCCCCGAGCGGTGACGCCGCGTTCGTCTTGTTGATTCGGCGGATCAGCTGTTCGTACTCGTCGAGCGCATCGGTCAGTTCGGCGAGCAGTGCGACGGGGTCCTCGGCCGGTTCCTCACCCTCCTGATGGCGGGCGTTGTCCAGGATCCGTTCCCGCAGCTGGTTGATCCTGCGCAACAGATCTCCGCGCGCGGCCAGTGCCTCGGCCAGCTTCATGTGTCGTCCCCTCGATGATCGTCGGTAGGACCCTAATGTGGTCCGACCGCGGTGTGGGGGAGGTGTGCGGTGGTGTGTCGTCGTGGGCTATCGGCGATGCGTCCCGGACGAACCGTGCCCGCCGTCCGATCCGCCGAGTGCGTCACCCGGACGCAACTCCACGGCCACGAGCCCCGCGCGCTCGGCATGGTGGACGAACTCGGCGCCGGGTCCGAAGAACGACCGCGGACGCACGGCGTCGAAGCCGATCGGCCACAGCGTGCCGTAGTGGATCGGCACTGCCAGGGCTGCCTCCACCAGCCGCGCGGCGACCGCGGCTCGAGGCGGGTCGAGGTGACCGTCGCCGAGTGTGGGACCCCAGCCCCCGACGGGTAGCAGCGCGAGGTCCACCCCCGGGCCGACGTGGTCTTCCAGCCCCGGGTACAGATCGGTGTCGCCGGCGAAGTAGGTCCGCCGGTCGCCTTCGACCACGTATCCGACCGCCGGCGCGAGCTGCGGTCCACGTCGCCAGCGTCGACCGTCGTGATGTGCGGGCACGGCGCGCACGGTGACCGCGCCGATGCGTGTTTCGTCGCCGGGCCGCAGGGGCACCAGGCGGTCGCCGAAGCGGCGCAACGCGGGCAGGCCGTCCATCGCCCGCCACGGGACCACGATCGGAACGTCCGGGTCGAGCAGCCGCAGCGACGGTAGATGGGTGTGGTCGGCGTGCAGATGCGAGAGCAGGACGACGTCCGGGTGGCGCGTGCGGAAGCCGAGGGGGGTGGGGCCCTGCCGGCGGCGCAGGTGGGCGACGCGGTCGGTGAGCACCGGATCGGTCAGGACGACCGTACCGCGGTCCACGATCAGCGTGCTGGCATGCCCGAGCCAGCGCATCCCGGACGCGGCGGTATTCCCACCCGGCGGCGCGCTCACGCCCCTTACGATTCCAGACAACGAGAGGGAGTGCGATGCGCACGGTGGGCGGGGTGTTGCGGATACTCGTCGAATTCCTCGTGCTCTGGGGATCGTCGGCGTTCGCGGTTCTCGTGCTGGACCGCATCCTCCGCGGCGTCACCCTGGATCCGTCGAGCTTTGCTCCGCTGCCGACGCTTCCTGCCGCGCTGGTGGTCGCGCTGGTGTTCGGCATCCTCAACGCGGCACTGTGGCCGTTGACGATGCGCTTCATGTCGTGGATCGGCCCCGTGCTGCTGTTCGTCGGGGTGTTCCTCGCAGGCGGCGCGATCATGCTGCTGACGCTGAACCTGGTGCCGGTCGCCACGGTGGACGAGCCGCGCGATGCGGTCGTTCTGGCAGCGGTGGTCTCGCTGGTCACCTCTGTGGTCTCGGGTGCGATCGCGTCCCGCTCCGATACCGCGTACCGGTTGATGCAGGTGCGCCGGAACCGGTTCCGCCTGCGACGCAACGCTGCTCTCGTGGACGCGGATCCGGGGCTGTTGTGCATCCAGATCGACGGGCTGGGTTACGACGTGTTGCGGCGCGCGATCGCCGACGGCGTGACGCCCGGGCTGGCGAAGCTGGTGCGCGAGACCCACCGGCTGGTCCCGTGGCACACCGACTGGAGCAGCCAGACCGGGGCGACCCAGCTGGCGGTGCTGCACGGTTCCAACCACAACGTCCCGGCTTTCCGTTGGTACGACAAGACGACCGGGCGCATCTCGGTGTTCAGCAACCCCGCCGACAACGAGCAGCGCGAACTCGAACGGGCCGAGATTCCGGGTCTACTCGCGCACGACGGTGCGAGCCGCGGCAACCTGTTCACCGGCGGTGCACACGACAACGTGCTCGTCGTCAGCCGCATGCGCGGTGCCCGTCTCGGCGCCGGCGCCGGCTACAGCGACTACTTCGTCGACCCGGCGAGTGCGCTGCGCACGTTCATCCGAATGTTCGCGGAACTCCAGCGGGAGCTGCGTCAGGCATTGCGGCAGAAGCGGAAGGACATCCGGCCGCGGGTCTCGCGGGGAGGGGTGTATCCGTTCGTGCGGGCCTTCGCGACCGTCCTGGCCACCGACGTCACCGCCGCCGCGGTGGTCGGGGATCTGATCAAGGGGCGCAGCATCGTCTACGTCGACCTGATCGGATACGACGAAGTCTCGCACCACTCCGGAATCTCCCGGCCCGAGACCCTCGCGGTGCTGACCAAGCTCGACGAGATCGTCGAGATGCTGCTCGCTGTGACGGAGCAGGCGGACCGGCGCTACCGCGTCGTCGTGCTGTCGGACCACGGGCAGAGTCAGGGCGCCACCTTCCGGCAACGCTACGGGGAGACCCTGGGGGAGTTGGTTGCCCGGCTGACCGCGCAGGGCGAGCCGTCCGCGGAAGGTCGGCACCGGCACGAGCGCGCTGCCACCGCATCCCCCAAGCCCGGGGCCGAGGGCCGTGCCTACGCGGCGGCCAGCATGCACGCGTCGGCAGCCGACGAGGAGGCGCGTCCTCCCACGGGCGAGCCGATCGTGCTCGGCTCGGGCAACCTCGGTCTGATCTACTTTCCGCACCTGCCGGGACGCGCCGATGTCGACGCCATCGAGGCCGCCCATCCCGGGCTGCTCACCGCGCTTCGCGAGCATCCCGGAATCGGGTTCCTGCTCGTCGCCGCACCCGGCGGATCCGTGGTGCTGGGGTCCGGCGGCCAGGTCGACGTGACGACCGGCGAAGTCACCGGCCGGGACCCTCTCGCGGTGATGGGCCCCGATGCGCTGGCGAAGATCCGACGCACCGACACCTTCGACAACGTGGCCGACATCATGGTCGGCGGCATGTACTGGCCCGAAACCGACGAGGTCGCGGCGTTCGAGGAGCAAGTCGGCTCGCACGGCGGCATGGGGGGACCGCAGAGCACCCCGTTTCTCATCTATCCCGTCGACCTGCCGGCGGCGCCGGAACCATTGCACGGCGCCGAGACTCTGCACGAGGTGCTCGTCGGATGGCGAGATCATTCGACGGGTGTGCGAGCACCCAGCGCACCGGCGCGCCCGAACCGCGGACCTGCAGGGTCGTATTCGACCGGGCCGGGTCGGTGAACTTCACTCGTCGTTCGGTGAGTATCGCCGGGCTGTTTCACGAGAAGTCGGCCTGTGTCACGAGGATTGCGGCGTGCACTTACTGCCGAGCTCCGCGGCGGGCCCGGTGAATTTCGAGTCGAACATGGTGTAGCTCAGCAGCTCGTCGTGGCCGGGCCGAACGTCGCTCATCAAACTCATCAGGGTTGTCTCCATCGGGTGGCGGACACGGCCCCGCAGGCCGAGCATCGAGTCGAACGCGTCCTTTGCGAGACGGTCGATCTTGCTGGTCTCCTGCAGGGTCGGCCCGGCGAACACGACATCGACGGCGCGGTAGCCCTTCGTGCCATTGCGGTTACGCAGCGTCCACAGGTCGTCGATCATGCGGTCCGTGAGGATTGCGCGCAGCGACAGCGCGGCGGTGCCGAGGATATCGGGCGGATTTGCCTGGCCCGTGGACCCGGAGGGCAGTGGCAGACGCTCCTGCGGATGGGACGCGACCACCCCGATCCGCTCTGCTCCCAATTCGAGAGCCGGTTTGATGGGTGTGTTGAGCAGGAGACCGCCGTCGATGTACCCACCCCGGTTTTCGCCGGTGATCTCGACAGGTTGGAAGAGGATCGGGATCGCAGCGGACGCGAGCAGGTGATCGACGCCGAGGGTGGTCGAGACGTATCGAATGTTGCGGTGCGCGTCGTAGCCGGGAAGACGCACGTCGTCGGCGTGCTCGACGAACACCACGGTTCCTCCGGTGGCCAGCGAGGTCGTGGCCACGGCCACCGCTCGGACCTTGCCCGCGCGGACGTTCTCGTGAAGCCGGTCCCAGGGAACCAGTGCCTCGAGCGACGCTCGCATCGGCGACGTGTCGAGAAGCCCGGCGGGAGGAGGAACCGGAAGCCCGATCAGCCTGCCGAGCGTCGAACCGCCGGTCCGCAGCAGAGTGCCGATCGGGGAGAACACGTCCGTCAGCTCGGCCCCGCTCCACGCCGCGACCACCTCCTTGGCTGCCTGCTCGCCGCCGAGATCGGCATAGGCCGCCAAGCCGGCCACGTTCAACGCCCCGGCGCTGGTCCCGACCAGGATCGGCGGAACCACCTCGTCGGGTGCGAGTACGGGAAGCAGGGCCTGGACGGCACCCGCCTCGTACGCACCTCGCGCGCCGGCACCGGACACAACCAGGGCAGTGCGCTGCTCCGACTTCTTCGACATGCGAACCCCCGTGTCGTCGACTGTGTGATCCCATTAGGCGCGCCGGGCGACGGGTTCGCGGGGGAGTTCGGTGAAACGTTGCAGGAGCGTGGTTCCGGCCTCGGGTCCCGGCGTCCTATCCGAGCGAATGTACCGTTCGTCTCCTCAGACGGGCTGTTGCGAAATAGCCGAAGGTCCGCGACCGCGAACCACAGCGCCGGTCCCGGGGCGGGGTCTCCCGCCCCGGCACCACCGCTTCACACGACGGCCGGCAACCCGCCCCCACCGACCATGGTGAGGATCTTGCCGATGTTGTG